>BAXC01000031.1 GCA_001310375.1 Bacillus sp. JCM 19041 | reverse complement strand
TCCTGAAAAAACGTATGCAACGATGGATCACAATGTACCGACAGTAAATAGATATGATATCCGAGATCGGATTGCGCAAACGCAAATGGATACGCTGGCTGCAAATTGCAGCGAATTTGATATTGAAATTGCTGATCTTGATCATCCTGAAAACGGAATTGTTCATATTATAGGGCCGGAATTGGGACTTACTCAACCAGGGCATGTCATTGTTTGTGGTGACAGTCATACATCCACACACGGAGCTTTTGGTGCAATCGCATTTGGAATCGGTACAAGTGAAGTGGAGCATGTGTTAGCGACACAAACCATTTGGCAATCAAAACCAAAAACGCTAGAAATCCGTTTATCAGGAAAACTTGGATTAGGCATTACTGCAAAAGATGTGATCTTAGCAATTATTTCTAAGTTTGGTGTTGATGTGGGGACAGGTTCAATTATTGAATTTACTGGTGAGGCTATTCGAGGAATGACGATGGAAGAAAGAATGACGATCTGTAATATGTCCATCGAGCTGGCGCAAAAGCGGGATTAATTAGTCCAGACCAAGTAACTTTTGATTATTTGCGAGGAAGAAGTAAAGTTCCTACAGGAAAAGCTTTTGAGGAACGTGTATCATATTGGTCGTCGCTTGCTACTGATGTGGGTGCATCATACGATCGTTCATTAACGATTGATGCATCTACAATAGAACCAATGGTTACTTGGGGAACGAATCCTGGGCAAGGACTTTCAATTTCACAAACAGTTCCTGACCCTAAAGATGGACGATCTGAATCAGAATCACGTGCTATTAGCCAAGCGCTTGAGTATATGCAACTGACGCCTGGGACCCCTATTCATTCAATTGAGATTCAACATGTTTTTATTGGTTCTTGTACGAATTCTCGTTTAAGTGATCTAAGGGATGCAGCGGCAATTATTAATGGAAGAAAAGTGGCAAAAGGAGTGCGTGCCCTTGTCGTACCTGGTTCGGAACGGGTTAAAAAAAGAGCCGAAGAAGAAGGGCTAGACAAAGTATTTATTGAAGCGGGATTTGAGTGGCGTAGCTCTGGGTGTAGTATGTGCCTAAGTATGAATCCAGACATTGTCCAGAAGGAGAACGTTGTGCTTCCACATCCAATCGTAATTTCGAAGGTAGACAAGGAAAAGGAGCGAGAACCCATCTTGTAAGTCCGCCGATGGCAGCGGCGGCGGCAATCGCAGGACAATTTGTAGATGTCAGAAGTATGGAAAAGGTTGGTGAACGTTGATGGAACCATTTCGTGTACACAAAGGCAAGGCTGTTGTTCTTGATCGAGTGAACGTTGATACGGATCAGATTATTCCAAAACAATTTTTGAAGCGTGTGGAGAGAACTGGTTTTGGGCAGTTCCTCTTTTATGATTGGCGCTTCTTATCCGATGGTGTAGAAAACCCTTCTTTCGAATTAAATCAGCCTGAAGCTAGAGGAGCAAGTATATTAATAGGTGGGCATAACTTTGGGTGTGGTTCTTCTCGTGAGCATGCTCCTTGGGCCTTATATGATTATGGATTCAGCGTGATCATTGCTCCGAGTTTTGCAGATATTTTTTATAATAACTGCGTTAAAAACGGCTTGTTGCCAATTACGCTTTCAGCAGAAGATACAAAACGATGGATGGAAGTTGCCAAAGAGCAGCATGGGGAAATCGTTGTTGATTTAGAACAGAAAAAGATATTATGTGGCAAGTTGGAGACGAAGTTTGAAATGGATTCCTATTGGCGCGATATGTTATTAAATGGATGGGATGAAATTAGTTTAACGTTAAAATATGGAAACCAAATTACGGCCTATGAGAACAGCCGTTAAAAATTTGCTCCCTGGCGTTGTCTGGGAGCTTCTTATGTTTGATTTAGCAGGGTTTGGGGAACGAATAGCGAATAGAAGTAAGGTAGAATTTGTATACTTTATAGGAGCCGTGATACATTAATGGAATAGGAGAAAGCGGGCGATTTACGTGACGGATAAGAAGCAAGATGAAAAAAACCTCATTCTATTTCCTGGGTTGGTAAAGCGCCTAGTTGAAGAAGGGATGGACGAATTAAAACAAAAACATGCAGATAGGTCACTGCAATTGTTTACTCAAGCTGAGACCCACGAGCCTACTAACCCGCAGGCGCGTTTTGGTGTTGTTTTGAGTCTGATTGAACTAAACCGCCAAGCAGAAGCGGTTGAGAAAACGAAGGCTCTTTTAAATGAAGGAATTGGCGACTATTATGAAACATTGCAAGTCCATGTATCTCTACTTATCCAACTTTCGCGTTATGAAGAAGTTGTTCATTTGCTTGAGACCATTTTAGGAGAAAATCGTTTGCCGTCTGCACATGCGGAGACGTTTTATGAATTACTCCATTTCAGCAGGCAAATGAGTGACTCAAAAGCATATGATGAATCATTGCTTGATCAAGGACATAAAAAAGAAACCATTTTGGAATTGCGAGCTGGGCTCCATGCAACAAACGAACCTGCTAAATGGAAAGCACTTCAAACAGTGCGCGAGCTTAACCTTTTAGCTCTGCTGGATGATGTACGCGAATTAGCCGGTGATGAGTTTGCGAACCCACTGATGCGCACGTATGCTTTACAATTGCTCCATGAATGGCAGGACACGCAACCGATTGTCATTAATCGAGAAGGTAAATCATTAAAACTTATACCAAAAGATTTGCAGGAACCTGGTGAGCGGGATGTGGATAAAGAGATCCGTGCTGCTCTTGAGCACCAACTTGAGCATGAGAATCCAGTTTTATTGCAAATGGCTAAACAACTTCACCATACATATTTGTTATTGACTTACCCATTCGTACCATCCGCTGAAAATGCACAAGCATGGGCATGCGCATTTCATCTTGTTGCAGCAGAGCGACTTGGAATGGATTCAGATGAGAAAGAAATGGTCGATTGTTATGGATGCGAGCGATTTGATGTGCTTGAAGCTTCTAATGAAATAGAAGCGCTTGAGCAAGATATTCTGCTCGAATCTCAAGAAAATAACCAATGGTTTCGTACATAAGAGATTTTATCAACCTATCGATTGAAAGATCAAACCTTTATGTTATAATGGAATGGTTGTCAAAAACGTGATAAAGTAATTTTGAATTAATAAGCTGGAGGGAACATAAACATGTCTGCAAAATGGGAAAAAACAGAAGAGAATACAGGCGTCTTAACAATTGAAGTCGAAGCAGATAAAGTCAACGACGCTTTAGATAAAGCGTTTAAAAAAGTTGTTCAGAAAGTAAACGTACCGGGATTTAGAAAAGGGAAAATGCCTAGAGGGTTGTTTGAAAAACAATTTGGTGTTGAATCTCTATATCAAGATGCTCTTGACTTTGTTTTGCCTGATGCTTATGCAAGTGCAGTTGAGGAAGCTGGAATTTTTCCAGTTGATCGTCCTGAAATCGATGTTGAAAGCATTGGCAAAAATGAAACACTTGTATTCAAAGCAACTGTTACTGTTAAGCCAGAAGTCAAACTTGGCGATTACAAAGGGCTTGAAGTTGAAGTTCCAAGCACTGAAGTAACAGATGAAGACGTACAAGAAGAATTAACGAAGCTGCAAGAACGCCATGCAGAATTAATTGTCATTGAAGAAGGCGAAATTCAAGATGGTGATACTGCTGTACTTGATTTTGCTGGTTATGCAAATGGAGAAGCATTTGAAGGCGGAACAGCTGAAAATTATTCGCTTGAAATTGGCTCAAATTCATTTATTCCTGGATTCGAAGAACAACTTGTTGGTTTAAAATCAGGTGACGAAAAAGATGTTGAAGTGACCTTCCCAGAAGAATACCACGCTGAAGATTTAGCAGGTCAACCGGCTACTTTCAAAGTGAAAATCCATGACATTAAGCGTAAGGAATTGCCAGCGCTTGATGATGAGTTTGCTAAAGACGCAAACGAAAAAGTAGAATCATTGGACGAGCTTAAAACAGAGCTTCGTACAACGCTTGAAGAGCAAAAGAAAATGGATTCTGATAATGCTGTACGAGACGCTTTACTTGAAAAAGCAGCAGAACAAGCGGAAATTAATGTACCGGAAGCAATGGTAACAAGCGAAACGGATCGTATGCTGCAAGAGTTCGGTCAACGTTTGCAATCACAAGGCATGAGTCTTGATATGTACTTCCAATTCTCTGGTCAAACGGAAGAAGATATGCGTGAACAGTTCAAAGAAGACGCTGGCAAGCGCGTTCGTGTGAACTTGACCCTTGAAGCAATTTCTGAAGCAGAGAATGTAGAGGTTTCTGAAGAAGAAGTAGAAGAAGAAGTACAAAAAATGGCTGACATGTATCAGCGTTCTGCAGATGAGATTAAAGCTCTTCTTGCAGCGCAAGGTGGACTTGAGAACGTTAAGGGCGACTTAAAGATGCGTAAAGCAATTGAAGTTCTTGTTGATCATAGTAAAACAGCTGAATAAATCAAAAAGGCGCGGGTTGCATGCCCGCGTTTTTTTCTTTTATGATCAATTTAGAATTGGTTAGAGAGATTGTTTGACCAGATCAGGTATGTTTACATTCCTTTCTCCATATTTTAAGTATGTTCCTGTTTAAAAATGAACATGCTGTAAACAAGGCAAAAAAAAAGGATTTTAGCGGAGAAGCTTGAATTGTACATTAAGCAATAAGTAAAGTACAATCAACAAATGAGGTGGTAACAGAGTGGTCCGCAAGGTGCTTTGCCATAGCAAGAAAATACATAATAGAGCATATTTCTAGAGTGTTGATTCTGGATATGCTAAAATAGTTTGACGTTGTAGTTTTTCATCGCTCAGACAGAATTTCAGCGAGAAAAAGAGAATATCCTGTAAGGGGTGAGGTCATGTTTAAGTTTAACGAAGAAAAAGGACAGCTAAAGTGTTCGTTTTGTGGGAAAACACAGGATCAAGTAAGGAAATTAGTCGCTGGACCTGGTGTGTATATATGTGATGAGTGTATTGAACTTTGTACAGAAATTGTAGAAGAAGAACTTGGAACGGATGAAGAAGTAGAGCTAGAAGAGATTCCAAAGCCAAATGAAATCTGTTCGATTCTCGATGACTATGTTATTGGTCAAAGAGATGCTAAAAAGTCTCTTGCTGTTGCGGTTTATAATCATTATAAGAGAATCAATTCGATGGCACGTTCAGAAGATGTTGAGCTTTCAAAAAGTAATATTACGATGATTGGGCCAACTGGAAGTGGAAAAACATTACTCGCTCAAACGCTAGCGCGTATATTGAATGTTCCTTTTGCAATTGCAGATGCAACTTCATTAACGGAAGCTGGTTATGTAGGGGAAGATGTTGAAAATATCTTGCTTAAACTGATCCAAGCTGCTGATTATGATGTTGAAAAAGCGGAAAAGGGTATTATTTATATTGATGAAATAGACAAAGTTGCCCGCAAGTCAGAGAACCCATCCATTACTCGTGATGTTTCAGGTGAAGGTGTGCAACAAGCGTTGTTGAAAATTCTTGAAGGTACAACAGCAAGTGTACCTCCGCAAGGTGGGCGTAAACATCCTCATCAAGAGTTTATTCAAATCGATACAACAAACGTTCTCTTTATTTGTGGAGGAGCATTTGATGGCATCGAACAAATAATTAAAAGCCGTCTTGGCAAAAAGGTCATCGGGTTTGGATCAGAAGATACTAGTCAAGATGAATTAAAACCTGGCGAATATTTAGCGAAAGTATTACCAGAGGATCTGTTGAGATTTGGTTTAATTCCAGAATTTATTGGTCGTTTGCCAATTATCTCAAGCTTAACTCCACTTGATACAAGTGCGCTTGTTGAGATTTTGACAAAGCCAAAAAATGCACTCGTTAAGCAATACCAGAAATTGCTTGAGCTTGATGATGTAGAACTTGAGTTTACAGAAGATGCATTACAAGAAATTGCCAATAAGGCGATTGAACGAAAAACTGGAGCTCGTGGGTTACGTTCCATTATTGAAGGCATTATGCTTGATGTAATGTTTGATTTACCTTCACGTGAAGATGCGGTGAAGTGTATTGTTCACGGCGCATGTATAACAGAAAATGCAGCTCCAATTATTAAGTCAGCCGATGGCACTGAGTTAACACTTGATAAACCAAAAGAAAGTGCATAATGAGAAATCCCTTTCAGTTTTAATGCTGGAAGGGATTTTTTGCTTTTATTGCAAGATGTTCAGAATTGGAAATAATGAGCGCTAAAGTTTTAGACTAACTCCAATGCTCCAGGAAATACTAACAGCATCATACGTATTCAGGAGGATGAACATCTATGGGTTTTACATCGATCGCATTAGTCATTCAGTTATTTTTTGGAATTGTCATTGGGGTATACTTTTGGAACTTATTAAAGAATCAACGGAGCCAAAAAACATACATCGATAAAGAATCAAAAATAGAGCTCGAGAAAATGAAAAAAATGCGCGCGATTCGATTATCTGAACCGTTAGCAGAAAAAGTCCGACCAAAAAATCTTTCAGAGGTTGTTGGACAAGAAGATGGGTTAAAAACCTGCGCATGGCACTTTGTGGACCAAACCCTCAACATGTAATCATTTATGGTCCCCCAGGTGTAGGGAAAACAGCAGCTGCACGATTAGTGCTGGATGAAGCCAAGAGGCATGGTGATTCTCCATTTCAATCAACAGCAGTGTTTGTAGAACTTGATGGAGCTACGTCTCGTTTTGATGAAAGAGGAATAGCTGATCCATTAATCGGTTCTGTCCATGATCCTATTTATCAAGGAGCGGGAGCAATGGGACAAGCAGGAGTACCTCAACCGAAACCAGGAGCCGTCACTAAAGCTCACGGAGGCATCCTTTTTATCGATGAGATCGGCGAGTTGCATACGATTCAGCAAAATAAATTACTAAAAGTGCTTGAAGATCGCAAAGTTTTCCTAGAAAGTGCATATTATAGTTCAGAGAATGATCAAATCCCAACACATATACATGATATTTTTAAGAGAGGTCTCCCTGCCGATTTTCGTTTAATCGCAGCAACTACAAGACAGCCGGAAGAAATGCCACCGGCGATTCGTTCACGCTGTTTGGAAGTCTTTTTTAGGGCGCTTGATCCAAATGAAATTATAGAAATTGCCAAGCGTGCTGCTAGTAAAGCTGCTATGATTTTAGATGATCAAGCTGCTTCAAAAATCGCTTCTTATGCAACAAATGGAAGAGAGACCGTAAATATCGTGCAAATATCGGTAGGTGCCGCGCGTGCAGAAAATCGTACGACGATTCAATGCGAGGATATTGAGTGGGTTGTTCATTCCAGCCAAATGTCGCCAAGACGGAACGAAGAATTCATAGTGAACCAGTGGTCGGATTAGTTAACGGTTTAGCAGTTACTGGACCGAGCAGTGGCGCATTGCTTGAAATCGAAGTATTAGTTCAGGAACGAAAAGGAAATGGAACGTTAACGATAACAGGAATTGCCGAAGAGGAACAATCTGGTTCACAAGTCCGATCTATACGCAGGAAAAGTATGGCGCGTTCTTCAGTTGAAAATGTGATTTCGGTCTTAAAGCGAAAAGGTGAGCGTACAGATGATTATGATATACATGTGAACTTTCCAGGGGGGACTCCGGTTGATGGTCCTTCAGCAGGTATAGCGATCGCAACTGGTATTTACTCTGGTATTCATGATCTTCCAATATCCAACGAAGTGGCGATGACAGGTGAATTAAGTATTCATGGGAAAGTGAAGCCGATTGGTGGGGTGATTGCAAAAGTAAAGGCGGCGAAACAGGCTGGAGCGACTACAGTCATTATTCCAAAAGAAAATGAACAAGCGATGCTTCAAAACATTGAAGGAGTAACAATTCATGCGGTCACTACTTTTGATGAAGTACTTAAGTTAGCTTTGTTAGAGAGTGCGAGAGAAAATGAAGTCATCCCTGCCCAGACTTTTGCAACACCAAGTACATTCACAGTCTAACTATTAGACAAACGGGTTCTTCATGAGCTAAAATGAGTAGATGGTTGTATGTGAAAAAGAAATATAATGAATGTAGAGCGTCAATCTAAACGACTGACGCTCTATTATGTGCATTAAAAAGAAAAGAGTATATCCTTGCTTTTGGCGGGATACACATGGAAGATACAATGAATAATGAATATGTAATAGAAATGGTGGAGGTGCAATGCGGATGGTTGACCAAATAATTGAACGACGAGTTCCGCTCCTTCCTTTGCGTGGTGTCCTGATTTTTCCTGGGTCAGTTATGCATTTAGATGTTGGACGTGAAAAATCTGTAAAAGCATTAGAGGAAGCGAAAAATAATGATCAATATTTGTTTTTAGTTACACAAAAACAAACAGCAAAAGATGAGCCTGAAGAAGAAGATTTATATAAAGTTGGTACGTATGCCAAAATTAATCAATCATCAAAATTGGCAAATGGAACGGTTCGAATCCAGGTTGAAGGTATTCAACGGGGAGAAATAAATGCGTTCATGGATCACGGAGATATGCTTGTAGTTGATGTGTCGCTTTTCGCTAAACAAGAAGAAAGCGACATTGAAGCGGAAGCATTAATGAGAACGCTACTATCCATGTATGAACAGTTCGCTAAACAATCCAAGCGTGCATCGCAGGAAACAGTCAATTTGTTAAAGGAAACAGTTAACCCTGAATTGTTTGCTGATACAATTGCTGCTAATTTGACGTTAAAACTAAAACAAAAGCAAGAGTTGCTGGAGCTTTTAAAAGTAAATAAACGTCTTCACAAATTAATTGAGCTTCTAGGAAATGAGCAAGAAGTCCTTGGGCTTGAACGAAAGATAGGTCAGCGTGTTAAGAAATCAATGGAAAAAACCCAAAAAGAATACTACCTTCGTGAACAGATGAAAGCCATCCAAAAGGAATTAGGTGATCGTGAAGGGCGCACTGGCGAAATAGCTGAATTAAAAGAAAAAATTGAAGCGGCAAATATGCCAGATCATGTTTACGAAAAAGCAACAAAAGAACTTGTGCGCTATGAAAAAATGCCCGCTAATGCTGGCGAAAGCTCGATACTCAGAACCTACCTAGATTGGTTAATCCAACTTCCTTGGGCGAATGAGACAGAAGACCAACTTGATGTGAACAAAGCAGAAGGAATCTTGAATGAAGACCATTATGGACTCGAAAAAGTGAAAGAGCGGGTGCTGGAATATTTAGCGGTGCGGCAGTTAACTAAGTCAATGAAAGGACCGATTCTTTGCTTAGCTGGACCTCCAGGTGTAGGGAAAACCTCACTTGCTCGTTCGATTGCCCGCTCTCTTAACCGGAAATTCGTGCGTATGTCACTAGGTGGTGTTCGAGATGAGGCAGAAATTAGAGGTCATCGCCGTACATATGTCGGCGCAATGCCGGGTCGCCTTATTCAGGGAATGAAACGAGCAGAGACGATTAATCCGGTCTTTTTACTTGATGAAATTGATAAAATGGCACAAGATTTTCGTGGAGACCCCGCTTCTGCTTTACTCGAAGTTCTAGATCCTGAACAGAACAATACGTTTAGCGACCATTACCTTGAGGAATCATACGATCTTTCGAAAGTTATGTTTGTGACAACGGCAAATAATATCGGTACCATTCCTGCACCTTTACTTGATAGGATGGAAATCATTTCAATACCTGGCTACACAGAATTGGAAAAAAGGGAGATTGCCAAAAAATATTTATTGCCAAAGCAAATGAACGAACATGGCTTAACGAAATCAATGCTTCAAGTAAAAGATGAATCGTTGCAAAAAGTGATTCGTTATTATACAAGAGAAGCTGGAGTGCGTGGTTTAGAACGGCAACTCGCGACATTATGCAGAAAAGCTGCGAAGATGGTCGTAATGAATGAACGTAAGCGAATTGTACTAACAGATAAAATGGTTGAAACAATGCTAGGAAAACCTCGTTTCCGTTATGGTATGGCTGAAGTCGAAGATCAAATAGGAGCTGCTACAGGCCTTGCGTATACAGCTGCAGGAGGAACTACTTTAGCAATTGAAGTGTCAGCGGTACCTGGAAAAGGAAAATTAACGTTGACAGGGAAACTTGGCGATGTAATGAAAGAATCGGCACAAGCTGCTTTTAGCTATATCAGGTCGAGATCAGATGAGTTAAATATTGATTCCAGTTTTAATGAAAAGACTGATATTCATATTCACGTACCGGAAGGAGCAACACCAAAAGACGGACCTAGCGCAGGTATTACCATGGCAACTGCTTGATCTCTGCATTAACTGGAAGACATGTTGATCGGGAAGTCGGGATGACTGGCGAAATTACATTACGTGGCAGAGTACTTCCAATTGGTGGGTTAAAAGAAAAAGCGATGAGTGCACACCGTGCTGGCATCAAAACAATCATCATTCCAAAAGATAACGAGCGCGACATTGATGATATCCCAGAAAGTGTTCGAAAGGAGCTATCTATTGTTCCCGTAGAGCACTTGGATGAAGTGTTGAAAGTAGCGCTGAAAGAAGGTAAGGCATGAAAGTCACAAAAGCAGATCTAGAACATGTCGCAGTTAAGCCAGAACAATATCCTAAGTCACAGTTTCCTGAACTGGCACTTGCTGGCCGTTCGAATGTTGGAAAATCATCATTTATTAATAAAATGTTAAATAGAAAAGGGCTAGCCCGTACTTCGGGCCAGCCTGGCAAAACACAAACACTCAATTTCTATGAAATTAATGAGAGGTTGTATTTCGTTGATGTTCCTGGTTATGGATACGCGAAGGTTTCAAAAACAGAGCGTGCTGCGTGGGGACGAATGATTGAAGAGTATTTGTCGGAAAGAGAACAATTAAAGGCAGTGCTGCAACTTGTTGATATAAGACATAAACCTTCAGAAGATGATCAACTTATGTATGATTGGATGAAGCATTTTGGTATCCCTGTTATACTTGTTGCAACAAAAGCAGATAAATTGACAAAAAGTAAAGCACAAAAGCAATTATCTGTGATCGCTAAAAGCTTAAATAAAGATCCAAATGATCCGCTCTTGTTGTTTTCATCTGAAACAGGGCAAGGTAAAGACGAAGCGTGGCGCACGATTCTTTCGCATTTACGCGTTTCGCAAAATTAAGCAGTGGAAAACTCCACTGCTTCTTTTTATAAAAGCTTGAAAGTCTTCTTTTGTTCACAAAAAATTTTGAGTCCTTATTTAGACATGTTATAATCTAGGCATGATATAATTATTATTGGATAAAGTAGAGAAGAGAAAGACCGTTACGGATTGTTCTTTAGGGGGCTTTATGACATGCACACGATTGTAGTAGGAGTGAATTATAAATCGGCCCCGGTAGAAATACGCGAGAAGCTCGCATTTGATGAGTTACAGCTACCAGATGCTCTGGCGAAATTGCGCTCAGCAAAAAGCATTATGGAATGTGGTATTCTTTCAACATGTAACCGTACAGAATTGTATGTTGTAGCAGATCAGCTTCATACCGGACGCCATTTTACTAAAACCTTTCTAGCAGATTGGTTTTCGATCGACAAACAAGAACTTACATCTTATTTAACAATTAGAGAAGATGACCATGCTGTAGAACATTTATTTCGAGTAACATGTGGGCTTGATTCAATGGTGATAGGGGAAACACAAATCCTGGGCCAAGCCAAACAAGCGTTTTTACTAGCTCAAGAGCAAAAAGTAACTGGAACCGTATTCAATCAGTTATTTAAACAGGCTGTCACTCTTGGTAAGCGTGCTCATTCGTCAACGGAGATCTCTTCACAAGCTGTTTCAGTCAGCTATGCAGGTGTTGAACTTGGTAAAAAGATCTTTGGTAGCTTCGAAGGTAAGCATGTATTAATTGTTGGTGCAGGGAAAATGAGTGAATTAACGGCAACGCATCTCCACGCTAATGGAGCAGCTTCAATTACGGTAATGAATAGAAGCACGTGCAAAGCAGAAGACTTAGCGAAGCGATATAATGGCCGAGCATCTACTTTTGAACGGCTCGATGAAGAGTTGCAACATGCAGATGTGCTTATTAGTTCGACTGGTTCAAGAGATTTTGTTTTGACGAAAGAAAATACTCAATCAGCCTTGAAGAAGAGAAAAGGGCGACCTTTATTTATGATTGATATAGCTGTACCTCGTGATATAGATCCTGACATTGCGTCATTTAGTGATGTGTATTTGTACGATATCGATGATTTGCAAAATATTGTTGAAGCAAACAAGCAAGAGAGACAAAAAGAGGCTGAAAAGATCGAATTGATGATTGAAGCGGAAATCGATGAATACAAGGCATGGTTAAATACGCTTGGAGTTGTACCGATTATTACTGCTCTTCGGGAAAAAGCGTTACAGATTCAAGGCGAAACAATGATTAGCATCGAACGTAAGCTGCCTCATTTGACCGAAAGAGAATTAAAAGTGCTTCGTAAACACACGAAAAGTATTGTGAATCAGCTTTTACGTGACCCTCTAACAAAGGTCAAAGAGCTTGCTTCTGAACCAGAAGCAAAACAATCGCTCGAATTATTTACGGACATTTTTGCATTGGAAACACAGTTGGAGCTCCACTATAAACAAGCAAGAATAGATGAATTGGAACAAGTGTGGAAAGAGGAAAAGCGTTCCCCGCTACAAGATAGCATCGCTTTAAGGACGTAATTTTGGAGGCGATAATGGATTTTGTTTATCCATTTACGGTAGTTCTTTATAGTTTGAGCTTGTTATGCTATTTCATTGATTTTATGGCAAACAACCAAAAAGCGAACCGCATCGCTTTTTGGCTGCTTTGTCTCGTCTGGGGTCTTCAAACAGTCTACTTCGTGATGCGGATGCTTGAGATAGGTCGATTTCCTATCGCCACACCGTTTGAAGGACTGTTTTTTTATGCCTGGTCAATTGTGACTGTTTCGATCTACATAAACTGGAAAGTGAAAATGGATTTTCTTATCTTTGTAATTAATGTACTTGGATTTGCAATTATGTCTGGAAGCTTGTTTGTTTCATCTGATGATTCTGTTCCCCAGTCGTTGCTTGCTTCGGAACTGCTTGTATTGCATGTTGTTTTTATTTTGTTGTCTTATACTGGGTTTGCTGTAGCAGCGGCTACATCCGTTCTGTATGTATTGCAACACCAACTTCTTAAAAAACGATCATGGGGCAAAAAACTAGTACGTTTAGGATCATTGACACAAATTGAAAAAAGTACATTCATGACAACTGCCGTTAGCTTTCCATTTTTCCTTTCCGGTGTTATTTGGGGCATGGTTTGGTCATACAACCAATATGAAAATGTTTTTTGGATTGATGCGCAAACACTTTTATCGATTACGGCACTGTCTGCCTACGCGCTTTATTTTTATTTGCGTTTAACAATAGTTGGGAAAGGCTACAAAGCTATATGGCTTAATTTAGCTGCATTTATTGTACTGCTCATTAATTATATCGCGAGCGGACAATATACGGATTTTCATACATGGTGAGGGTTTTTAAAGGAGGAAGTTCATGCGTAAAATAGTGATTGGTACACGCCGAAGTAAATTAGCATTAACACAAACACATTGGGTAATTGACCAGTTAAAACAACTTGGTGTCCCTTATGAATTTGAAATTAAAGAAATCGTAACAAAAGGGGACCGTATTCTTGATGTGACACTATCAAAAGTTGGCGGCAAGGGATTATTTGTAAAAGAAATTGAAGAAGCACTTCGTTCAAAAGAAATCGATGTCGCTGTTCACTCAATGAAAGATGTTCCTTCAGAATTACTTGATGAGTTCATGCTTGCTGCTATTACAGACAGAGAAGATCCCCGTGATGCACTTGTAAGTGAAAATCATGTACCATTAGATGAGCTCCCTGCAGGAGCTATAGTAGGAACAAGTAGCTTGCGTCGTTCCGCACAGATTCTTAATAGGCGACCGGACCTGAAAGTAAGATGGATTCGAGGAAATGTGGAGACGCGTTTAAGAAAATTAAAAGAAGAAGATTTCTCTGCGATTGTGCTTGCTGCTGCTGGATTGAACCGCCTGGGCTATAGCCAGGAGCTTGTAACGGAATATTTAGATCAAGACATTTGCACACCAGCAATTGGGCAAGGTGCTCTTGGTCTTGAGTGTAGAAAAAATGATGAAGAAGTTGTGGATTTGCTTGGTAAGCTTCATCACGAAGCTACTGGAAAAGCGGTTGTTGCGGAACGTTCATTTCTTAAGACGATGAATGGCGGTTGCCAAGTACCAATTGGTGGTTATGCCGTTTTGCTAGAAGATGGTTCTGTGCAGTTAACAGGACTTGTTGGCTCTCCAGACGGTAAGACGATTTTGAAAGAAACAAAGACAGGAACTGAACCAAAACAACTTGGTATTGAAATTGCCCAGATTCTTTCCAAGCAAGGTGCAAATGAAATTCTAGATGCAGTTCGCCAGGAGCAACAGGACGTACAGTGAAACCTCTTACCGGGAAACAAATTTTGGTGACAAGGGCAAAAGAACAGGCGCAATTGTTTGGCTCACTTTTAGAGGAAGCTGGTGCAGTCACTTCCTTTTTACCGTTGATTGACGTTAAAATGAGGAAAAGAACATCTGTAATGGACAAGTTGTTTGATAGCATTAATCAATTTGATTGGATTGTGTTCACGAGTGCGAATGGCGTTCGTTTCTTCTTTACGCTTTTTGAAGGAATGCTTGAAAAGCCGCTAGTTGCAGCAGTTGGCATAAAAACAGCCATTTCTTTAAAGGAAAAGGGTGTTCAGCCGAATCTCGTGCCGGCTTTGTACGAAGCGGGTGCGCTTGCCAATGCATTATGGCGTGTCATTGATCCTGGGGCAAATATATTGGTTGTAAAAGGCCAGCTTGGCAGACAAACAATTAAGCACCAGTTAGAAAAATTTGGTGTCCATGTGACAGAGCTTATTGTTTATGACACGGTTTTGCCAGAGGAAGCAGAACAAGAGGCACAAGCTCTTAGTCAGCGGTGTTTTGATTATGCAACAGTCACTAGTGCATCAACAGCTAGACATTTGGCTACCATCTTAGCGGAAGTACAACTAGATGTGAAAAAAATAGCTTGTATAGGTCCAATTACAGCGAGAGCAGCAAAAGAAGAGGGGTTATCTCCGCTCATAGTTGCTTCAGAATATACGACTGAAGGGCTTTTGCAAGCGATGCTTAAGCAAGAGAAGGGGGAATAAGCAATGAACTTAGAGTTTAAACGTCATCGTCACTTCGTCAAAGTCCTGCAATGCGAAAAATGATTCGTGAAACAGAATTGAATGCTGGCGATTTTATTTACCCTATTTTTATTACGGAAGAGCAAGGGAAAAGAAATGAAGTATCATCGATGCCGGGTGTATTTCAATTTTCGCTCGATCGATTAAATGAAGAGGTAGCAGAAGTGCGAGAACTGGGCATTCCGGCTATCATTTTGTTTGGGTTGCCCCACCATAAAGATGAAGTTGGATCGCAAGCCTATGCAAGCCAAGGCGTTATCCAACGAGCAACTAGGCAAATCAAACAATCTTTTCCCGATATGGTTGTCATTGCAGATACTTGCCTTTGTGAATTTACAGACCATGGGCATTGCGGCTTAATTGAAGACGGCGATGTGTTAAATGATGAGAGCCTTGAGCTGTTAGCTAAAACAGCCGTTTCACAAGCTGAAGCAGGTGCTGATATCATTGCGCCTTCTAATATGATGGATGGTTTTGTGTCTGCGATTCGACAAGGATTGGATGAAGCGGGCTATGCGCATATACCGATTATGTCTTATGCGGTCAAATATGCTTCTGCTTTTTATGGCCCATTTCGAGATGCTGCCAACAGCGCGCCAGCTTTTGGTGATCGGAAAACATATCAGATGGATCCAGCAAACCGAGAAGAAGCTCTTAGAGAAGCCAGTTCAGATGTGGAACAAGGGCTGATTTTCTAATTGTTAAACCCGCTTTGTCTTATTTAGATATTGTACGAGAGGTAAAAAATGAAACGGGTCTCCCGATCGTTGCGTATAACGTTAGTGGAGAGTACGCGATGGTAAAAGCAGCAGGACAGAATGGCTGGATTGATGAGAGAGCAGTTGCTCTTGAAAAGCTCACAAGTATGAAACGTGCTGGAGCGGATTTAATTTTGACTTACTTTGCCAAGGATGCAGCAAAATGGCTGTTGGAAGCAAATCAATAGGAGGAATCAACGTGCCAAGCTATGAAAAATCGAAAGCAGCATTTGAGCAAGCTAAACCTTTGATGCCAGGGGGCGTTAATAGCCTGTAAGAGCTTTTAAATCTGTTGGTATGAACCCGGTATATATGAAGCAAGGAAAAGGTTCGCTCATTACAGATATTGATGGCAATAATTATATTGACTATGTTCTTTCTTGGGGACCGCTTATTCTTGGTCATGCAAATGAAAGTGTTGTTGAGCAGTTAAAGAAAGCAACTGAACTTGGGACAAGCTTTGGAGCACCGCATGAGTATGAAACACGTTTAGCGGAGCTCGTCATCGACCGAGTCCCGTCAATTGAAGTCGTACGGATGGTTAACTCCGGTACAGAGGCAACAATGAGTGCTCTTCGTTTGGCGAGAGGCTACACAGGGCGTAATAAGATTTTGAAGTTTGTTGGTTGTTACCATGGCCATGGAGATTCTTTATTAATTAAAGCCGGATCTGGTGTAGCGACACTAGGGTTGCCTGACAGTCCAGGCGTGCCGGATTCTGTTGCGCAAAACACATTGACCGTCCATTACAATGATTTGGATAGCGTTCGGTATGTGATGGACACGTATGGTGATGACTTGGCTGCTGTGATTATTGAGCCAGTTGCTGGCAATATGGGTGTTGTTCCTCCTGAACCTTGTTTTCTAGAAACATTGCGTGAGTGGACTGAGGAAAATGGCACTTTATTAATTTTTGATGAGGTAATGACAGGTTTCCGCGTTGGTTATGAATGTGCGCAAGGGGAGTTCGATGTTACGCCTGACTTAACGTGCCTTGGAAAGGTCATTGGTGGAGGTTTGCCGGTGGGAGCTTTTGGTGGCAAGCGTGAAATCATGGAGCAGATTGCTCCAAGTGGACCGATTTATCAAGCGGGTACTCTTTCAGGGAATCCACTAGCGATGACTGCTGGTTATTATACTTTCTCAGCTGACACGTGCTGATTATCGCGAGTTTGAAGCAAAAGCCGCTCGTTTAGAAGAAGGGATTGGTAAGGCAGCAACTAAGTATGGAATTCCTCATAGTATCAATCGCGCAGGTTCGATGGTCGGTTTGTTCTTCACTAACGAGCGAGTAACTAATTTTGAAGAAGCTCAAACGTCAGACCTTGATTTGTTTGCGCGTTATTTCAAAGGGATGCTAAATGAAGGCATTTCAATTGCGCCATCTCAATTCGAAGGCATGTTTTTATCAACCGAGCATAGTGATGCGGATATTGAAGCGACAATTGAAGCTGCGGAACGTGTATTTTCTACTTTATAAGAGCGAGGGACATGGTTTTTTTGGAACCATGTCCTTTTTCGGTTCGAACTGGTATATTTAGCTGTTCTCTTTCATAGACGTTATAGTGTACAACGTATAAAAGGACAACAATGAAATGAGGGGGAAAAACTATGGCGCAAGAGCAGTCGTCAACTTTGACATTCTCCATAGAAGATTCTGTTTGGTTAAATAAAGGGCAGCAAATCGATGAGATTCTAGGGATGTCATTAACACCTGAAATCTATGTGAATCAAGATGGAGAGCATGTCACGATTAAAGGCGGTTTGCGCTTCATTGGCGAATATAAAGTAGAACATGCAGATCAAGCAAATCAATCAGAACAGGATTTGGATGCTGAAGAAGAGTCTTTTTCGGAATTAAGTGATTTTCGACAATCCGGAGAAGTACACGTAACAAGCGAGGGAACTGGTGAGATTGAACACTTATTTCCTATTGATATTACGATTCCTATGGCACGTATTCAACATGTTGATGATATTTATGTGGAAATTGCAAGTTTTGATTATGACCTTCCTGAAAAAGGCTGCATACAGCTGACCGCTGATGTGTGCATAAGTGGAATGAAATCAGAAGAAGCGTCACAAGAAACGATAGAGCGGGATGAGTATGAACAAGAGGAAGAGCAAGTTTATGAGCAAGAAGAAGAGCAAGTGATGGAAACGGCTTTTTCATTTGAAGCATATAAAAATGATGCTAGTGACACAAATGAAGTGGTGTTAGAGCCGGTTAACCGCTCAAGTGCATCTGTTGAACAAGATATTGTAGAGACTTACCATTCTGAACCCTCTGAAGTCGAATTAACCGAAGAAGATCTTGTTGAGATTCAAGCACATTCAACTCAAATGGAACCAGAAGAGGAGAAAGAAGAGGAACGATCAATTTATTCGGCTTTTTCTTCCATCGTTCAATCAAAAAATGAAGAAAAAGAATTAGAAGAAGAGACTGCCGAACGTTATGAAAAAGAATTAGTAGAAGAGACTGCCGAACGTTATGAAAAAAGAATTAGAAGAAGAGGCTGCAGAACGTTATAAAAAAGAATTAGAAGAAGAGGTTGCAGAACGTTATAAAAAGAGTTAGAAGAAGAGACTGCCGAACGTTATGAAAAAGAGGAAGTGCAAGTAGAAAGCAAAAATGAAACCGAAAAGCCTGCTCAAAAAATGGTACGTGATGAAAATGCGTCCTATTTAACAAGTATGCTGCGGAATGAGGAAGAGCAGTTCTCTAAGTGGAAAATGTGCATTATACAAGAGCTGATACGCTTGAATCGATTGCTGAACGCTATGAGCTCTCTATTAGCCAGTTAACTCGATACAATAACTTAGTAACGGATAAGGTTGAAGAAGGCAAATTCTCTATATCCCTGTGTCCGCAAATTAGGTGGATTATGATTGAGCTATTAAAAACACGCTATGGCTGGGAAGAGGCTATAATTGATCGAGATGGGTTAGTGCAAACCAATAGAGGATTAAAGCGTATTCATTATTGGCAAGATTTAGCATTAATGAAATGGCATATTGATTGGCGTGACAGTTGCAATGTCACGCCATATGTCATCATGGACCGGATGTTGCGGACAATAGATGGTGCAGCGTATGTACAATTTGATGACTATATGGTGACAGTTCATGACGAAATAAAAGATCCTTATGGACAAATAGGACATGAAGAGAATTGGGGATGTTTTCTAGGTAGGATGATTGAATGTGGTCGTAAACAAAAAGTGAAAAAGAAATGGGAAAAACCTCATTTTGAACAATTAAACGAACGGGTAATAAATGTTGCCAAAGAACATCGAAATCAAATTAATGGGTTTATCCGGGAAGCTCAGAAACGAACAACGAATGTCTTTAAACTAATAGGGGATAATGAAGTGGATATGCCGTGATGGATTGGCTTGAAACACCAGATAGTGGTAAGGGAATCTTTGGGGTGCTTGTTGTTAATGGAAGTGACCAGAAGCCTGTTGAAGGTTATGAGTCATTAATTCGTTTTATGAACAAATGGATGGTTGCTCATGGGCAAGAATCGCTTCATACGTTGTTGGATCACATGAATGGGATTGCAGAATTAAAAAAAGAAGAACAAAGAGTATTGCTAGCTGAATCGTTGCGTGTACATGAGTTTGAATCATTATTATATCTAGTTAAAGAAGAAAATGAAGACGAGATGGAAAAGATGATTCAAGCAACAAGCCGACAGTGGGACGAAACAAGGGTGTTTGTTTCAAATCTAGCTAAGTGGCTTGACGGTAAGAAGGTGATGAATTGAACTCATTTATTGAAGTAATTATGTATTATTATGATTTGCGACCTAAGTCTGTTGAGCAATTAGGAAAAATAACCCGTATTGAAACCGACCACGGCGTTTTTGCTTTAAAAGAAACAGATATTGATGCTTGCGCGCTGATGAATTTATTCATGCAATTCGTAAGCTAGCAAAAATGAATTTTAATCAATTTATTCCCGTTATACCAACGAAGTTTGGCGAGTATACACTCTTTGCAGAAAACAAAACATATTATTTAATGCCATGGATTGAGCCTCTTGAATACGCTGGGAGAATTTCAATGGAAGAAGTCATTTCAGATCATATGGGGATCATTCACCGTATGACGGTTAAAACACAAACAGCTTCTAAGGAAATGCTCGATCAATCATGTGAGCGGTTGCTCTCAAGGTGGGAAATGCACGCGTTAGAGCTATCGCGTTTCGCTGATCAAGCGGAAATGAAGGGGTATATTTCTCCTTTTGAGTTATCGTTCTTAACACACTACGGCATGGTAGAACAACTGTCGCAAACTGCCAGTCATCATTTAGAAAAGTGGTATGAGGCAACTTTAGAAAAGGGGTCGTATCGTAGTGTATTGACACATGGGCAACTATCCAGGCAACATGCGATGCCTACAGCTGACAATGAGTTGTTGTTATTAAACTTTGAACAAGCAAGTTTAGATACACCAGCTCGTGATATTGCAAGCTTTTGCAGACGAGGTTTCCCTTACGCTCTTTGGTCTGAAGAAGAGGTATTTCGTTGGTTTACCCGTTACCAGCAGCACTTGCCATTACTAGATCCAGAAAAGCATTTAATTTGTGCCTATCTATTGTTTCCGGAACCAATTTTTATGCGGTGCAAGATTATCGAAATGGTGGCAATGAATTTGAGCTTGTGCAAAAATTAGAAAAACGCATTATAGCTATGAGGAAGGTCCAGCGCCTTGTTCCGAAGCTTGCGCCAACTGAAACAGAAGAAGAACCAACAAGCCATCAGTAGCGGACTGAGGGCTTGTTATTTTGATGATTTTACACTTGCGAATCATGCAGCTTTTTTTGTTTAATGTAGTAAGAGATGCTTATCGTATGCGTTTTTTGGGTAGCTTTGATAATAAGTGAAAAAGAAGTCAAAGGCAGGTGGATGGTCTTAATGAAAAAAGAATATGTTGAACAGGAAATTGAACGTCGTCTAATACAATTAAGTGATGAAAAGAAAAGCGTATTCCATGACGCATACAATTATATACGTTCTGCACCAGTTTCGGACAAAAAGGCTGACCAGTTGCTTATTCAGCTTTTGGATGAATGGTTATATGCAGAGAAAAAAGGTCTCGCTATGGACCTTACGAAAAATACGATTGATGATTATTGTAAAAAACGTCTTGCAGATGTACCAGAAGCCTCAGTGAAATTAAAGGTTGCTTGGGCGTTACGAAGCAGTTTTATGGTTTTTTGTGTGATCTTCTCCATTCACATCATAATACAATTTATTGGCATATTTGATACTTCCGTTCAGACAACTGCTTTTTCTTTTTTACCATTCTTTCTTCTAGGTACATTTGGTTTATTCGGTGTTTATTTAACTGATATAGCAAAAAAACAGAAGCGGCCATTTCTCTGGAAATCATTTGGGTTTGTTTTTCAGTTCGTTGGAATCCTTCTATTTTTAGCGAGCATGAGATTTTGGGATTCTGTTCTTACGGTTGACCTAACATTGCCTTTAGCCATTTTCTTATTAATTGCTGCAGTTGCTGGTGTTTATTTATTGGGCCGCTGGAAAGAAATGCTAGAGAGAGAAGAGGAAAAGCGGGATAGCGATGATGTAAGACGTTATTCAGCCGGTAATCCCCCTCATTAAAAGATGCCACAGAAGTAACATAATAGTAGAACAATCATGCAAGCTAATAGAAATAAATCAAAAGCCGTTGGTAGAAACAATGTTCGGAGCAATTGAAAGACGATAATTGGCGGTATGAACTGGATAATAATCAACTTAAATGATCCAAACCGTTTAGGTGGACCTGGCGGTGGGCATGGTGGGGGATATCCTCTGAAACGTTTTGCCATCAGAACACCTCCTTTGAGCATTATGTATAGTGTATGCAAAAGAAAAGGGGCTGTGCCTAGCTTAATTATGTTGACTTAGGTATAATTAGGCGAATAATCGTTTAAGCTGTTATTGACGAATGGCGTAGCAAACGATAAAATACGAACATATCCTATAAAACAAGCAAGGATCAGGAAGAGTAAAGTGGCTGCTTCGATAGAGAGGGAGGTTCAAGCTGAAAAGCCTCCTAGATAGCAAGTACTTGAATGTCGCCTGTGAGCTGTTTCGCTGAACGAGTAAGTAAGCGAAACCGGTTTTTTGCCGTTACAAAAAGTCGAGTTGCACAGTGTGTTTTGCTGTGAACAAAGGTGGCACCGCGAACAATCCCTTCGTCCTTTGAGATGATTGGGTTTTTTTTTTCGTTCTGCCGAGATTATCCGGCAAGAAAAACAGCATGTAGAGTAGTAATAAGAAGCAATGTTTGATTATGAAAAGGAGGTAAATAGATGGAAGATCAACATTCTATGCCAACGAAGTATGAACCAAAAGAAACAGAGAAGAAGTGGTATGATTATTGGGTTAAGGGAGAGTTTTTTAAACCTGCCGATGATCCGAATAAAGAACCTTATTCCATCGTTATCCCTCCGCCAAACGTAACAGGGCGCTTGCATCTAGGTCATGCATGGGATGCGACATTACAAGATATCCTTGCAAGAACAAAACGAATGCAAGGGTATGATACGCTCTGGTTGCCTGGAATGGACCATGCGGGAATTGCTACACAAGCAAAGGTGGAAGGTCGATTACGGGAAGAGGCATTTCCAAGTATGATCTTGGCCGAGAAGCATTCCTTGAGAAGTCATGGGAATGGAAAGAAGAATATGCTTCTTTTATTCGTGAACAATGGTCAAAAGTTGGTATATCAGTTGATTATTCACGCGAGCGCTTTACGCTTGATAAAGGCTTATCTGACGCTGTAAATGAAGTATTTGTAGCATTGTATGAAAAAGGCCTTATCTATCGTGGAGAATACATTATCAACTGGGATCCACAAACAAAAACGGCTTTATCTGATATCGAAGTGATTCATCAAGATATTCAAGGTGCGTTTTACCACATGAATTACCCATTAGCAGATGGTAGTGGTGTCATAGAGGTAGCAACAACACGTCCGGAAACAATGCTTGGCGATACAGCAGTTGCTGTTCACCCTAAAGATGAGAGATATTCGCATTTAATTGGGAAAATGGTCAAGCTTCCAATTGTCGGCAGAGAAATTCCTATTGTTGCTGATGAATACGTTGATCGTGAGTTTGGATCAGGAGCCGTAAAGATCACACCAGCTCATGATCCTAATGATTTTGAAATTGGTAATCGTCATGACCTTCCTCGTGTGCT
Source organism: Bacillus sp. JCM 19041 (assembly GCA_001310375.1). Classification (GTDB taxonomy): domain Bacteria; phylum Bacillota; class Bacilli; order Bacillales; family Bacillaceae_D; genus Shouchella. Next base: position 20,016 of record BAXC01000031.1, on the reverse strand, counting down.
TGTGATGAACGAAGACGGTACAATGAATGATAACGCTGGAAGCTATGAGGGAATGGACCGTTTTGTTTGCCGAAAGCAAATTGTGAAAGACCTTCAGGAACAAGGAGTATTGTTTAAAATTGAAGAACATATGCATTCCGTTGGACATTCTGAACGAAGTGGAGCTGTTGTTGAGCCTTATTTATCCACACAATGGTTTGTCAAAATGAAGCCACTTGCTGATGAAGCTCTTAAACTTCAGCAAGAAGAAGAAACAAAAGTAACATTTGTTCCTGAACGCTTTGAAAATACGTATACCCGTTGGATGGAGAATATTCGTGATTGGTGTATTTCACGTCAACTTTGGTGGGGCCATCGTATTCCGGCTTGGCACCATAAAAAAACGGGGGAAATCTATGTTGGCAAAGAGGCGCCAGCGGATAGCGAAAACTGGGAACAAGATGAAGATGTGCTTGATACATGGTTTAGTTCGGCGCTTTGGCCGTTTTCAACTATGGGGTGGCCAAACGAAGAAGCAGCGGATTTAAAACGTTATTACCCAACGAACGTCCTTGTAACTGGTTATGACATTATTGCTTTTTGGGTATCTCGAATGATTTTCCAAGGGAAAGAGTTTACGGGAGAACGTCCATTTAAAGATGTCCTCATTCACGGTTTAATTCGTGATTCAGAAGGTCGCAAGATGAGTAAATCACTTGGGAATGGTGTAGATCCGATTGAAGTGATTGATAAATATGGTGCTGATTCCTTACGCTTTTTCTTAGCAACAGGTAGTACGCCAGGTAATGATTTGCGTTTCTACTGGGAAAGAGTTGAATCGACTTGGAATTTTGGAAATAAGATTTGGAATGCTTCCCGCTTTGCTCTTATGAATATGGAAGGGTTAAAGTATGAAGATATTGATTTAACGAGTGAAAAAACGATCGCTGATAAGTGGATCCTCACTCGTCTTGGAGAAACAGCTGAATCGGTAACGCGTCTAATTGACGCCTATGAGTTTGGAGAAGCTGGGCGTACGCTTTATTCATTCATTTGGGATGATGTGTGTGACTGGTATATTGAGATGGCAAAATTAACACTGTACGGGGAAAACGAGCAAGCAAAACAAACAACTCGTTCGGTACTTGCTCATGTATTAGATCATACAATGCGGATGCTGCATCCGTTTATGCCATTTATTACGGAAGAAATTTGGCAGCACTTGCCGCATGAAGGGGAGTCAATTACTGTGGCAGCATGGCCTGTTGCGAGTAGCGAATTTGATTTTCCGGAAGCGGTTGAAGATATGGAATCACTTAAAGGACTAATTCGCTCAATCCGCAATACACGCTCTGAACTAAATGTCCCGATGAGTAAGCAAATTGAATTAATGATTCGCCCATCTAACGAAGAGATGGCAGCTCGTTTAAATAGAGGTGCTTCTTATATTGAAAAATTTGCGAATCCTAGCACGCTGCAAATTTCAACGAATCTGGCAACTCCAGAAAAAGCGATGTCTCATGCACTGACGGGAATGGAAGTATTCTTGCCACTTGCTGGATTGCTTGATATTGAAGCGGAAGTAGCAAGGTTAGAAAAAGAAGTTGAGAAGCTCGATAAAGAAATAGAACGAATCGAGAAAAAGTTGAACAACCAAGGTTTTGTTGCAAAAGCACCAAGCCATGTTGTTGAAGAGGAAAAAGCAAAGAAACTAGATTATGAGGCAAAGCGTCAAACAGTAACAGAGCGAATTGCTGAATTAAAAGCATAGCAGAGAAGCCCAGCGAATATCCGCTGGGCTTCTTCTAAGAAAGGACGATTGGTGTTGAAAACGGCAGTTGAAGCGATCGAATGGATCCATTCGCTTTTGCCTTTTGGTATAAAACCGGGTTTAAAGAGAATGGAATGGATGCTAGAAGCTCTATACCATCCAGAAAAAGGACTACATGCAGTCCATATTGCAGGCACAAATGGAAAAGGATCGACTGTAGCTTTATGCGCCATATTCTCCAAGAAGATGGTTGGATTGTCGGTACATTTACTTCACCTTATATTGAACGGTTTGAAGAACGGATATCAGTAAATGGACAACCTATTTCAGAAGAAGATCTTGTTTGGGCGGCTACTTCGGTACGTCCATTAGTAGAGGAGCTTGCACAAACAGAGCTTGGTTCTCCTACTGAATTTGAGGTGATTACAACAATGATGTTTCTTTATTTTGCGCATCGTGCGAAACCTGACATTTGTTTAATTGAGGTTGGTCTTGGTGGGCGGTTTGATTCAACTAATGTGATCACTCCTCTCGTATCAGTCATAACGATGATTGGTCATGATCATATGCATATATTAGGAGAGACACTGGGCGAGATTGCAAAGGAAAAAGCAGGATCATAAAAACGAATGTGCCTGTTGTTGTGGGACAAGTAGACTGTGAAGCGCTAGACGTGATTAAACAAAAAGCAGAGTTCGAACATTCAAGTTTATCCTTGTTAGGCGAAGACTTTTTTATTTCTAATCAAGAGCTTTACTCATTTGTATATGAGGAGTTAGAACCAATTGCTTATAAAATTGGAATGGTTGGCAAGCATCAACAACACAATGCTGCCTTGGCTTTAAAAGCAACAACTCTACTTGAGGAAAGAGTTGGACAGTCCATTTCAAGACGAGCGAAGCAAGTTGGTATAAATAAAGCAACTTGGCCAGGACGATTGGAACGGGTAGCAAAAGTGCCGCCTCTTTTACTCGATGGTGCGCATAATCAAGAAGGATTTGTTGCACTTGCTCAAGCATTAAAGGTTCATTTTCCTGGTAAATCAATGCACATGTTTATTGGGTCCACGGTTGAAAAAGACATGTCTTGGTTAGTTGATGCAATGGCCGAAGCTGATCTTCTGACAACATATTATTTTACAACATTTGATTTCCATCGGGCAGCAAAACCAGAAGATTTATATCGTCAAGCGATAACGATGTATAAAAAAAGTGAACCGGACTGGAGAGAGGCGATTCCTCGCATTTATCAGAGTTTAACAAAAGACGAAGTGTTGGTTGTGACGGGATCACTTTATTTTATCTCAGAGGTCCGCGCCTATTTGCAAAAAAACTTTAGAATGACTCTAAAGGTTTCGGACCGTAGACAGAATACCTCTGAGATTTTATCTCAGAGGTATTTTCGGCTCAATTTGGAGTTGGTGATTGCTTCATCTTCCATCTACATTGGCGATGCTTGACGTCTTATACCCAGTAGCAACAGCGACAGTATGTGAGTTCACGACCTTTTCTGTTAATCTCTCTCAAGCTTTCTAATACCGCATTGACTTTCCGGACAAGATTATTTTCTGGATCGAGGTTTTTCTAGTCCAATCATCGCTACTATTTGCAATCTTATATTGAAATGATCAGGAACTAGTGGACAGCATCCACGTCGATTCCTGCGGGAGAAAAGTCTCATCAGTCGCCCGCGGAAAGTGAAGTGTGTGCCGGGAGCTGTACATTCACTATCATTATAAAAAGCTTGTAGAGTGATTCTAAGAGTCTAAAGGTTTTTTTGCAGGGAAATGGAAGTTCACGTCGAATCTACGAATTGAGTAGAATAAAAGGGGGGGAATTGCTACTAATGACTGCTTTGTTTACGCTGCATGTATATCTTTTTACGATCGGAACTGTCATTGGTTCTTATTTGCTTGTGGCTGCAAAAACGAACGCCTTTTCTAGCTAGTGTTTTTGGAAGGTCCCATTGCTTATTCTGTAATAGGCAGCTTAGCCCAATTGATTTAGTACCCATTGTGTCTTATATATGTCTAAGCGGGAAATGTAGAACATGTAAAAATAAAATCTCGATCTCTTACCCGTTAACAGAATTTGTTTGTGGCGCGCTCTTTCTTACTGCTTCGATTGTGATTGGAGCAAAGCCACAACTTGCCATTGCACTTTTACTAATCTCCTTGCTTATCCTCGTTACAATCACTGATAGTATCCGAATGGTCATTCCGAATGATGTGTTAGTTGTATTTGCAGTACCATTAATTGTTTTAAGGTTTATTTTCGTACCAATTGAAGTGAATGGGTATTTGCTTGGCGCAGGCTTGCTCTTATTAATTATTCTTATATGTGCAAGTAACAAGAATCAATTAGGTGGAGGAGACGTCAAGTTATTTATTTTATTAGCGATTATCGTTGGAATTAAACCTCTTCTATTTATCATCGCTCTATCGTCGTTATTAGCCCTCTTTTATGTATCTTACTCACTTTTTGCCAAGAAAATTGAAAAAAGATACACGCATTCCTTTTGCCCCCTTTATTAGTATTGCAGCTTTAATTGTATATTTTTCTATCCATGTGGTCTAAATAAAGACAAGCCTCATATGATATAGCAGAAAGGGGTGTCAATGATGCAGAATAAAAAACATACAATGTCGTTTAAATTTCCTCCTACTGCGAAGCATGCGAGTCAGCAACAAGAGCAAACACCCGAAAATGAAAAAAACCTCCTCTTGAGGTGGTAACTTGGGACGGTTCACCTTTTGAACAAAACAAACAAGTATCAGAAAAACATCAGGAAGATGAGTTTATACCTAAACCAGATAAGTTAATTGATTTCAATAAGAGGCAGGAAAAAAAGAAAGAAGGAAATGAGCCATTTTGGGATGATGGCAACCGTTCTATGGGTCCAAAATTACCGCCTAAGGGGCGAAAAAAATTAGGGAAACTTGACCAAATGCCATGGACACTTATTGCTGCCGTCTTATCAGCAATTATTGTTGGGCTAGGGTTAGGGGTGGTCATGTATCAGCTCGTAGTAGGTAATTCCTCGGCCACATCTCAAGTGGAACAAGAGGTTCCCGCCACAGCAGTTGTTGCTGGAGCAGAAGCATCATCATTTCCGACCATGCATGTTGATATTGTGCAAGGTGCTGCATTTTCCGATAAGAAAACAGGTGAGGAAGTAGCTGCACAAACACGTGAGGGTGGGATACCAGCTGTACTAACTACGGGTGATGAGTCTCAGTTTTTATTTGTTGGTTTAGCGAGTGATCAAACAAAAGCCCAAGCTTTAAGTGAATTAATTCATGAGAAGGGTCAAGATGTTTATGTAAAAACGTATACGGTAGATGGTGGAACACCTGATGCAGAAGGTGTTGTTGCAGCAGAATGGTTTACAAAAGCTTATGCTGTCTTTACAAGCTTAAATGATGTGGCATCGACCCAACTAATAAACGGAAGTCAAAATACAATAAGTGAACAACAGTTAGATGATCTTGCTTCAAAGTTAGATGAACTTACACAGGGACGTGATCTTGCTTTTTCATCAATTGGTGACGATGCAAAACCTCATGCTTTAGCGATGAGTGATGAACTTAGCAGGGCAGAAAGTTTAATTAGTGAGTACAATGAAAGTGGAGAAGCAGGCAAGCTTTGGGAAGTGCAACAAGCATTACTTGATTCATTGATCTTTTATGAACAAACAATAAAATCAATTCGTCAATAACGCAAAAGAGCACTTAGAAAAGTGTTCTTTTTTTTCTGAAATATGGATTGTATTTTCTTTCTAAACCCGAAGCAATTCGGTATAATAGATTGGAAGAGGAGGGGAAAAAATGAAGCAATTGAATGCAGAGTCGTTATATGATTTTAAGACAGTAACAAATCCAACAGTATCAGCAGATGGGAACACAGCTGTGGTTGTAGTCACAGAAATGAATCAGGAAAAAAATGAGTACATAGCAAACTTACACGCGTTTCAACTATCTGAAGGTAAAGGAGAAACCGTGCAAATCACGTACGGGGAAGACAAAAATATAGCTCCTAAATGGGCTCCTGTCGGAGACAAGCTCGCGTTTTTGTCCAATCGTTCTGGTAAAATGCAACTGTTCATCAAACATGGATTGGCAGATGCAAAGCAACTAACGGATGAAAAACAAGGTGTACTGTCATTTGTTTGGTCATTGGGTGGCGATAAAATTGCATATACGGCGATGCAAAAAGAGGTAGCGACAGAAGACTCTGCAAATGATGTCCCTACTCCAGTTGTTGTAGACGAAATGAAATACAAATCAGATGCGAGAGGATTGCATGACGACAGTGTGATGCAAGTTGGGCTCATTGATTTGAATAATGGTGAGCAGAAATGGCTAACGAATGCTCCTTATGATGTTCAATTGATCGATTTTTCCGCCGATTCTAATGCCGTATTAGTTGCAGCGAACCGAAGTGCTAATAGAGATTTTACTTTTAGTTCGGATGTTTGGTTTATTGACATTACAACACTTGAAGAGACAAAGGTGACAAAAGAACCTTTAAACTTAATGGGTGGTGCCGTCTCACCTAACGGCCAGCACGTAGTTCTTTTAGGTCATTATAGAGAATATGAAAATGCTACTCATCCTTCCTTATATCTTTTTGATTTACAAACGAAATCTAACAAGAGTCTATCAGCTTCTACAGATGTATTGATTGGTGATGTTGTAGTAGCTGACTTTCTGCAGAATATAGGATCTAATCAACCTGTATTCTCAACAGATGGAAACACTGTATTTACGCTTGTTTCAAGTCATGGTCATGCGAATTTATGGTCTTACCAACTCGATGGTTCTGTAAAAGAGATCTCTAAACTTGAAGGGCATGTTCATGGATTTGCTGTGCAAAATGAACAAGCGATTATTACGTATAGTGATATAAAAAAACCAAGTGAAGTGTATCGATTAAATATTTCTACTGGTACCTTAGACCCTATGACAGCTTTTAATGCAGAGGTAGAACAAACATTTGAAATTAACGTACCAGAACCCATTCGCTTAACCAGAGAAGATGGAAGTTTTGTTGAAGGTGGATAATGAAACCAAATGGTTTTAAACAAGGTCAAACGTATCCACTTGTTTTAGAAGTGCATGGTGGTCCGCATGCTATGTATGCAAAAACATATTTTCATGAATTCCAAGTGCTTACAGCAAAAGGATATGGTGTATTATTTACCAATCCTCGAGGAGGACTTGGATACGGGCAATCATTTGTTGATGCAGTTCGTGGTGATTATGGGAATGGAGATTTTCAAGATTTAATGGACGTGCTAGATTATGCAATCAAAGAGCATGGTTGGATCGACATCAACCGTTTAGGAATCACGGGAGGTAGTTATGGTGGATTCATGACAAACTGGGCGGTTGGCCATACGGATCGGTTCAAAGCTGCGGTCACCCAAAGGTCCATTTCCAATTGGATTAGTTTTTATGGTGTTAGCGATATCGGTTACTATTTCTCCGAATGGCAAATCCAGGCAGATCTAACTGATATTGAAACGCTCTGGCGCCATTCTCCGCTTAAGTATGTAAACGCAATTAAAACACCTCTATTAATCTTACATGGTGAAAACGATTTACGATGCCCGATTGAGCAAGCGGAGCAATTATTTATTGCCTTAAAAAAACAAGAAAAGGAAACGCGTTTTATCCGCTTTCCACAAGCAAATCATGAGTTATCTCGCAGCGGAAAACCAAATTTGCGGATAGAGAGATTAAATGCTATTACTAAGTGGTTTGATCAGTATTTATAAAAAGATTTTTGGTTATTCAGCTTGTCAACAAAGTCTCATAAAAATGGGAGTGTCGACAAGCTTTTTTATGCATAAGTGGATGTACGATGCTTTCGGCGTACATTTCGCTTTCCGCGGGCGATGGCTGAGCCTCCGCTATCAATTATTTGAAATTCCTTTGCTCTATAAACGTCTTGTTTTTGCTTAAGTAGTATTGGTATACTAAGATAAACCTGTACATGATAGAGAATAAAATGTAGAGGTGAATATAATGAATACCCTTCTTTTAGCTTCTAATTCCCCGAGGCGCAGTGATTTTTTAAAGCAATGCCACTACCAATTTTCTGTTATTCCAAGTAATGTTGATGAAACAATTGAAGAAGGACTACCACTTGAAGAGGTCGTCTGTACGCTAGCACTTCGCAAAGCAAAACATGTTGCGGGAATGAATCGGAATTCGGTCGTTCTCGGAGCAGATACGGTTGTTTCTTATGAAGGCAACCAACTAGGGAAACCTCGGTCAAAACAAGAGGCACGAGAAATGTTAATGCTTCTTGCAGGGAACACTCACGATGTCTGCACAGGTGTGGCAATTGTGAAAGGAGAACAGGTCAGTGTTTTTTGTGAAATTGCCCGAGTAACCATGACATCTATAACGACTGAGCAACTTGATCGTTACTTGCGGTCTGACGATTCTTTGGATAAAGCGGGAGCTTATGGTATTCAGAGCCTAGGCGGGATGTTTGTTTCTCGCTTAGAAGGAGATTTTTATGCGGTTGCTGGTCTCCCCCTCTCGAGAACAGTAAAAGAGCTTGAACGCTTTCAGATTTATCCTCATATTTCTTAAAAGGAGGCTCTATCGTTGACGTTATTTATACGTGATGTACCGCAAACAGAGCGACCAAGGGAACGATTTGTGCGTGAAGGAGCGAAGGCACTATCCAATCAGGAAATCATAGCCTTGCTCTTGCGTTCAGGAACAAAAGAAATCTCCGCGCTCCACGTTGCTTCAGAGCTCTTAATGCGGTTTTCGACATTGGCGCAGCTGAGTGAGGCTTCCCTCGAAGAAATCCAAACAATTCGAGGGATTGGCTTTGCGAAAGCAATTGAACTAGCGGCAGCAATTGAATTAGGCAAGCGTATTCAGCGTGAAAGGCGAGTTGAACGTGCAGTTATTACCTCCCTGAAGACGCGGTCCAGCTCGTCATGGATGATGTGCGCACGCTGCAACAAGAGCATTTTGTCGCTTTATACTTAAATACAAAAAATCATGTAATAAAGCAAAAAACCCTCTTTATTGGAAGTCTAAATGCAAGTATCGTTCACCCAAGAGAAGTATTTAAGGAAGCGTTGCGAACTTCGTCTGCTGCCCTCATTTGCCTCCATAACCATCCGAGCGGGGACCGCACCAAGTCCTGAAGACATCAGTGTTACCAAGCGTTTGAACGAGGCGGGGAAGATTCTCGGCATTACTCTTTTAGATCATATTATTACCGGAGATGATTGTTTTGTGAGTCTAAAAGAAAGAGGTTTTTTATCTGGTTGAAGATTCATATGAAGCATAAATAGATTTTTTTGCCTGGGGAACTTTAAGGCTATTTTTTTTTGGTTGTTATTCGATATAATAAAGGGTATGAGTTTACTTAGTGACAACATATGAGTTTCTTTGATAAAAAATGATGATAAAAAAATAATTAGACACGAACCTACGTGTAATTAAGGGAGGATGTCTGTTTAACCATTAGGTTAGGTTGCAACAATAGTTGCTTGTTGGTTATACAGTCTATATAAACATGTTTGGAAGCAGAGATATTGGAATTGATTTAGGAACAGCAAATACACTGGTGTACACAAAAGGAAAGGGGATTGTGTTAAGAGAACCTTCAGTGGTTGCGCTTCGCACGGATACTAATTCCATTCAGGCTGTAGGGAATGACGCAAAGAATATGATCGGTCGTACGCCGGGGAATATCGTGGCTGTTCGCCCGATGAAGGATGGAGTTATTGCCGACTTTGATACAACAGCGACAATGTTAAAATACTTTATTCAACAAGCAATGAAAAACAGTTCGATGTTTAGTCGTAAGCCGGCTGTTATGGTATGTGTTCCATCAGGCATCACCGCTGTGGAAAAACGAGCGGTTGAGGATGCAACAAAACAAGCCGGCGCGAAGGAAGCATACACGCTTGAAGAACCGTTCGCAGCAGCGATTGGCGCAAACCTTCCTGTATGGGAGCCAACGGGTAGTATGGTCGTTGATATCGGTGGTGGTACAACGGAAGTAGCAATTATTTCTCTTGGTGGGATTGTGACAAGTCAATCGATTCGTGTTGCAGGAGATGAAATGGACGATGCGATTATTCAATACGTGAAGAAGACTTATAACTTGATGATTGGTGAGCGTACATCTGAAACATTAAAGTTAGAGATCGGTTCAGCAAGCCCTGACACAGAACCAAACGAAGAAATGGATATTCGTGGACGTGATTTATTGACAGGTTTACCTAAAACCATCACAGTTACATCAAAAGAAATTTCAAGTGCTCTTTCCGATACGGTTGATACAATTATAGAAGCCGTAAAAAATACACTTGAACAATCACCTCCAGAACTGGCAGCAGATATTATGGATCGAGGAATTGTCCTAACAGGTGGGGGAGCGCTACTAAGGAATTTGGACAAAGTACTTAGTGAAGAGACAAATATGCCAGTTATCGTAGCTGAAGAGCCGCTTGATTGTGTAGCTATCGGAACTGGAAAAGCATTGGAAAACATTCATTTATTCCGCTCTAAAGCAGGTTCAGCAAGAGCAGATTGGAAATAAAGGAGTAAGGAATGAGGTCATTTTTCTCCAACAAAAAGCTTATTGTTTTATTGGTCAGCATTATTATTTTGATGGCGCTTATAGGCTTTTCGGCGAGGGGCGACCGGAACTTATCAGAGCCAGAACAAATTATGCGTGATGCCGTGGGTTGGGTTCAAAATCTAGTCTCCAAACCGGCTCATTTTTTCAGCGGTATTTATGAAAATACGCAAGAAATTATGAATACGTACGAAGAAAATCAGCTTCTACGGACGCGTTTGGAAGAGTATACTCGAATCTCAGTGGAAAAAGATTTGCTTGAAGAAGAGAACGAACGACTGCGTGGCATGCTTGAAATTGATGAACGGCTAGGTGATTACTCACGTGTATCCGCAGTCGTAATTAACCGTTCCCCTGATGCTTGGGAACAATATATCGGTGTGAACCGAGGAGAATCCGACGATATTTCAAGTGATATGGCTGTTATTGATGCACAAGGAGGTCTGGTAGGAAAGGTAAGCCAAGCGAGCAAGTTTACGTCGTATGTTCAATTATTAAGCGATAACGATCCAACAAACCGTGTCTCAGCACAAGTAATGCTCGAGGATGGTGATGAAGATCCAGCGATTGGATTTATTGAGGGGTATGATGTAGACAATGACTTGCTCATTATGAGGAAAGTAGATGTGGAAAGTGAGATTAATGAAGGAGACAGAGTTACGACATCGGGTCTTGGAGATGTGTATCCATCAGGCTCTTAATAGGCGAAGTAGAATATGTTGAAGTGGATGAATACGGATTGTCACAGAACATTTATATTAACTCCACCGCTGATTTTTCTGCTTTAGATTATGTTTTCATTGTTCAACGTCATTTACCATCAATGGACGAGGAGTTGCTTGAAGAAGGTGAAGATGAATGAGCAGAGCCTATCTCTCTTTCGTTCTATTAATACTCCTCGTGGCAGAGGGTACACTTTTGCCATACACATTGCAGAATTATACCGACCCTTCGCAGTACATAGTGCCGAGGTTTGTATTAATGGCAATCGTTTTAATCGGTCTTTATTCAGGTAAGCAAGCTGGTCTCGTGTATGGACTCGTATTTGGGTTAATTTATGATATTGTTTATACCAATTATTTAGGAATCTATATGTTTGGCTTCGCATGTCTAGGTTATGTATTTGCTGTCCCTTTAAAAGCTGTAAAAGAATCAGCTCTTTGGGCTGTGATGCTTTGTATTATTGGTGTGTTTCTATTCGAGTATTACCAATTTGGCATCTTTTACGCACTTGGAGTAGCTGACCTGTCAGGAAGTTTGTTTTTCTTGGACAGGTTGCTGCCCACATTAGTCCTAAATAGCGCCTTCGCGATATTAGCCGTATTGCCGTTTCGTAAGCTTGTTCATCATGTGAATGAGCAGGCGAGCTTTAGAGATCGTTAAAGCAGGAGTTTGTTCAAAGAATGTGGAATTAGTCTAAAATGATCGTACAATGGTAGTTAGCAGAGGTGAATGCATAATGTCACAAGCAAAATCACTCGTCACGATAAAAGGAACGAAGGATGGTTTAACTTTTCTTTTAGATGATCGCTGTTCATTTGATCAGTTAGTGGAAGAACTTAAGGAAAAGCTCTCATCTAATTATTATAAAGGCGAAAAAAATGATCCGTTCGTATTTGTGAAAATTGATTTAGGGAATCGTTATTTAACGCAAACAGACCAAAAAAAGCTTGAAGAAGTAATAACAGAAGGAAGCCCTTTACGTATTGAGCAGTATGAATCTGCTGTGGTTACGCTTGAAGAAGCTCAAGCAATGAAAGAGCATGCACAGACAACAACTTTGACTCGAATGATACGATCAGGACAGGTCGTTCACATTAAAGGGAATGTCTTATTGGTAGGAGATATAAATCCTGGAGGTTTGTTGACGGCTACTGGTAGCATCTATGTAATGGGGGCTTTAAAGGGAAAAGCACATGCTGGTTATGAGGGGAATTGTGATACACTTATCTGTGCATCAGCGATGATGCCGACTAGCTTACATATTGCCGATCAATGGATTCATTTTGCAGATGAAATTCACGAAGATGTGCAAATGCAAGCTGCTTTTGTGGATAATGAAAACGAAGGAATTCGTTTGGAAAAGGTCCAGCGCCTTTTAGATGTAGGCATCAAGGAAGCAGTTTCCTAGATTGGATGGAAGATAGAAGGGGGAAATGAGCGTGGGCGAAGCAATCGTGATAACGAGCGGCAAGGGCGGTGTAGGAAAAACGACTACATCAGCAAATATTGGAACTTCACTTGCTCTTGAAGGCAAGAAAGTATGCTTAATCGACGCAGACATTGGCCTGCGGAATCTCGATGTTGTCATGGGACTGGAGAACCGGATTATTTATGATTTAGTTGACGTTGTTGAGGGGCGTTGCAAGTTGCAACAAGCCCTAATTAAAGATAAACGGTTTGATTATTTATACTTGTTGCCTGCGGCACAAACAAAAGATAAAACGGCCGTTTTGCCGAAGCAAATGAAAACATTAGTTGAGGAGCTCAAGGAAGACTACGACTATGTGATAATTGATTGTCCAGCAGGCATTGAACATGGATTTAGAAATGCTGTGGCTGGTGCAGATAAAGCCATAGTGGTAACTACACCTGAAGTGTCTGCTGTGCGTGATGCTGATCGCATCATTGGTTTGCTAGAGCAGGAGGACATTGAACGTCCGCGTTTAGTGGTTAATCGTATCCGAACTCATTTAGTGAAGAATGGCGAAATGCTTGATGTTGATGAGATCACATCTGTTCTTGCTATTGATCTATTAGGTATTGTTTTAGATGATGACCAAGTTATTAAGCAGTCGAATAAAGGAGAGCCAATTGCTTTACATACAACAAGCAAAGCGTCTATCGCTTACCGGAATATTGCAAGACGTATTCTAGGGGAAACGATCCCGCTTATGGCGATTGAAGAATCAGATACGGTATTATCGAAAATCAAGCGTTTGTTTGGTGTACGTTAATTTGTCTTGTTTTGGTTCATAGGAAATAGAAGAAAGCAGAACGCGTAAACAACGCGCTCTGCTTTCTTCTCGTTATGTACCTTTTCTGGAAAGATAAGTAGGACCAAGAACAATGCTTTTCGATATCGTTTTACTAGAATCATAAATCGACAGTGCTGCTACTGAAGCAGCCAACATCGCTTCCGTGTCCACTGGGCTTGGATGCTTTGCTTTAATTTCAGCTTGAATGGATAATTCCCATACACCCGAGCCAACTTTCCACTCAAAATAAATATGAATAAGCGTTAAGTGCTTCGTATGGCAATATGGCAAGATGGACGCCGTATTTTTAGCTGCTAAAGTTCCGGCGAATCGAGCATTTTCTAAAACGTTGCTGTCATATAGAGGGCCGCGTTGCAGGCTTTCATAGAGCTCACGGTTTACTTGAACGCTTGATTTTGCGATTGCCTGCTGCCATACTGCGTTCATGCCAGAAATATCTGCCATTCCTATCTCAGCACTACCATGCTTCCGCCTCATATTACCCCTCTTTTCCCCGTTAACAATCAACTATTTTAATCATAAGCGACACGTTTTAACAAAGTCAAGTTCTCAAGTTATATGTCAACCTATTTAATAAAAAGGTTGACATATATCCAAGTCCTTCGTATAGTAAAAAAAAGAGAAAGGGTTCATAGACATGTCAATTAGACACCTAAGCATGATTGCAATGATGACTGCGATTACGGCAGTATTAGGGCTGTACCGCCAATCGCTATTCCTATCACCCCTATACCAATAACAATTCAATCAATTGCTCCAATGTTAGCGGGATCTATACTTGGGGCAAAACGAGGCGCATTATCGATGATCTTGTTTGTCATTTTACTCGCTTGCTCTGTGCCGCTTTTGTCTGGTGGAAGAGGTGGTATTGGTGTCCTCTTAGGTCCGACAGGCGGGTTTGTTTTTGGCTGGATCTTAGTTGCTTTTATTATCGGATTATTTGTTGGTTATTCTAAACGTTTAACTGCTTGGAAACTAATCTTAGTCAATATAGGCGCTGGAATTTGTTTGCTTTATGTTTGTGGAGCTGGCTATTTATCACTGACTACAGCGTTAACATTTAGTGAGGCTATGAAACTAAATCTTGTTTTTATTCCAGGAGATAGTGTAAAAGCCATCGTGGCTGGGTTAGTTGCAGTCCGAGTTCGTCAAGCGTTATATGCAAATAGTGGTTCTACCACTAAAATGAAAACACTTTAATAATAAACAGGCGCTAAACCACAAAAGAGGTTTTAGCGCCTATTTGTTTAAGTACGGTGTTGTTCATAATAGGTTTGCTTTGCGATCCTCGCAACGTTTTTTAACGCATCTTCCGTTATTGGCGGGGCTGTTACTGCTTTGGCATTTTGTCTTAATTGTTCAATACTGCTTGCTCCTGCTACAACTGATGCAACTGGAGTGTGGAATAAACAATAATCAAGTGCGATTTTAGTTAATGAATATTCTTTTACATATGTCTGTAATAAGACGTCACGTAACTGCTCAATTTCACGGACCGTATACGTCAAGTACCCATCTTTTGCAGAAGACAGCGATTGCAGTGAGCGTTGGCTTAAAATCCCTTTAGCGATCGATCCTCGTGTTACAACGCTTATATTGTGTTCACTCAAGAACTGAAAATATTCTTCAGGCCGGCGATCAAGAATGCTATATTGCATCATGACAGAAACAATTGATGACTGCTCAACATACTTGCGAATTACGTTTGGCCGAATAGAAGAAATTCCATACTCGCGTATGAGCCCTCTTTTTTTAATTCTTCAAACGCTTCAATTGTTTCATCGATTGGGTCTTCGATTGTTCCGCCGTGGAGTTGATACAAGTCCAGGTAGTCTAGCTGTAATCTACTAAGACTTCCTTTAATTGCTTCTTTTATATACTTTTTTGATGGGTCCCATTCCCATTCGTTTTTCCCTTTTGTGAAGCGATTGCCAGCTTTTGAAGCGATAATGAATTGGTTCCGTTTGCCTTTTATTGCCTCACCGAGTCTTTGTTCATTTTCTCCAAAATCATATAAATCAGCGGTATCCACATAATTAACCCCTAAATCTATTGCTTCATCGATAATGTGATTGATTTGCTTTTGGTCAGTCCCAAATGACATGGCGCCAAGCCCAAGTTCACTGACATAGATATCTGATTTTCCTATCTGGCGTTTCTTCATTCTATCACTCCTTCTAGGTCTCTTCCCGATTTAACTTATTATTAACCTGAATACACTGCGAGGACAAGTCATACGATGTAATAAGTAAAAAAACGTTTTAGCCAGTCGTAAGAGTTAACCAATAGATAAGGGAGAGGTTTATGATGGATACTCGTAAACGGATTAAACGGCAGTTGGAAGCAAGGCGGCATATAGAGCCTAAACAAAAGAAAAATCTCCATAAATCGTTAAAGGTGGAGAAAAAAGAGTTAGTAACGTTGTCTGAAAAAACAAGTGGTTTAAATCGATTTTTAATGCAAATGGTTATATCAGCTTGCTTGTTTTTTGCGATTGGAATTGTTTATCAGTCAAACGATGGAAGAGTCGAGCCGGCGCAGGCGGTAGTGAAAGGAGCATTTGAAGATCATTTCCAGTTTGCGGCTGTATCTGATTATTTCGAAAGGAATTTCGGTTCACCGCTCAAGCTCTTGCCTGACCAACGTGCTACTGAACCAGAAACAGAGTATTTAGATTATGCTGTGCCAGCTTCAGGGACGATTCGAGAAAGCTTCGAAGAGGATGGAGAAGGAATATTACTTGAAACAGGAGCTGGAGAGGAGGTCAAGGCTGTCAAAGGTGGACATGTGCTACGCATTACTGCCGAGGACCAATCCGACCTTGGTAACATGGTTGAATTACAACATCCAGATGGAACAACTTCGATTTATGGAATGCTAAATGAAGTAATGGTTCAGCCATATGACATTGTTAAAAGTGGATCTGCACTGGGGACGGTAACGGAACCAGATAATGAGCAATCAGGGCTATTTTATTTTGCCATAAAGCAAGGAGGGAATTACATCAATCCAAGTGAAGTGATTAAATTTGATTAGTGCGCTCATGAAAGTGCGGATTCATCCATTATTTTGGATTATTATCGCTGCAGGAGTTGCAACAGGCGTTTTAAAGAGGTGTTAATGATATTAGCAGTTGTATTTGTCCATGAAATGGGTCATGCTGCTGCAGCGAGTTATTTCGGATGGCAAATTAAGAAAATTGAGCTGCTACCGTTTGGAGGGGCTGCGGAGATTGAAGCAAAAGGTTGAGGACGATAATGGAAGAAGTGATTATCGTCTTGTCTGGACCATTGCAACATGCCTGGATGATGGCTTTATCCTTTATACTTGTTGGACAATCTTTTTGGTCCTATTCTGACCATCAATTATTTATAAGCCATAACGTGGCTATTCTGTTGTTTAACTTACTACCAATCTATCCATTAGATGGAGGTCGTTTGTTACAGCTCCTTTGGTTAAGCTTGTACCCATATAAAAAAGCCTTAAGAATTACGTTGATTACATCGTTTACTTGCTTATTTTCAGGACTGATTGGATTATGTTTTTTCCCCTTTCATCTAAACATAATGGTCATTTTACTGTTCCTACTTACTGCAAATTATTTGGAAGTAAAGCAAAGGAACTACCGCTTTATGAGGTTTTTGATGGCCAAACAGCATGACGATTTAGTCCGGTCAACAAAGGTGATCGAGATAAAGCAAAATGCGTTAGTGCGTGATGCGGTTGAGCAACTAACTAGAAACAACCGTCATACATTTAAATTAAAAGAAAAACCAGAGACTGTTTCAGTCGACGAAAAAATGGTTCTAGATGCGTATTTTCAAGGAAGACTGCACAAGCCAATTCAAACTGTTTTTACAACGCCGCTTTAAGATTGTTTCTGCTAGTTGCTTCGCGTACAATGAAAGGGATCAAAAAAGGAGTACGGTTAAATGAAGCAGACAATTATGATGACTAAAGGCATTAACAAGAGAGAAGCGGTACTATTAGAAGATCGGGAAGTGGTCGAATGGTTTTTAGAAAGCGATGAGTTGCCGCAGCTTGTAGGTAGTGTCTTTAAGGGGAAGGTGGATAAAGTCCTTCCAGGGATGCAAGCGGCATTTGTTGATATTGGGCTTGAAAAAAATGGGTTTCTCCATCGTGATGAATTGCTTTCATACCATTTAGATCAAGCAAGTAATAAGGAAAACAAAAATATCTCTAGCTATATATCTTCCGGAATGGAAATTGCTGTCCAAGTTACAAAAGAAGGGGTAGGAACAAAAGGACCGCGTCTGACCGGTGTTGTGGCACTTCCTGGAAGACAAATTGTTTATATGCCTGAAGCAGGGTATATTGCAGTTTCACGACGGATCGAGTCAGAAGAAAAAAGAACGCATTTAAGTGAGTTGTTTTCTAGAAGTTTAGAAGCGGAGGAAGGCTTAATTATAAGAACGCAGGCCGTGGAATCAAAGGTTGAGGATATCGAAGAAGAACTGAAATTCTTGCGTTCTCTTTGGCGGGAGACACATACACAGCATAAACAAGGAAAGGCTCCTTTTTTGATGTATCAATCTTCATCGTTGATTGAACAATGTTAACAAGCTATCTATCCGATTCTTTGGTTGAATGGATTGTGGATGATTTAGATGATTACAAGCTTATAAAGCGTTTAGCGGGTAGTGATTGGTCAAAGAAAATTCGTCTTCATCCACATCAAGGAGGTTCTTTTCAGTTAGAGAGAATTGATAGTGCGCTAAGAAAAGCGATGAAACGACGGATTTGGCTTAAAAATGGTGCTTTTATCGTAATTGATGAGACAGAAGCAATGGTTGTTATTGATGTGAATTCTGGCAAGTATACGGGCAAAACGAAACAGTCAGATACGGCCTTAACGGTTAATAAACTTGCAGCTGTTGAAGTATGCAAGCAGATCAGGCTTCGTAACTTTAGTGGCATAATCGTAATTGACTTTATTGATATGAAAGATGATGCTGCAAGGCGACAAGTTGAGTTAGTCATGGAAAAAAACCTAAAAAAAGATCGAATTCGTACAAGTATTAGAGGGTTTACTCAGCTCGGTCTTTTTGAGCTGACTCGCAAAAAGACACGGTTGTCCATGCGGCAAAGTTTAACCGTCGATTGTCTTGTATGTGATGGCACTGGTAGCATGAAGTCTGATTATGCACATGCGTTCGAATTAGAGAGACTGATTCTTGATCTTAAGTGTGAAGCGATTGTCGTCCAAGCTACTCCAACTATTTGCCAGTTGTTTACAGGTGTAGACGGAATACAGAAAAAAAGACTAGAGGCATGGACTGGGGCAACGTTGTATCTATTGGAACAAAAAACATTGTCCGTCATTCATCCATTTGAGATTGTTTTTTCAGGCTCACTTGTTGAAGCTAAAAATCGCTATAAAGCCTTAACAGAACAGGATTGACACTATGAGCTTGCATATGCTAAGATGAGATTTGTTAGTGATTTGGATCGCACCCAATGAACTTACAACCGCGCAGATTAGGTGTTAAATGGATGATTCCTGCCTATAATGGCGAGTCTGATGTTATGAGGAGGTGCAGAGATGTACGCAATTATTGAAACTGGTGGAAAACAAATCAAAGTAGTAGAAGGTCAAGAAATCTACGTTGAGAAATTAGACGCAGAGGCTGGCGCAGAAGTGAGCTTTGACAAAGTCCTTTTCGTAGGTGGAGACTCAGCAAAAGTTGGCGCTCCATTTGTGGACGGTGCATCTGTTACAGGTACAGTTGAAAAACATGGCCGTAACAAGAAAATTATCGTATACAAAATGAAAGCGAAAAAGAACTATCGTCGTAAGCAAGGTCATCGTCAACCTTATACTAAAGTTGTAATCGGCAAAATTAACGGTTAATCCCGATGATTGATGTACGTATACAGCATAATTTGCATGGTGACATCATCGGTTTTACGATGAGTGGCCATGCAGAAGCTGGTCCTCACGGTCAAGATATTGTCTGTGCTGGAGCATCGGCTGTTTCAATTGGAACAGTAAATGCAATCCATGCGTTGTGCAATGTTGACATCGTGGTTGATACAGCAGGTGAGGGCGGTTACCTAGAGTGTGCTGTCCCAGACGGCTTAGCCCGCGCACATACGAAGATGTCCAACTATTGATGAAGGGGCTAGAATTATCGCTTTTATCAATGGAAGAGACATATCGTTCATTTATTACTGTTGAAATAGACAGGAGGTGACTTTCATGTTGAGAATGGACCTTCAATTTTCGCATCGAAAAAGGGGTAGGTAGTACAAAGAACGGACGTGATTCACGTTCTAAACGTCTTGGTGCTAAACGTTCAGACGGTCAAGCTGTAACAGGCGGATCAATTCTAGTACGTCAACGCGGTACACGCGTTTACCCTGGTACAAATGTTGGCAAAGGCGGCGACGATACGTTGTTCGCTAAAGTTGACGGCGTTGTGAAATACGAGCGTGTTGGACGCGATCGTAAACAAGTGAGCGTATATCCAGCATAAGTAAAAAACCTTATTGCATTATGCAATAAGGTTTTTTTTGTCGAAATTACTTATCTGAAAAATGATCATAAAGTACTAGCGCGTTTAGCAGCTTCTGGAATTCCGCTACGACTTAACACTAATTTCGTCGAATAGGCTATTAAAACGGA
>BAXC01000030.1 GCA_001310375.1 Bacillus sp. JCM 19041 | reverse complement strand
ATTGTGAGGGTTTTTCAAAGAATACGAGGAAATGGGTGATTGGCATCTCTTATGAAGAACGCTTCCTTCACTTGCATGCGGTACTTTCTACGAACTACCGTGCATTTGTACGACTTTTAGAATGGGACCCAGAATTAATAAGCATCTATAAGGCTTCAGAAAGCGAAATAAGCGCAATTCTGCAACTGAACAGCCGTCAGAGTGAGCGTATGTTTGAATGGCTTAAACGCAGTGATCAGGCTGTCTATAAAGAGCAACTAGAGAATGCAGGTATTCAAACGATCTTCCGTCATAATCCATATTATCCTCCGTTATTAAATGCTATTTATGATCCACCTCATATTCTTTATACCAAAGGCAATCTTGAAATCCTTAAAACGAAAAAAATAGCCGTTGTCGGGACGAGGACACCAACAAAATACAGTAAAGACGCACTCGCTATCGTAACGCCAACTATAATAGAAGCTGGAATAACAATCGTTAGCGGCTTGGCTCGAGGCGTGGATGGATTAGCCCATTATAATGCGATAGCACATAAAGGTTTCACAATTGCTGTTACGGCCTGTGGTTTTGACACCGTATATCCCCCTGAACATCAAACTCTTTTCCAGTCTATTTCTTCTCATCATTTGCTTGTTAGTGAATACCCTCCATTTGTAAAGCCTAAGAAATGGCATTTTCCAGCGAGAAATCGATTAATCAGTGGTATGAGTTATGCGACTATTATTATAGAAGCAAAGCGAAAAAGTGGCTCCTTAATTACAGCTGATTTAGCACTTGAACAAGGGAGAGAAGTGTTTGCTGTTCCTGGAAATATATCCTCGTCAGAATCGAGTGGAACAAATTGGCTTATTAGCCAGGGGGCGTGCTGCCTTTATTCCAAAAACACCCTTAAAGAGACATTGCCGATCTTTTTGTCGAAAGATAGCGAACCATCGGATTTTATCTAACTGTTTTCACTTCCGTTTGACAAATGGGGAAAGTCTGTTTAATAATGAGGAAGATTTACTTCATCAATAGAGAATAATGTGAGAGGGAGCTGCTTTACATGTCCGATTATTTAGTAATCGTGGAATCTCCCGCTAAAGCCAAAACCATTGGAAAGTATTTAGGGAAAAAATACGTTGTCAAAGCATCAATGGGCCACGTTCGTGATTTACCTAAAAGCCAAATGGGCGTTAGTGTAGAAGAAAACTATGAACCAAGGTATATTACAATTCGCGGGAAAGGTCCCGTGTTAAAAGAACTAAAGACAGCAGCTAAAAAAGCAAAACGCATTTACCTCGCAGCTGACCCGGATCGTGAAGGGGAAGCAATTGCTTGGCATTTGGCTCATAGTTTAAATATAGATGAGCATTCAGATTGCCGTGTTGTCTTTAATGAAATTACAAAAACTGCAATAAAAGATGCATTCAAGCACCCACGACCGATCAATATGGATTTAGTTGATGCTCAGCAAGCTAGAAGGATATTGGATCGTTTAGTTGGTTACAATATCTCGCCATTATTATGGAAAAAAGTGAAAAAGGGCTTAAGCGCAGGACGTGTTCAATCTGTAGCGGTTAAGTTAATCACTGATCGTGAAAAAGAAATTCAAAGCTTTGAGCCTGAAGAATACTGGAGTATTGAAGGTAACTTTAAGTTAAAAGATGAGATGTTTGAAGCGAAGTATTATGGTGTAAATGGTAAAAAGCAAAACCTTGCTAATGAAGAAGATGTTCAAGCAGTTTTAAAACAAATGAAAGGGAAATCTTTTCAAGTAACGAATGTTACAAGAAGAACGTCGACGTAACCCTGTTACACCTTTTACCACTTCTTCATTACAACAGGAAGCTGCACGTAAGCTTAATTTCAGAGCAAAGAAAACAATGCTTATCGCGCAACAGTTATACGAGGGTATTGATCTTGGTAAGCAAGGGACAGTTGGATTAATTACTTATATGAGAACGGATTCGACTCGAATTTCTGATACAGCAAAACAAGAAACACATGATTATATCCAAAAGACGTTTGGTGACGAGTATGTCAATAAAGTTGAACGGAAACTTAAGCAGGACAAAAAAGCACAAGATGCCCATGAAGCGATTCGTCCAACATCGGTTATGCATGAACCTAAAACTGTAAAAGAATACTTGTCTCGTGACCAACATCGTTTATATCGATTAATTTGGGAACGTTTAGTTGCAAGTGAAATGGCTCCAGCAGTTATGGATACAATGTCTGTGGATCTAGATAATAATGGCGTTTTTGTTCCGTGCAACCGGTTCAAAATTGAAGTTTGCTGGATTTATGAAAGTTTACATCGAAGGGAATGACGACAATAAGAAAGAAGAAGACCGACTTCTGCCCGCGTTAGAAGAAGGCCAGACGGTTGAAAAGCAAGACATTACACCAAACCAACATTTTACACAACCTCCTCCCCGTTATACGGAAGCTAGGCTTGTAAAAACGTTAGAAGAGTTAGGGATAGGTCGTCCATCGACTTATGCACCAACACTTGATACAATTCAGCGTCGTGGTTATGTTGCCTTAGATGAAAAACGTTTTGTACCAACGGAGTTAGGTGAAATCGTCCTTGATTTGATTGTTGAATTTTTTCCGGAAATTCTTGATGTGGAATTTACTGCTAAGATGGAGGAAGATTTAGATAGCATTGAAGATGGCAGGGATAATTGGATCGGAATAATTGACCAATTTTATCAAAGCTTTGAAAAACGGCTAAAAGTTGCTGAAGAAGAGATGGAAGAAGTCGAAATAAAAGACGAACCTGCAGGTGAAGATTGTGAAAAGTGTGGTCACGAAATGGTTTACAAGATGGGGCGCTATGGAAAGTTTATGGCTTGCTCCAATTTCCCGGATTGTCGAAACACGAAAGCGATTGTAAAAGACATCGGTGTTACTTGTCCTACGTGTAAAGAGGGGAATATTGTCGAACGAAAAAGTAAAAAACGACGCATTTTTTATGGCTGTGACCGTTATCCAGAGTGTGAGTTTGTTTCATGGGATAAGCCAATTGCTCGCCCTTGTCCGAAATGTCAAGGCCTACTTGTTGAAAAAAAATCTAAAAAAGCTGTGTATGTTGCATGTAGTTCATGTGATTATGAGGAAGAAAAGCAGTAATTTGTCGAAAATGCTCGTTTTCTAAGGTTTATTAGTTGAAATTAAACGTCAAAGATACTATGATATGGGTACTTACTGACTTAGCCTTCACTCTACAAAGGAGTGGAGGCGTTTCTGTGAACGCAGTAATTGATCCATGAAAAAGGAGCATGCGCTTTATGATAGAAAATAAAACGATTAATGTAATTGGTGCAGGGTTAGCCGGGAGCGAAGCTGCTTGGCAAATTGCTAAGCGTGGAGGTCAGGTTCGCTTATATGAAATGCGACCAGTAAAACAAACGCCTGCGCACCATACAGATAAGTTTGCTGAACTTGTATGTAGCAACTCGTTACGAGGTAATTCATTAGCAAACGCTGTAGGTGTTTTGAAAGAAGAAATGCGTACATTAGATTCCGTTATTATTAAAGCTGCAGACGAGGCTGCTGTTCCTGCAGGTGGTGCATTAGCGGTAGATCGCCATGATTTTGCAGCACGAGTCACTAATTATGTGAAAGAACATCCGAATGTGACCGTTGTAAACGAGGAAATCACAGAGCTTCCTTCCGGTCCAACGATCATTGCTACTGGCCCATTAACGTCTAAAGCGTTGTCAGAACAATTAAAAGCATTAACAGGGGAAGAGCATCTTTATTTTTACGATGCTGCTGCACCTATTATTGATGCCGAAACAATTGATCGAGACAAAGTTTACTTAAAGAGTAGGTATGATAAGGGGGAAGCTGCTTACTTAAATTGTCCTATGACCGAGGAAGAGTTTAATCGTTTTTACGATGCTTTAATTGAAGCAGAGACGGTTCCTTTGCGGGAATTTGAAAAGGAAATCTTTTTTGAGGGGTGCATGCCAATTGAAGTTATGGCATCACGTGGAAGAAAGACAATGTTATTTGGTCCGTTAAAGCCTGTAGGTTAGAAGATCCAAAAACAGGGAAGCGACCTTATGCAGTCGTTCAACTGCGCCAAGATAATTTGTCTGGTACTTTGTATAATATTGTCGGCTTCCAAACCCATTTGAAATGGGGACCGCAAAAAGAAGTAATCCGCATGATTCCTGGATTGGAACAGGCAGACATTGTTCGGTATGGTGTTATGCATCGAAACACGTTTTTAAATTCGCCGAACTTGTTAAAGCCAACCTATCAATCAACCGTTCGTGACGATCTTTTTTTCGCAGGACAAATTACTGGTGTTGAAGGTTATGTAGAATCTGCAGCAGCAGGTTTAATTGCTGGAATCAATGCATTCAAACTAACAGAAGGTCAGCCACTGGCTATTTTGCCGGAAGAAACGATGATGGGAAGTATGGCTGCGTATATTACAACAGCGAACTCTAAAAATTTCCAGCCAATGAATGCGAACTTTGGTCTTGTTCCCCCCCTCGATGTTCGGATAAAAGCAAAAAAAGAACGATATGAAGCCCTTGCTAGTCGCGCATTGGAGTCGATTCAGAATTTTGTGAAATAAGTGTGACGTTTATTGCTTCTCCTTGTTAAACTGTGGTAGAATTTATAAGTTCTAAGAGGGAGGACAACAGTGTGGAATCAGAAGAACGCCTTTGGCTTAATTGGTTTATCCGTTATTTGGAAGTCGAGAGAAACAGTTCCAAATGGACGATCGATCATTATACAAAAGACGTAGAACAGTTTTACACATTTTTGTCACAGCAAGGACTTTCGGGAATTAATGAAACAACTCATCTAGAAGTACGCTCTTATATTAGTTCGCTTGTTGACAGACGCTATGCAAGACGTACAATTGCTCGAAAGCTATCAGCGCTAAGAAGCTTCGGAAAATTCTTGCTTCGTGAGCAATTAGTTAAGGAAAATCCTTTTTTGCACGCGCATCTTCCAAAACAAGAAGAGCGGCTTCCCCGCTTTTTGTATGAAGAAGAAATGGATCAGTGGCTGACAGCCCTACCTGCAGAAACGGCGCTGGAAAAAGAGATAAGGCGATCATTGAGCTACTTTACGCGACCGGCATTCGTGTTTCTGAATGCAGCATGCTGCATGAGGAGCAGCTTCATTGGACAAGTGGAACGATACGTGTATTTGGAAAAGGTAGAAAAGAACGGTATGTACCGTTCGGTAAAGTGGCAGAAACTAGTATGAATGTTTATTTGGAGTCAGGACGGCCAAGACTAGTGAAGAAAACTGAGCCTTCACCACATCTTTTCCTTAACTATCGTGGCGGTCCACTAAGTGATCGGAGCATTCGCAAGATTGTGGAAAAAAGGATGCGCGAAGCTGCGATGAAAAAAAAGCATAAGCCACATGGTATTCGTCATTCATTTGCTACCCATTTGTTGAATGCCGGAGCAGACTTAAGGACTGTGCAAGAATTGTTAGGGCATCAAACATTGAGAACGACTCAAGTATACACTCATGTAAGCAAAGAACGTCTTTACACTGTATATAAAGATTTCCACCCGCGAGCATAGTTTTACGAGAAAAGGAGCGTTTGCCATGGATTCTTTTCATGCAACAACAATTTTTGCTATCGCACACAATGGTGGTTTTGCGATGGCAGGGGATGGTCAGGTTACATTAGGCAATGCGGTTGTGATGAAGCATACGGCTAGAAAAGTGCGTAAAATATATCGCGATAATGTGATTGCTGGTTTTGCGGGTTCGGTAGCCGACGCTTTTACGCTGTTTGAAAAGTTCGAAGCAAAGCTTGAAGAGTATAATGGGAATTTGCAACGTGCATCTGTTGAGCTTGCGAAAGAGTGGCGAAGTGACCGAGTACTAAGGAAGCTTGAAGCGATGCTGATTGTGATGGATCGAACAGATTTACTGTTGGTTTCTGGCACTGGCGAAGTCATTCAGCCAGATGATGGGATTCTTGCGATTGGATCTGGCGGTAACTATGCTTTGAGTGCAGGGCGTGCGTTGAAAAACCATGCCGCGTCGCTTTCTGCAAGTGAGATTGCGAGAGCTGCCCTTGAAACAGCTTCGGATATTTGCGTATACACAAACGATCAAATTATTGTCGAAGTGTTAGACGACAAATCATGAAGACAAAGGGAGTGTAAAGAAATGACAAGTTCACTTACACCAAGCCAAATAGTCGAACGATTAAACCAATATATTGTTGGCCAAGAAGGTGCCAAGAAATCCGTTGCGATTGCTTTACGAAATCGGTATCGCCGAACGAAGCTCGAACAAGTGATGCGTGATGAGATTACGCCCAAAAATATCCTCATGATTGGTCCTACAGGTGTTGGGAAAACTGAAATTGCTCGTCGTTTGGCAAAGCTTGTCGGGGCACCATTTGTAAAAGTCGAAGCAACAAAGTTTACTGAAGTTGGTTACGTAGGGCGAGATGTTGAATCGATGGTCCGAGACCTAATTGAATCCAGTGTACGCCTTGTAAAAGAAGAGCGTGTTAACCACGTAAAAGAACAGGCTAAAGAGCTTGCAGAAAAAAGGCTTGTCAATCTTCTTGTTCCTTCATTGAAGAAAGAATCGAACTATAAAAACCCGTTCGAAATGTTATTTAATCAAACAAATAACGAAGATGATCAGCAAGAAGAGCAAGAAGAAGAGTTGAATCATGCCAACTTGAAAAAGAAGATGGCTGAAAAGCTGGAGCGTGGGGAACTCGAGGATCGGATGGTCACGCTGGAAGTATCGGAGCAAAACCAAGGATTTATGGATTTATTCCAAGGTGGAGCAGGGATGGAACAGATGGGCATGAACATGCAAGAGATGCTAGGCAATATGGTGCCAAAGAAAAAGAAAAAGCGCCGTATGTCGGTATCTGATGCACGTGGAGTCCTTATTGAAGAAGAAGCACAGAAGTTAATTGATATGATGATGTAACACAAGAAGCGATCAATCGTACTGAACAGCTAGGAATGATCTTTATCGATGAAATAGACAAGGTCGCTGGTAAAAGCGAACAAAGTGCAAATGTTTCTCGAGAAGGTGTTCAGCGCGATATTCTTCCGATAGTAGAAGGCTCAACGGTCGTTACAAAGTATGGTGCTGTTAAAACTGATCATATTCTGTTTATTGCTGCTGGTGCTTTTCATATGGCGAAACCTTCTGATTTAATTCCAGAGTTACAAGGTCGTTTTCCAATTCGAGTAGAGTTACAAAGCTTGTCGGTAGATGATTTTGTCCGAATTCTTATTGAACCAGATAACGCATTAATTAAGCAATATGCCGCTCTTTTACGGACGGAAGGTATAGAAATTAAGTTTTCAGACGATGCTGTTCGTAAGATTGCGACGATTGCAAGCGAAGTGAATCAGGAAACAGAAAACATTGGAGCAAGACGCTTGCATACGTTGCTCGAAAAATTGCTTGAAGATGTATCTTTTGAAGCGCCTAATATTCGAATGGAAACACTCGATATTACAGAGCAGTATGTGGAAGAAAAGCTAGGGTTGATTGCGAAAAATCGAGATTTAAGTCAATTTATTTTGTAAAAAAAAGGAGAGATGTAAGGATGGATTTACTTACAAGAACAAGAAAGATTAATGAGATGCTTCAAAAAACAAGTGGGCAACATGTGAACTTCCGTGAAATGGCAATGACTTTGCGTGATGCGATTGGTTCTAACGTGTTTGTTGTTAGCCGTCGTGGTAAACTGTTAGGCTTTTCAATTGAGGAAGAAATTGAAAATGACAGAATGAAAAAAATGTTAGATGAGCGTCAGTTCCCTGAAGAGTATACAGATGGTTTGTTTAAGATTGAAGACACGTCAGCTAATATTGATGTAGACAGTGAATACACAGCGTTTCCAGTAGAGAACAGAGATCTTTTCAAAACAGGTCTAACAACTGTTGTGCCAATTAAAGGTGGCGGACAGCGCTTAGGAACATTAATTTTGTCTCGCTTACAAAATGCGTTTAGCGATGATGATCTTATTCTTGCAGAGTATGGTGCAACGGTTGTAGGAATGGAAATCTTACATGAGAAAACACAAGAGATCGAAGAAGAAGCTCGTAGCAAAGCGGTTGTTCAAATGGCAATTAGTTCTCTATCATATAGTGAATTAGAAGCAGTTGAGCATATTTTTGAAGAGCTTGATGGAAGAGAAGGTCTTTTAGTAGCAAGTAAGATTGCTGACCGTGTTGGAATTACGCGCTCTGTCATTGTTAACGCACTTCGCAAATTAGAAAGCGCCGGTGTCATCGAGTCTCGTTCATTAGGGATGAAAGGCACATATATAAAAGTGTTAAATGATAAGTTCTTATTAGAGCTAGATCGTTTAAAAGAGAATTAAGAATAAAAAAGAGGGTTGGCCTAGGCCAACCCTCTTTTTTATTGAGCAAGAATACCTATTTCCAACCAACAGAAACACTTCCAAATAAATAGAAAAAATAACAATTGTTTCATAGTTAAAAAGTCATTATAGGTAAAAGGTTTATAGGTAAAATGTAATGAAAATAACTTTTGAATATGGTTCTATTGACTTAAATCTATTAAAAATCAAATTCATCTTAGACAAATCGCTGAAAAACTAGTAAAATTTGATCATGGATACATATGGGAAATAATGCTTAATCTTTCCTCGTTTTATGAGGAAAGGCCTGAGTAAAAAGGGGGCCATGATGTTTACGACTAGTACAATTGGAGCGCTTGAAGAAGCTATTCGCTTTTCGACAGCAAAACAAAAAGCCATCTCGTCAAATCTAGCAAATGTGGATACGCCGAATTATAAAGAACAGTCAGTTTCTTTTAATCGCGTGCTTGAGCAAACCGAAGCGAATGCATCTGTATTTCTGTCAAAAAAAACGGACGAACGACATTTACATTTTCCGTTGCCAAGTGGATATCCGCACACGATTCATAATAAGCAAGGGCAGTATAATCATAATGGGAATAGTGTGGATGTTGATAAACAGATGACTGAAATGGCAGAAAATCAGCTTTATTACAATGCAGTTGTCGATCGAATGACTAGTAGTTTTCAATCGCTAGAAACGGCGATAAGAGGCGGCAGATAGGGGGATTATATGACAATGTTTTCCAGTATGGGAGTTTCTGGTTCAGCTTTGACGCTTCAGCGATTACGTATGGATGTAGCAGCGAGCAATATCGCCAATGCTGAAACGACTCGCGCTGAATTAGTAGAAGGGCAATGGCAGCCATATCAACGTAAGATGGTTGTGCAAGAAGCTATGCCTTTTTCCACATATTTAAACAAAGCTGAAACTCAGTTGAATCAAGGGGTAATGGCTAAAGGAATTGTTAATGATGAGACACCGCCTGCACTTGTGTATGACCCGTTGCATCCTGACTCAAATGAAGATGGTTATGTAGCGAAACCGAATGTTGAGATTGCTCGAGAAATGATTGATATTACAAGTGCAACTCGCTCGTATGAGGCGAATGTTAGTGCGCTGCAGGCAAGTAAAGGCATGTTAATGAAAGCCTTAGAAATCGGACGTTAGGAGCGTGTGAAATGGAACTTTCATCATTACAACCTCTTATAGCAAATGCGATACAGACTGGGAAAATGAGTGAAACGCCGAATCTCGATAAGGTGCATCTTTTCAAGAGGCTTTAACTACAGCTTTGTCGGGAGTAAATGAAGCTCAGTTGGCTTCTCAAGCTGCTACACGGGCTTTAGCAAGAAAAGAACCTATTGATTTACACGAGGTTATGATTACAGCGAACAAAGCTTCCATCTCTATGCAGGCGACGCTAGAAGTAAGAAATAAAGCGGTGGAAGCATATCAAGAAATGATGAGAATGCAAGTGTAATTATGTAAGTAACAAATGTAAGCGGAGGGGCCATGAACGAAAAAGCAAAGCAATATACAAACCGGCTGCAAATGTTTTGGAAAAAGCGAACTGGTTTTCATAAAGGAGCTCTTATAGCAAGTGCCCTTCTTGTGCTGCTCATTATAGCCATAGTCATTGCGATCGCATTTAGGACGAATTATGCGCCATTATATAGTCAATTAACATTAGCCGAGACGGGTCAGATCCAAGAAGTGCTGGAATCGCGTGGAGTAAGTGCGCAAGTCTCTAACAATGGTACAACGATTGAAGTACCAGAAGCAGATGTTGATCGTTTGAAAGTGGAATTAGCAGCAGAAGGACTTCCACAAAGTGGCAGCATTGATTATGGTTTTTTTCAAGAACAAATGGGATTTGGCATGACAGATAATGAATTCACTGTGATTGAAAGATCGCTTATGCAAACGGAATTAGCAGAATTAATTCGAGGTGTTTCGGGTGTTACAAATGCAAATGTAATCATAACGATGCCGGAGGAAAGTGTTTGGTTGAATTCGGGTCAGGAAGCTGCTACAGCAGCAGTAGTTCTGGATTTGGCTGCAGGTACTTCACTTGATTCATCTCAAGTAAAAGCTTTATATCATTTAATTTCACGTAGCGTACCCAATTTACCAGTACAGAATATTGTTATATCAGATTCTAATTTTACTAATTATACGTATCAAGAAGAAGATGAGTTAAACCCAGTGACATCGTTTCAATCCCAACGAGAAATTAAACAAGAGATTGAATCGGATCTAAAGCAAACGATTATGCAGTTGTTGGGAGCTGTTGTAGGTCCTCAAAATGCGATTGTTTCCGTTACGACAGATATAGATTTTACACAGGAACAACGTGTTGAAGATCTGGTGGAACCAGTAAATGAAGAAGATATGACTGGTATTGCGATAAGCGCTGAGAGAATTAACGAAATCTATGAAGGTGTTAACGGTACTAGTGAAGGAGTAGCGGGAACTGCCGATGAGATTCCAAACTATACGGGAACTGCTGGTGGCGCTGAATCTGAATCAGAACGAACGGAAGAACGAATGAATTATGAAGTTAATCGTATTCATAAAGAAATTATAGAAAGCCCATATCAAATTCGAGATATTAGTATTCAAGCAATGATCAATCCTCCAGAGGGTTTGCAAACGTTGCCTCCGCAACAAAGTGCTGAGTTAAACCAATTGCTAGGTACGATTATTCAGACGACCTTACCAGAAACAGAAGACGGTACGACCAATAATGTAACGGATCGTGTATCAATCACATCCATGCCATTTGCACAAGAAGCTCAGGTGACGCAAGAAAACCCAGCAATGAGTATTCCAACATGGATGTATATAACGGCAGCTTTGTTGCTTGTTTTAATTATTGTGCTCGTGCTGATGTTACTGCGAAAACAAAAACAAGCTGATCTAGCCTTAGATGAACCGGTAGAAGAGGGGTCATACTCGGAAGACGAACCGGTCGCTTTCCCTGAACGTCCTGAAACGGATGAAAGAAAGCAAATGAAAGAGTTAGCACATTTGGCGAATGAAAAGCCTGAAGAATTCTCTAAACTTTTGCGTACTTGGTTATCCGATGATTAAAGGAAGGAGAGATGCATAGATGGCAATTGCCAAGTTAACAGGCAGGCAAAAAGCTGCTGTCCTTTTAATTTCTTTAGGCCCAGATACGGCTGCCAAAGTATATAAAAACCTCTCTGAAGATGAAATTGAATTACTTTCACTTGAAATCTCATCAGTGCGGAAAGTAGAAAAAGAAATGCAGGAGCAGGTCATGGCTGAGTTCCACTCAATTGCAATGGCACAAGAGTATATCACGCAAGGTGGAATTGGCTATGCAAGAACGATTTTAGAAAAAGCTCTTGGTGCTGACGGGGCAGCTTCAATGATACAACGACTCACCTCGACAATCCAAGTAAGACCATTTGACTTTGCGCGCAAATTAGATCCGAGTCAAATACTGAATTTTATCCAACATGAACATCCCCAGACGGTAGCAGTTATCTTATCGTATATTCCCGCTAAACAAGCAGGACAGATTATTTCCTCTCTACCAGAAACAATGCAAACGGATGTAGCAAGACGAATCGCATTAATGGATCGTTCTTCTCCAGAAGTTATCGCTCAAGTCGAATCTGTATTAGAAGAGAAATTATCTCAAACCATTACGCAAGATTATACTGAAACCGGGGGAATTGAAGCTGTAGTGGAAATGTTGAACGGTGTGGATCGCTCTACTGAAAGAATTATTCTCGACGGATTATATATTCAAGACCCTGAATTGGCAGATGAGATTAAAAAACGTATGTTTGTGTTTGAAGATATTATCACGCTAGAGAAACGGGCAATTCAGCGGGTCATTCGTGATGTAGATAATGATGATCTCCAACTAGCATTAAAAATTGCAAGTGAAGACGTAAAAGAAATGGTGTTTGAGAATATGTCGCAGCGTATGGCGGAAACGTTTAAAGACGAAATGGAATATTTAGGTCCAGTGCGCCTTCGAGATGTAGAAGAAGCACAGTCACGAATCGTTGCCATTATTAGAGGGCTTGAAGAAGCTGGTGAAGTTGTTATAGCCCGTACGAATGGAGAGGACATTCTTGTCTAATATCATACGTTCAGCTACTTCTGTTAGTGCAGTGAGGGAAATCGTCATTAAGCCTTACACGCAAAAAGAAGAGAATCACAATGAGCCAAGCGTTGAAGAAACTCCTGTAGAGTATCCCGAAGAACTGCTAGCAAGTGTGCATGAAAAGCAGATGGATTATTCGTCAAGCAGAAGCACATGCGCAGAGGGTCGAACAAGAGTGTCAATTACAAACACAATTGATGGAAAAAGAATGGGAAAAAGCAAGGCTGGCAGCTGAAAGAGAAGGTTATGACGCTGGTTTTTCTGCTGGGGAAACTCAGGCCCAAGCGGTATACGAAGATCTTATTAACCACGCTCAATCTATTGTCGAAACTGCACAAGCCGACGTAGTGAGGTCGTTGGAACAAAGTGAACCGTTAATGATAGAGTTAGCTGCAGAGTTAGCGAAACGCATTTTAGGAACCATACTTGATGAAGATGTTCGAATGAAGCAATTTATTACCGAGATCTTATATGAAGTGAAAGAGTATGCACTTGTAAAAGTGTATGTTCATCCAAAATGGTATGACAAATTGCATCAGCATACATTAGAGTTACAACAACAAATGGTTGGATGCCGTGATTTTCAAATCGTCCCGGATGTAAAGATGGAGGAAACGGACTGCATCGTGTTAACAAATGCTGGGAAGCTTCACGCCTCTCTTGACACTCAGTTAAATGAGTTAAAAAAACAGTTGCTGCAATTTACAGGAAAAACCTATGTTGAAGCAACTTATTGAAGAGGTCACTCACCTCAATCCATATAAGTGGTATGGCTATGTAAAGCAAGTGACAGGATTAACAATTGAGTCTGCAGGACCCCGAACGTTTATAGGTGAACTATGTTACATCTTGGTTGGTCGGCATTCCAAACAAAAAATCCGAGCAGAAGTAGTTGGTTTTAGAGAAGATAGAGTTTTGTTAATGCCAATTGACGACATGATGCAAATTGAGCCTGGGAGTCTTGTGGAAGCAACGGGTAAGCCCTTAAGCATTCCTGTTGGATCCCATTTAATTGGTCAAGTCTTAAATGGTACAGGTGAAAATCTATACCCTCATAACAACAATAATAAACATCAAACAGTTTATTCCACTGAAAATCAACCACCTAATCCAATGGAGCGTCCGCGAATACACGAAGTAATGAGTGTTGGTGTTAAAGCAATTGATGGATTATTAACGATGGGGAAAGGCCAAAGGGTAGGCATATTTGCTGGAAGTGGTGTTGGAAAAAGTACTTTGATGTCAATGATCGCCAAGGAATCAGAGGCTGATTTAAATATCATTGCATTAATTGGTGAGCGTGGAAGAGAAGTAAGAGATTTTATTGAACGTGACCTTGGAGATGAAGGTTTGGCTAAATCAATTGTTGTTGTTGTTACTTCAGATCAACCAGCGTTACTCCGAGTAAAAGGTGCATTATGTGCAACTGCAATTGCTGAATATTTTCGTGACCAAGGCTTATCGGTCAATTTGATGATGGATTCGGTAACTCGATTTGCAATGGCTCAGCGGGAAATTGGCTTAGCGATTGGAGAACCGCCAACAACTAAAGGGTATCCGCCTTCGGTGTTTGCGATGCTCCCGAAATTATTAGAGAGATCAGGAACTAGTAGCAGGGGAACAATCACAGCATTTTATACCGTATTGGTTGATGGTGATGACATGAATGAACCAATAGCAGACGCAGTGCGTGGGATATTGGATGGGCATTTTGTTTTAGATCGACAGTTGGCTAATAAAGGACAATTTCCAGCTATAAATATCTTAAAAAGTGTGAGTCGTCTGATGAAAGATTTAGTGACGGAAGACCATGCGCAAGCAGCCAAATCAATTCGTAAAAGGTTAGCTGATTATGAAGAGTCTGAAGATCTCATTCAACTCGGAGCCTACAAGCAGGGCAGTTCGGCAGCAATTGATTCTGCCATTGAAGCGCAACCAAGGATTCTTGCCTTTCTTACGCAAGAAATTGAAGAAACGCAGTCGTTTGAGCAAACAGCAACTGCACTGGTGCAATTAATGGAAGGGAATGAGCGTAAGAAATGAGCTTTCAATTTTCGCTGCAACAAGCAATGGATATTTGTAAGCAACACAAGGATGAAGCGAGAAGACAGTATGAAATTGCAGAAGAAGAATTTAAGACAGTAGCTACTGCGTTGTACCATTTGCTTAAAGAAAAAGAACAAGTCGAACAACAATTAGAATTCGCGCAAGATGAAAAACAAACTGTCGCTCAATTAATTAGCACTAAAGTATACTTGCAAGGGCTGGGCAAACAAATAGTCAGCCAACAGCAGCAGACAAATGAATCGCGTGAGCATATGGAACATCAGAAGAGAAAATTACACGAATGTGTTCGCTCTTTTAAGCAATATGAACGGCTTAAGGAGAAGCAAATGCGAAATGCGCAAGAGGAAGAAAGGCGAACTGAACAAAAACAAATGGACGAACTAAGTACGACACATTATATGAGGTTACGTGTTAAATGAAAGTACAAAAAGAAAAAAAGCGGTGGCCCATTTTTCTTTCGTTATTTATTCCATTAATTGCCATCATTGTTGCTGCTATTATTTTTATTGGTCCACTTGTTGGGTTTGATTTAGGCAAAACAGGTATGTTTCGTTCAGAGGATAATGGAAGTGCCGGTAATAATCGACAAGCTGAAATCGATGAGCTAGAGAACCAGTTAGCTGTATTGCAGACAGATTGGCAGCAAGCGACAAATGAACTTACTGTTAAAGAGACTGAATTAGCAGAGTTACAGCGCAAAATGAAGACTTAGAAGAGCGTTTGTCAAATAATGAATGGCCAGAGGAAGGTCCTGTAGGGGATGTGTCCACTGAAGAGGGGCTTCAAAAAGCGATTAAATCATACGAACAAATGAGTCCGAAACGCGCCGCCGCATTGCTAGAGGAAATGGATGAAGAAGAGGCGTATATTCATATTGCAGCAATGGATCATGGTCTACGTGGTTCTATACTAGGGAGAATGGAAGCGGCTAGAGCAGCGGGAATTCTTGAAAAATTAGCCCAGGAAGGGCGGTAGCCATGCTGGAATTTATTACAGCATTAGATGTAAAGCAACCAAGGACTCCGAAAAATATACAAAAAAGTGCTAATCAAGGGTTTGCAGATTTGCTTTTTTTAAGAGGACAAGAAGAGATCCCTTTTGCTGAAACCATTGAAATAGAAGAACAAGAGCTATTCAAAGAAAAGAACGAGAAAAGAAATCATT
This sequence comes from Bacillus sp. JCM 19041, assembly GCA_001310375.1. Taxonomy (GTDB): domain Bacteria; phylum Bacillota; class Bacilli; order Bacillales; family Bacillaceae_D; genus Shouchella. The sequence continues at coordinate 27,528 of BAXC01000030.1, read as the reverse complement.
TGCCCTCTCTAGAAAATGATAAAACACTTTTTGAAAGTCAGCAGATTCTAGAACCGGAGGCTCAAACTACAGATGACGATATTGGCTTAAAAGGATTGTATTTTCAAACGAATGACGATGCGCACAAGCTGATAACAGAAAAGAGAGAGAACGTTAGGGGTTTCATCGAGCAAGACGATAAATTCGTTTCCTCAATTGAAACAAAAGAAGACAAGTTATTAAAAGGGACAAATGGTGACAAACAGAATCAGGAGTTTAGTTACGGAGCTATTTCTTTGCAAACGGAGATAGAATTAGACGAACCAACCGCACAAAAGAAGAATGAAGGTGGGGCAGTCAAAAGCGAATTAACGGAAGAATCTAAAGGAGCCCCCTGCTAGAGGACTCTGACAAGCAAATGGATAAGTTCGATTTACGTACAACAAAAGAACAGGTCAATCTAGACCCGAGCAATCTTACTCATATCGAAGACGTCCTGAGTAGTAGCAGACAGGCAATATTAGCTAAGCAAACTGTTAACAATTCAGCTGAAGCTACCGAGAATTTTATACAGACGAGCAGCCGTTTTGAACGAACTCAAGCGTCAGTGATTGTTGGGCAGCAAGAACAAAACATTGACGCAAGTAAACAGAGGCAAGAAAGTCTTCCTTTACGACAACTTTTGGATGGTGAACTAGTTAGCGATCAAGCTCAAGCGGTAACGATTGTTGAGCAACAAGAACAATTAAGCAAACCTAAGCGAGAAAGTCTTCCTTTGCAACAGCTTTTGAATGGTGATTCGGCTAGCAAACAGATAAGTGAAAAACTAAGTCACCAAAGTAGCGTTAGTGTTGATCATGAGGTGTCCAAAGGAACGGATACAAGTCGAAATTCTGATAACGAGGCTGAGCCCGTTATACTTCGGCAAGACTTTAAGAACATGACGGGACAAGCAATAAAAGCTTCTGTAACTGGTCAGGTAGTTAGCGGACAAGAGTCATCAGAACTTCTAACGAAGCAAGTGCACCGTATCCTGAAAGCAGCAGTTTTAAAGCAACATCCAGAAGGACATACACAATTAACTGTTAAACTTCATCCAGAGACTTTAGGGAGAATGCATGTGCAACTTATTCAATCTGCCCAAGGGTTGCTTGTGAAAGTACGAGCCGAGAAAAAGCAAACAGCGGATTTACTTGAACGGATGTTGCCTAGTTTACGACAACAATTACAGATGCCTGAAGCGAAGTTCGAAGTGAGTCGGATAGAAGAAGAATCCGACGAGCGACAATCAAACAAAGAGCAAGAAGAAAAACAAGAGCAACAAGAAAAGCGAGAAGAAAATAAACTGACGTCGTTTAGCAAATGGTTTTTTTCAAATGACGCTGAGGAGGGAGAGCTAAATGACGCAAATTGACCCTAGTTTGTTGCTGTCATCACAGACAAATCAGACTAGACAGCCTGGAAATGTCCTTGGGCAAGACGCTTTTTTGAAACTGTTGTTAACTCAAATGCAAAATCAAGATCCGACGAACCCTATGGATGATCGGGAATTTATTGCCCAATTAGCTACATTCTCTTCATTAGAACAATTGACACAGATGAACCAGACAGCTGAATTGCTTTATTTTGAACAAAAGAGTCAACAACTAATGGCTATCAGCGATTTGATTGGTAAGGAAGTAAGTTGGAGGGGCGAGGGGGCGGATCAAGAGTCTTCTGGTAAAGTGACAGCTGTGAAATACAATGAAAAAGGCGAAATAATTGTACAAATTGAAGAGGATGAATGGATTAGTTCGAGCAAGTTAGTTTCTATTATGGGGTCAAAATCGACTAGTGAAGAAAGGGGAATGAGTAATGATTCGATCAATGTATTCGGGAATTTCAGGTATGAAAGGATTTCAAACAAAGCTAGATGTAATCGGTAATAATATTGCAAATGTTAATACACACGGGTTTAAAAAAGGGCGTGTAATGTTTCAAGATATGGTTAGTCAACAGATTCAAGGTTCGATGGCTCCAACAAATGAGCGTGGCGGAGTGAATTCACAACAAGTTGGTTCAGGTTCGACGATAGGTGCAATTGATACAGTCCACACAGAAGGTCCTAATCAATATACAGGTCGAATTCTTGATTTGGCGATAAAAGGAGAAGGATATTTTACCGTGGAGCAAGGTGGAGAAACATACTACACACGGGCTGGGAATTTCTATATTGACCCAGAAAATAATATCGTAAACAGTTCTGGAGCGTATATGCTTACTGATACAGGAGATCGTATTCAAGCGCCCCCAACAGCAGAAAGCATATCAATTAATAAGGAAGGGCAGATCCAATTTGGAATGCCTGATGGTGCTGCTGATGTGGTCTACCAAATTGGTATAGCGCGTTTTCCGAATCCGGATGGATTAGATAATGCAGGAGGCAATTTATTTGTGGAAACAAATGCTTCTGGGGCTGCTGTCCAAAATCCTGAGGGGATAGGTCAAGTACAAAGTAGTTATTTAGAAATGTCGAATGTGGATTTATCTGATGAGTTCACTGAAATGATCGTTGCTCAACGAGGATTTCAAGCAAATTCAAGGGTTATTACAACATCTGACGAGATCTTGCAAGAACTTGTTAATTTGAAAAGGTAGGGATAGCCAATGATTTCTGTGACTCGATTGAATGGAAAGCCAATGCTATTAAATGTGCTTTTAATTGAAAAAGTAGAGGCTTTACCAGACACAACAATTACGTTGATTAGCGGGAAAAAGTTGGTAGTATCAGATGATATTAATCGTGTGGGTGCATTAATTAATGAGCGTATGAAAGAAATCGGCTTAATTGGCACCTTTAAGAAGGAGGATTCATCCGTTTGAAAAAAAATCGTGTGATTGGCGTAATACTAAGCTTGTTTGTCAGCGGAGCATCGTACTTGCAGGACTTTATTTGCTTGAAGTGGGCCCGTTTGCAACGAATCACGCCAGTGGAGCCCCGACAATAGACGAGATCAATGGGCGCTCGTTTGACACGGAAGAGGCCATTACAAATTTGAAGTCAGGAGAATTAATTCGAGCTCAGTTTCGCGTCCAACTCAATGATAAAGAGACACTTGAGGATTTAGAGAAACGTGAATTTCAAGTGGATAACGTCATTTTACTTGCCCTAGCCGAAACATCAGCGGATGAATTGCTTAGTGCAGAGGGGATAACAGAGCTGGAACTTACTATCCAAACGAGATTAAACGACCATTTAAACGAAGGCAGTGTGGAAGCTGTTTTTACGACATCGAAAGTGGTTCAATAAATGAGGTGCTCAGATGGCAGATGTCCTGTCTCAAGGCGAGATTGATGCGCTTCTTTCTGCTTTAACAACTGGAGAAATGAATGCGGAGGAGTTATTAAAGCTTGAGTCTGAAAAAAAGGTAAGAACGTATGATTTCAAACGTGCGCTTAGATTCTCAAAAGATCAGATTCGTAATTTGTCACGGATTCATGAGAATTACGCACGCCTACTAACAACTTATTTTTCAGCAAGACTACGATCGCTTGTCCAGATTCAAGTGGCATCAGTTGAACAAGTTCCATATGAAGAATATATCAGATCCATTCCATCAATGACGTTTTTGAATGTAATTGAACCAACTCCGTTAAATGGAAGAGTACTCTTGGAGATTAATCCAAATATCGCATACGCCATGTTTGATCGTGTCCTAGGCGGACGGGGCATGAGCTTAAACAAGATTGAAAACTTAACAGAAATTGAAAAAAAAATCCTGGCAGGCTTGTTTGGGTCCATGCTTGAATGTTTTGCCGAGGCATGGACGTCCGTTGTTGAGTTAAAGCCTGAGACAGAAAATATAGAAGTCAATCCTCACTTCTTGCAACTTGTCTCACCGAATGAAACCGTTGTAGTCATTTCTTTGTCTACAAGTATTGCTGAAACGACTGGTTTAATGACAATTTGTTTGCCTCATGTTGTACTTGAGGACATTTTGCCGAAATTGACAAATCACCATTGGTTTCAAGAGCAGCGTGGTGTGTTGTCAAAAGAAGATGAAGAATTATTAAACCGGCAAGTGAAGCGAACGTCAATAAACGTTAGCGCTGAACTAGGACGATCAGAAATAACGATTGAAGAGTTCTTACAGCTACGTTCGGGGGATGTTATTACATTAAATCAGTCTATTCAAGACTCTTTACATGTTTTGGTAGGTGGAGAATTGAAATTTAAGGGCCAACCTGGCCAACAACGGGATCGGATGGCAATACAAGTAACGGAACGAGTAGGAGGAACGGATGATGAATGATAAGCCGCTTTCCCAAGATGAAATTAATGAGCTCTTAAAAGGGCTTCAACAAGGAGAGACCGAAGGCGGCGCTTTGAGTCAAGAAACGGGTCAGAGCGTGGAACAGCCACCAGCAAATCAAACGGTTCTCAGGCTGTTGAATTAGATGTAAATCAATTTCTAGATCATATGGAGCAAGATACAATTGGCGAGATTGGTAATATATCGTTTGGAAGTTCTGCTACAGCATTATCAGCTTTGCTAAATCAAAAAGTTGAAATTACGACACCAGTCGTTACCGCTGTTAGCAAAGGAACATTAAGTGAATTGTTTCCTCATCCCCATGTAATCGTGCATGTGAAGTATACGGAAGGATTTGAGGCTCTAATTTATTTGTCATTACCATTGAGGATGCAGCAATTATTGCTGATTTGATGCTCGGAGGAAATGGAGAAAGCCCGAATCAAGAACTATCGGAAATGCATATAAGTGCAGTTCAAGAGGCAATGAACCAAATGATGGGGTCAGCTTCTACATCAATGTCGACATTGTTTAACCGTCGCGTAGATATCTCACCCCCAGATGTCGAAGTTGTCAGTTTTAAAGAACAAGCGACAAATAATTATGTACCTGATGGCGAACACTTAATCTCGATTACGTTTACTTTAAAAGTTGGTAATTTAATTGATTCGAAATTGATGCAGTTAATTAATGTGCCATTTGGGAAGGGCTATGCGAGTGCACTTCTTGAAGGACATACTTCAACTGTGGAAGCGGAAGCCCCAATTGTGGAAGAACCAATAAAAAGGAACCAACCACAAACGGGATCACCTTCAGAGATAAATCAAACAGTACGACCGAATCAACAAATTGGTTCTTCTTTAAAGCCGGTCACAGAGCAAATGGTTGAGAAAGCAGTCTTCTCAAACTTTGAAAAAACAAGACTACCAGATTCTGAAATGGAAAATCTTGATATGCTTTTAGATATTCCCCTTGAAGTGAAAGTGGAACTAGGGCGTACGAAGAAAACAATTCGTGATATTTTAAGTGTTACTCAAGGTTCAATTATAGAATTAGACAAACTAGCGGGTGAACCCGTAGATGTGCTCATTAATGACCGTCTAATCGCTAAAGGGGAAGTTGTTGTCATTGATGAGAACTTTGGGGTGCGGATTACCGATATTATTAGTAAGAAAGAACGGATAAATAAATTAAACGAATAAATGTTGTTAAGAAAGAGGGCTTACGATGTCAAAGAATGTGTTAGTAGTGGATGATGCCGCATTTATGCGAATGATGATTAAAGATATATTAACTAAGAATGGGTATGTCGTTGTTGGTGAAGCAAACGATGGCAATGAAGCGGTTGAACGCTATAAGGAATTATCTCCTGATCTCGTCACGATGGACATTACGATGCCTGAAAAGGATGGAATTACAGCACTAAAGGAAATTAAACAATTAGACCCTAGTGCAAAAGTGATTATGTGTTCTGCTATGGGACAGCAAGCGATGGTGATTGATGCTATCCAAGCTGGAGCAAAAGATTTTATCGTCAAACCATTTCAAGCTGATCGAGTGATTGATGCAATCTCTAAAACGCTTAGTTAAAGCCGCGCTGCCAGCGGCTCTTCTCTTATTTCTCTTGTTAGATCCGATGCAGGCCGGTGCTCAAGATTGCAGTGTTCAGGCAGCGATTGCAGAAGGGGAAGAGTGTCTTGGCGAATCAGGAGTAGAAGATGAAGTGGAAGCAAGTTTTGGGGAGTCTCCTTGGATTAGCTTTTTGAAGATGATTGCTGCTTTACTAGTTGTAATTGCATTATTAGTTGGTCTGCTTAAGTTTGTGAACAAACGTGCAAGAAGTTTTCAGGAGTCAAAAGCGTTGTCTTTAGTTTCTGGTGTATCACTTGGTGGAAATCGCTCCGTACAAATGGTGAAAGTAGGCAATAAATTACTTGTCGTTGGTGTTGGTGAGCAAGTACAACTGCTCCATACGATTGAAGATCAAGATGAGATCGAAGCGATCTTAAAGAAACAGGATGTTGAAGGTGATGGAGTGTCAGTTTCTTCGACAATCGATTCTATAAAGGCAAGTCTATTGCCCAAACAAGCTAAAGATAATGAGTCATTCCAAGATGTGTTAACTCGGCGATTAAAGCAGTCAAAGCAAGAATTAACACAAGACAGTCAAATGCAATTGAGAAAAAGGGATGATGTGTAATGGCTGAATCGATGCTACTTTCCTTTCTATCAGTTGATTTCTCTAATGGAGATACACTAACCACAACCGTGCAAATCGCTTTGCTTCTTACAATTTTATCGATTGCTCCTGGCATCTTGATCTTAATGACCTGCTTTACGCGTATTATCATTGTTCTCTCGTTTGTCCGTCAAGGATTAGCGACACAATCAACTCCACCCAATCAAGTCTTAATTGGTTTAGCTTTATTTATGACGTTTTTTATTATGGCACCAGTCATTCAGGATGTGTATGAGTCTGCATACGTTCCGCTTTCAACCGGTGAAGCGAGTGGGGAAGAGGCGCTTCAAGCTGCGATTGTGCCCATTAAGGAATTCATGGCGCAACATACGCGTGAAAAAGATTTGGCTTTATTTATGGGATATGGTGGTTATGAAAAGCCAGAGACACTTGATGATGTGCCAATAACGGCTTTAATTCCTGCTTTTGCTATTAGTGAGTTAAAAACTGCCTTTCAAATTGGGTTCCTCATATTTGTACCTTTTCTTGTGATCGATATGATCGTGGCAAGTGTATTGATGTCAATGGGGATGATGATGCTCCCTCCTGTAATGATTGCATTGCCGTTTAAAGTACTTTTGTTTGTCTTAGTTGATGGATGGTATTTGGTTGTCCAAAGTTTGTTAATTAGTTACCAATAGGAAGGAGAGTGGCCTGGTGAATTTAGAAATGGTCACACACCTTGCCCAAAGTGGCGTTTGGACAGTATTAATTGTTGCTGGTCCTTTGCTATTGATTGCTCTTGCGTTAGGGCTTGCCGTCAGTATTTTTCAAGCGACTACACAAATTCAAGAGCAAACATTAGCTTTTATTCCTAAAATTGTCGGTGTTTTACTTGCGCTCGTTTTTTTTGGTCCGTGGATGCTTTCTCAACTTACTGAAATGACTTATAGCATATATAACAACTTACACAGGTTTATTGGGTAATGGAAGAAATCATTTCTTTTTATCCTGCTTTTTTACTTGTTTTTATTCGAATTAGTTCTTTTTTTTATCGTGTTGCCGCTGTATAGTCATCGATCCGTTCCCGCGCCATTTAAAATAGGTTTTGCAGCTTTTGTGGCAGGAATAGTTGTTTTTTCAATGGAACTGCCACTGATCGAACTTGATGCTTTCTATCTTTTGTTGGTGTTAAAGGAACTTGGAGTAGGTTTGTTGGCTGGTTTGATTGCGATGATCTTGCTTTATGCTGTTCAAGTAGCAGGGGGGATTATTGATTTTCATTTAGGTTTTATGCTTGCGAATGTTGTTGACCCACAAACTGGCGCTCAAAGCCGCTCACTGGAAGTTATTTATATCTATTTGCGCTATTATACTTATTAGTTATTGATGGGCATCACCTATTATTGGATGGAGCTGTATATAGTTATTTATTTATCCCAATTGATCAACTGGTGCTGCCTCTGGATGATGGCTCGATCATTAGTCACATTACTTCGATCATCGTAACAATGTTTGCTTTTGGTGTGTCGATGGCTTTTCCGGTTGTTGGCGCATTGTTTTTAGTTGATGTGGCTTTAGGAATCGTTTCTCGAACGGTTCCGCAGATGAATGTATTCGTTGTTGGTTTGCCAATAAAATTGCTTGCAGGTTTGCTTGTGCTCTTTATCTATATCGGCGTCTTCTTTATGAGCGTAAACTATTTATTTGAAGAAATATTACTAGCGATGAGACTTTTTCTAGAGAGGCTCGGTGAATCAGCGTGAAGACTCTTTTAACCATGGATTTACAGTGGTTCTCTGAAGAAAAAACCGAAAAAGCGACGCCGAAAAAGCGCTTAGATTCAAGGAAAAAAGGCCAAGTGCCAAAAAGTCAAGACGTAAATACAGCTTTTATGCTTTTTACAGCGTTCCTGTTATTTTGGTTATTTGCTGGTCCAAAATTGTTTTCTGATTTACAAGGTATGATGAGTGATATGTTTTTGCGCTTTTTAAATTTGCCAGTTACCGCTGAAAACAGTACAGCTCTGTTTCAACAATTAACATGGCGTATGGGTTTTGCAGTTTTACCAATTATGGCACTAACTGTGCTTGCGGGTGCTTTCGCAAGCTTTGTACAAGTGGGTTCGTTGTTAACAACAGAGCCCCTCAAATTCAAACTTGAAAAACTAGATCCAATTAAAGGGGCGAAGCGGATTTTTTCCGCAAGAGCTTAGTTGAGTTGGCTAAATCGATTTTAAAAATTACATTGGTGGGTGCAGCTGTAACTGCAGTGATTTATTTGAATCTGGATAGTGTTCTCTTACTATCTCAAAAAAGCATAACAGTTGGAGCGGCTACTGTAGGAGAGCTGACTGTTTTAATGGGACTAGCTGCTGCGGTTCTTTTACTATTATTAGCAATACCTGATTATCTCTACCAACGTTATGACCACGAAAAACAAATTCGCATGTCAAAAAAAGACGTGCGGGATGAACATAAAACAATGGAAGGCGACCCTAAAATAAGGTCGCGAAGAAAGCAACGTCAATTGGACATGGCAATGAGCCGTATGATGCAAGAAATACCAAAAGCAGATGTAGTCATAACGAATCCAACGCATTACGCGGTGGCGATAAAATATGATCAAGCAGAAGCGGATGCGCCAGTTGTTGTGGCAAAAGGAATGGATTTTATGGCGGAACGAATCAAGTTGATTGCTAAGCAGCATGAAGTACCTCTAGTTGAAAATGTAGCTTTAGCGAGAGCAATGTATGCAACGATTGATGTCTCGCAACAAGTAAATGAAGAGATGTTTCAAGCCGTCGCTGAAGTGCTTGCATTTGTTTATCGTTTGAAAGAAAGAAGTAAGTAAAAACAGTTGTAAGATCAGCAAGAAAGGAGGGGGATTTTTGAAAGCAAGAGATTTAAGCGTACTTGCAGGTGTTATTTTAATCATTGTTATGTTGATTATCCCGCTTCCACCTTTTTTACTAGATGTGTTAATTATTTTTAATATCTCACTTTCATTACTAATCTTACTCGTAGCAATAAGTACAAAAGACGCATTAGAATTCTCGATATTTCCTACGTTGCTTTTATTGGTTACTCTTTTCCGTTTAGGTTTAAGCGTATCGACAACAAGGTCTATTTTAGGGAATGCAGAAGCAGGAAACGTCATTGATACGTTTGGTAGTTTTGTAATTGGTGGAAATGCGGTAGTTGGTCTTGTTGTGTTTTTAATCTTAATCATTATTCAGTTTATTGTTATTACAAAAGGGGCCGAACGTGTTTCAGAAGTTGGTGCAAGATTTACGTTGGATGCAATGCCGGGCAAACAAATGAGCATTGATGCAGACTTAAATGCTGGATTGATTTCGGATCGCGATGCAAAAGCTCGACGAGAAAAAATTGAAAAAGAAGCGGATTTTTACGGATCTATGGATGGGGCCAGCAAATTTGTGAAAGGTGATGCAATTGCGAGTATTATCATTGTCATCATTAATTTGGTATTTGGTCTGATTATAGGCATGATGCAAATGGGAATGGATTTAACAACCGCTGCAAGTACTTACACGCTCTTAACGGTTGGTGATGGGTTGGTCACACAAATACCCGCCTTACTTATTTCTACTGCCACAGGTGTTATTGTGACGAAGGCTGCTTCAGAGGGGAATCTTGGGTCAGATTTAACAAAACAAATTTTTGCTCATCCGAAGCTGTTATATGTAACAGCAGCGACAATTTTTTTTCTTGGAATTACAACTCCAATTACAAAGATCGTTACTTTTTCGATTGCTGGAATCCTTGTTTTTGCTGGATATCGACTGTCGAAAACTGCGGACTTTGAAAAAGAACTTGAGCATACATTGCAGGATGAGCCACTCCCAGAAGAACCCGCTGGACCTGAAAGTGTCGTTCAGTTGTTGCAAATGGACCCGATAGAGTTTGAGTTTGGGTACGGTTTGATTCCGCTTGCCGACGCAAATCAAGGAGGGGATCTGTTAGACCGTGTGGTTATGATTCGTAAACAAATGGCTCTGGAACTTGGGTCCGTTATTCCGGTGATTCGTATTCGAGATAATATATCCCTCGAACCAAACGGTTATGTAATAAAAATAAAAGGGAACGTTGTCGCAAATGGAGATGTGCTGCTTGATCATTATCTAGCAATGAGCACTGGAGTTGAAGATGACGAGATAACAGGAATCGAAGCGATTGAACCAGCATTTGGTTTACCGGCTCTTTGGGTTACTGAAGAAATGAGAGACCGTGCAGAATTGTCTGGCTATACCGTAGTTGATCCGCCAACCGTTATTTCAACTCATTTAACTGAAGTATTAAAGGCGCATGCACATGAACTTCTAGGGCGAGAAGAAACAAAGCAATTAATTGATCATCTAAAAGAATCTTACCCGACATTAACGGAAGAGGTTACACCTAACCCACTTGCTACCGGAGATATCCAAAAGGTTTTACGTAACTTGCTTAGAGAACAATTATCGATCCGAAACTTGCCTGTCATCTTTGAAACATTGGCTGATTATGGACCATTAACCAAAGATATGAATGTCGTAACGGAATATGTTCGGCAAGCATTGGCTCGCCAAATTACGGAACAACTAACACAAGGTTCTAAAGAGTTATATGTGTTAACACTTGCTGGAGGGACAGAAAAGAAGATTGCTGACGCGATTGGACAAAACGAGAGCGGCAGTTTCCTTGCTCTGTCGCCTAATGATTCACAAATGATCTTGCAAAATGCAGCAAATGAAACTGCAAAGATGGGTGAACTTGGACGGCAGGCGGTTATATTGTGCTCACCAGCAATTCGGATGTACATGCGTCAGTTAATTGAACGTTATTTACCACATGTGCCAGTTATTTCATACAATGAGCTTGATCCAGATATTGAAGTACAAAGTGTTGGGGTGGTGAGAGCCGAATGAAGATTAGGCAGTTTGTTGCACCGACGATGGAACAAGCAGTAAAAGCAATTAGGATAGAATTAGGAACAGAAGCGGTCATTCTACATTCTCGTGAAGTGAAAACCGGTGGTTGGTTTGGTTTTTTTGAGAAAACACAGTATCAAATAACTGCCGGAACGGAAGTGAAGGAATCAACTAGAGAAGTAGAATCGATAAGAGTGCCTAATGAATCGACGCTTCAAAAGCGCCTGGCAGACATCTACGGCAGATGGGTGTAAGCGGAAGGTGATTAGAAATAACTTGATGTTAAACAGCTAATATGATAGAAAGCAGCGGTATTACTAATTATTCTACGTTACTTAATCGAGTGCTGTCTTCAAACTTACATGTAACGTGCAAAAGGCCAGGACAAAAAAAAGCTATTGTTTATTGCCGGGCCAACCGGGGTTGGTAAAACAACAACGATTGCTAAGCTAGCGGCTGAAGAGATATTCATAAATAAGAAAAAAGCTGCGTTTATTACCTTGGATACATATCGGATCGCTGCAGTTGAACAATTAAAACGTTATGGAGAAATACTCGAGAGTCCAGTCCATGTTGCTTATGACGAATTTGATTTAATGAGACTATGTGAAAATGAAGCAGATGCAGATATTATTTTTATAGACACGGCTGGAAGGAATTATTTAGAAAAAGGGATGTCAGTTGAGTTATTGGCTTATTTGAAGCGGAAAGAACAAGCTGAATTGTTTGTTGCCCTTAGCTTGGCAGCGAAAGCATCTGACTTAATTCAAATTATAGAAACATTTGAACCAGAGGTCATCACAGGTCTAATACTAACAAAAAAAGATGAAACTAGGTCGCTAGGGACGTTATTAGAATTGCTATATTATACAGATTTACCGATTGGATGTGTAACGACAGGTCAAAGTGTTCCAGAAGATATTTGTTTTCCGGACAAGGCTAAACTATTGAACTGGTTAAGTGTGGAGGTGACGAATGCAAATGGATCAAGCGCAAGGTTTGCGAGAGCTGAAGAGTAGACAAACCTCAACAAAAACCTTTGATGTTTGCCTTTGTGAATCCGATGATGCAGCGGTTCTAGAAATGGTTGTTGAAGCGTTAAGTAGTTATGGCTATCAAGCGGTTATTGTTGGGACAGATGAGGTAAGGGAGTTATTTCGTCCGAAAGTACAGGATCAGTTATTTACAACAGAAACGATAAAAACGATTTCTGCAGTCAATATCCAAGTTATCTTCTATGTACGAACGATGCGAGAAAAAAAGATTGGCTGGCATCAGTTGCCACTTATTGTATTTGTGAGGCCGCAAAAAGAACAATTATTAAAGCTTTATCAGTTCATAAAAAAAGAATTGCCCCACTGTATTTATTTAATAGGAGTAGGTTCACTGGATAAGAAAAAGATGCATCAAAGTTTACACAATATGGATTCATCCGTTCGGCGTTTTTTAAACAGGGAAGTAGTGAATCTTGGTGCTGTACTAAAAGAACCAAAAGATGATTTGTCGACAGTGTATATGAAAGTGCTAGCTTGTTTGTTAAGCAGGTCTTGTACGTGTGAAAAAAATAGCGATTGTTAGTTCGTCGAACTTCAGATGTCAATTCATCCATTTGCTCCTTGAGGGAGAGTTAGTCACTTTGTTTTCGAATCCAAAGCACGTCGAAGAACAACTCTATGACATTATCATTTATGCACCGATTTACGAGGAGAAAATAGATCTTTTCCCAACCCATAAATTAATTGTTGTGCAAGAAGGTCATGTGAATCCATCCTTTACAGGTAGACATGTTCCTTTCGAAGTGACCAACCCGTCCAATGTAAAGCGGAAGATATGGATGAATATAGATCAAATTCATTTTGAACCGGCGGATACCTTAACAGGGGGGGTCGTCGCAATTGGCTCATCGACAGGTGGTCCACTGTCATTGCAGGCAGTGTTAAATCCGTTGCCAGCGACATTTGACGTGCCAATTGTTATCGCTCAACACATGCCTGCCGATTTCACAAGAGTGCTTGCTAGAAGGTTAGATCAAATTGTGGAAATTCGTGTAAAAGAAGCTCGTCATTTAGAGCGACTTGAAGCCGGAACAGCTTATGTTGCTCCAGGAGGAAAGCAGATGACCATTCACGTGAATGCTAAAAAGGATGCTGTTATCCACATAAATGAGCCAGGAGCAACGGATTTGTATCATCCCTCAATAAACTATTTATTTGAGTCTGTTGCATTATATGAATGGAAAATCGCGGTCCTTTTAACTGGTATGGGTAGCGACGGTGCTGGGGCTTTATCGAAACTAAAACAGTCTAGTCAGGCGACAATTATAGCCGAATCACAACAAACTGCTACTATTTTTGGTATCCCTAATGCTGCAATAAAAACAGGGTTGGTTGATGAGATTTTACCAAATGAAGAGATAGGCGAGTGGCTTGCCAAAAAAGGAGGAAAACCGTGAATGATCAATTAGATGTGATGAAAGAAGTGGCGAATATTAGTACAGGTTACGCAGCTACAGCATTATCTAATTTTTTGGCTTGCGGAGTTTCGATGAAAGTTCCTCAAGCATCTTATTTTCAGCTTGAAGATTTACCTAGACTTGCAAAAGCTCAACACCAAAAGTGGCAGCGGTTTATGCACCTATTAACGGCGAAGTAGCTGGCGGGATGTTTTTCATTGCTTCAATTCATTCAGCGCAAACGTTGGCAACTCAGTTATTAAAAGGACATTTAAAAAACACGCCGATTTCGATAGAGGATGAACAGTTAGCACACTCTGCTTTTCAAGAAGTTGGCAACATTGTTATAGGTTCATACTTAACAGCTCTATCTGATATAGCTAATGTAAATTGTTATCCTCTTGTAACAGAGCTATCTATTGATTTTGCGGGGGCGTTGCTTGCTGAAGCCGCATTTTATTTGGCTGAAGATGAGCAGTTTGTCTTAATGGAGACTACAATGGCGATTCAAGAGCTTAATCAAGAGATTGATGGATTGCTTTTATTTATTCCAGATACCGATTCGGTTGCTGTTTTAATAGAACGTTTAAGGACGACTTATAATGACAGGGCATGAGACGATTTCCATTGGGGAATGGCACTTAATTAAAGGGACGGGTAAATTACGAACATGCGGACTTGGTTCATGTGTAGGCGTTGTGTTATTTGATAAAAAGAAGAAATTAGCCGGAATGGTGCACATCATGTTACCTGATTCAAAAAAAGCCCGTAAAGGAAAACTGAATCCTTGGCGATACGCGGATACAGCTCTTGAGCTATTACATAATCAGTTATTGGAAGCTGGGGCAATAGAAATCGGCGCAAAACTAGCAGGTGGAGCGCAAATGTTTAAATACGCTGTTCAACAAGAATTTATGCAAATTGGAGAACGAAATATTTTAGCTGTTTTACAAGTTCTTGAAGCTTTGCATATTCCAGTTGTTGCAACTGATACAGGAGGAACAAATGGGCGTACGATTGAGTTTGATGTCGTAACTTCAGAATTGGTTGTTAGAACGGTGAACAAGAGGCAAACCATCATTTAATAAAGGAGGCGGCGGTTTCAATGGATATTGAAGCAGATCTATGGAAGTGTTGGAATGAAACGAAGTCAGATCTGGCAGCTGAAGAGCTTATTCAGCATTATATGCCTCTTGTCACGTATCATGTACAGCGAATTTCAAATGGCCTGCCTATTTCGATTACAAAAGATGAAATGAAAAGCCATGCACTAGAAGGGTTATTGGACGCTATAACAAAGTTTGACTCTAGCCGGGCTTTAAAATTTGATACGTATGCTTCTTTTCGCATCCGTGGAGCAATGATTGATGGATTAAGGAAGGAAGATCGTTTGCCTAGAACGATCCGAGAAAAAATAAAAAAAATGGAGCAAGTTACGGAATCACTTGAACAATTAAGAGGGAGAGCCGTTGGTTTAGGGGAGCTGGCAGATGCAATGAATATGCCTGAAAAAGACATTGCAACCCTAAAGTATGAACAATACTCAAGTCATAACCTTTCTATTGATGATGTAATGAGTGGTTCAGATGAACAACAGTATGCTTATCAATTTCAAGATTTAGCAGTGAAGGCTCCTGAATCAAGGTTGTTAGAAGCTGATACAAAGGAAGAGATTGCGATTGCCATACGCAAATTAAGTGAGAATGAACAGTTAGTCATTCAACTAAGTTATTACGAAGAATTGACATTAACAGAAATAGGGCGTGTCTTGGATTTGTCAACATCTAGAATCTCGCAAATCCATGCTCGTGCAATTAATAAGCTTCGGCAAGCGCTGTTAAAAAAAGAATTTGCTCGATAGGAGGACTAGTGAAGATGATTGGCGTGCTGTTATTTATTGTTTTAGTCACCACGTTCTTTCTATATATGAAAACGCTAAGGCTCCAACGAAAAGTTGATCAATCTCTAAGTCAAGAACAATTAGAAACGGCTCTGGATGCATTTATTGTTGAACTCAAAGCGGATAATGAAGCGTTGATGGAACAACTGAATGGAGTTAGAACAAACGGTCAAGAAAACACACGTCAGTACAATGGAAGATCATGCGGATTTACAAGGCCAGATCGTGCAACCTGCACAACATAATGAAACTCATGTAAATACAGATCAAACGAAACTGGCATTGGACAGTGAGACCGATGTCATCTTGCTTAATCAAAAAGGATACACGAGCAAACAAATTGCAAAACAACTTAATATGGGTGTTGCGGAAGTGTCTTTGATGGTGGAATTTAATAAAAAGAAAAAAAAGTATGTCTAATTAAAGTCTTTCTTGCAGAGTCTTAAAGGATATGGTATAGTAATTGATGGTGTTAAATACACACGCCTTGGATTTTGGCGAAGGTGCTCATGTATTATACAAGAGTGTCGTCAAAAAATGAAAAGAGCGGAGGAATAAAAAACCAAAAGGAGGTGTTTGATGTGGCAGTTATCTCCATGAAACAATTATTAGAAGCTGGAGTTCACTTCGGTCACCAGACTCGTCGTTGGAACCCTAAAATGGATCGCTACATCTTCACAGAAAGAAACGGAATTTACATTATTGACCTTCAAAAGACGGTCAAGAAAGTTGAGACTGCGTACAACTTTGTTCGCGATCTTGCAGCTGACGGAGGCAAAGTCCTTTTCGTTGGTACAAAGAAACAAGCTCAAGATTCAGTGCGCGATGAAGCAATTCGTTGCGGAATGTACTACATCAACCAACGCTGGCTTGGTGGTACGTTAACGAACTTCGAGACAATTCAAAAGCGTATTACTCGCCTTAAGAACCTCGAAAAAATGCAAGAGGATGGCACGTTTGATGTGCTTCCAAAGAAAGAAGTTATCTTGCTTAAAAAAGAAATGGATCGCCTTGAGAAGTTTCTAGGCGGAATTAAAGACATGAATGGTGTACCAGATGCATTGTTCGTTATTGATCCACGTAAAGAACGCATTGCAATTGCGGAAGCTCATAAATTGAACATTCCAATCGTTGCAATTGTCGATACAAACTGTGATCCAGATGAGATTGATTACGTGATTCCAGGGAACGATGATGCTATTCGTGCAGTTAAACTTTTAACTGGAAAAATGGCTGATGCCGTAATCGAAGCTACTTCTGGTGAAGAAGAAGTCGACGTTGAAGAAACAACAACAGCGTAAATGACGGACTCCAAAAAGGGTGGTAAAGGGAGATAAACCCTTTACTTCCCTTTTTTTATGCGGGAAAATAATATCTATTAGGAGGAAACAAATATGGCAGTTACAGCTAGTATGGTAAAAGAACTTCGTGAAAAAACAGGCGCGGGTATGATGGATTGTAAAAAAGCACTTGTTGAAGTAGATGGAGATATGGACAAAGCGGTTGATTATCTTCGTGAAAAAGGAATTGCAAAAGCAGAGAAAAAAGCGGACCGTGTAGCAGCGGAAGGTTTGTCTGCTGTTGTAACAGAAGGAAACAAAGCGGCAATTGTTGAAGTGAACTCTGAAACAGATTTTGTTGCTAAAAACGAAAACTTCCAAGCGTTAGTACAAGAGCTTGCAGAGCACATTCTTGCAGAAAATCCTGCAAGTGTTGAGGAAATGCTTGAACAAGACTTTAAAGGTACTGGTGTGACAGTGCAATCGCACATCAACACAGCGATCTCTAAAATTGGAGAAAAACTTTCTCTTCGTCGCTTTACGGTTGTTGAAAAAGAAGATGGAGATGTATTTGGCTCGTACCTTCACATGGGTGGACGTATTGGTGTCTTAGCTCTTATCGGTTCTTCTTCTGACGAAGAACTGGCAAAAGACATTGCGATGCACGTAGCAGCGATTAATCCAACTTATGTATCTCGTGATGAGGTCACTGGTGATGTTGTTGAGCGTGAGCGTGAAGTACTGAAGCAACAAGCACTTAATGAAGGAAAGCCTGAAGCAATCGTTGAAAAGATGGTTGAAGGACGCTTGAGCAAATTCTTTGAACAAGTTTGTTTGTTAGATCAGCCTTTTGTTAAAGATGGCGATCAAAAAGTAGGGAAATACGTAAAAGCAAAAAATGCTTCTGTTAAAACGTTTGTTCGCTATGAAGTCGGCGAAGGAATTGAAAAGCGTGAAGACAACTTTGCAGAAGAAGTAATGTCACAGGTGAAAAAATAACTGATTGAAGCAAAAAGGGACACTGCCAGGAGTTGTGTCCCTTTTTTACAAATGAAGAAAAAGTCGTGCATGGATAAATGGAGGTCAAGATGAGCAAATACAATCGTGTCGTTTTAAAGCTTAGTGGTGAAGCGTTAGCTGGAGATCAAGGGTATGGAATTGATCCAGCTGTAATTCAATCCATTGCTGGACAGATCAAAGAAATAATTGAATTAGAAGTAGAAGTTGCTGTTGTTGTTGGCGCAGGAAATATTTGGCGAGGAATGGCAGGGAGTGCACAAGGTATGGACCGGGCAACTGCTGATTATATGGCATGCTTGCTACAGTTATGAACTCACTTGCACTTCAAGATAGTTTGGAAGCAAATGGGGTTGAATCCCGTGTGCAAACGTCAATTGAAATGCGTCAAGTAGCCGAGCCATACATACGCCGAAAAGCAATCCGCCATTTGGAGAAAAAAACGCGTTGTTATTTTTGCTGCTGGAACTGGGAATCCATATTTCTCAACAGATACAACCTCTGCTTTACGTGCTGCAGAAATTGAAGCAGAAGTTATTTTAATGGCAAAGAATAATGTAGATGGCGTTTACAATGCAGACCCTCGAGTAGATCCTCAAGCAAAAAAATACGACACGATTACGTATATGGATGTTTTGAAAGATGGACTTCAAGTAATGGATTCAACTGCTTCATCCTTATGTATGGACAACGACATTCCACTTGTCGTATTCTCAATTATGGAAGAAGGAAATATTAAACGTGCCGTTCTTGGCGAAAAAATCGGAACTGTTGTAAGGGGGAAATAACAATGACGAAAGAAATTCATAACGATGCAAAGCTACGCATGGATAAAGCGATCGATTCACTTGGAAGAGAGTTAGCTAAACTTCGTGCAGGTCGTGCGAATCCAGCAATTCTTGACCGTGTAACAGTTGAGTATTATGGTGCACAAACACCTCTAAACCAGTTATCAAGCGTAACTGTTCCTGAAGCTCGCTTGCTTTTAATTACACCGTATGATAAAACAGCAATTGGTAATATCGAAAAAGCAATTTTGAAATCAGATTTAGGGTTGACTCCATCAAGTGACGGACAAGTGATTCGTATTATCATTCCTGCGCTAACTGAAGAACGTCGTAAAGATCTAGTTAAAATTGTTTCGAAGACTGCAGAAGAGTCTAAAGTTGCTGTTCGTAATATTCGTCGTGATGCAAACGATGAATTAAAGAAACAACAAAAAGATGGCGAATTAACTGAAGATGATTTACGTAGTGCTACAGACGAAGTCCAAAAGTTGACAGATTCGTATATTACAAAAGTTGATGCAAAGGCTAAAGAGAAAGAACAAGAAATTATGGAAGTCTGATTCATTTGCGTGTATGATGAAGAGTAGTAGGAGACCCTCTTATTAAGGGGGTTTTTTACACTTTCCCAGCACGATGCAGGGCTTAAGCGCTAGTGAGACGGAGGGCGAAAAATGCTCGAGAGATTTTCGAAATGGAAACAAGCTTTCACTACGACTGAAGGTGAAACGTTTGAATATGTACTGGATCCTGAAAGAATACCAAGGCATATTGCGATCATTATGGACGGAAATGGACGTTGGGCTGCAGAAAAAGGGTTGCCTAGGATTGCAGGTCACCGTGAAGGGATGAAAAATGTTAATAAAATCGTAAGGGCTGCAAATGCGTTAAATGTAGAAGTCCTCACTTTATATGCTTTTTCAACTGAAAACTGGAAGCGTCCAAAAACAGAAGTGGACTTTTTGCTTAGGTTACCAGAACGGTATTTGAAAAGTGAATTGCCAACATTGATTAAAGAAAATGTGCAAGTTCGATTAATGGGAACGAGAGAAGACTTACCTAGCTATACATTGGCTGCTGTAGATGAAGCAGTAGAGAAAACGAAAACAAACACAGGGCTTGTTTTAAACTTTGCTTTAAATTATGGAAGCCGGTTTGAAATGGCAGGAGCCGTGCAACAAATTGCTGAAAAAGTGAAACGAAACGAACTGCAACTAGAAGAGATTAATGAAGACGTGGTTAGTGCCCATTTGATGAGCAGCAGCCTTCGCGACCCTGATTTATTGATCCGGACAAGCGGTGAGCTCCGATTGAGCAATTTTATGCTTTGGCAGCTTGCATATAGTGAATTTTGGTTTACGGATGTTTTATGGCCAAACTTCAATGAAACACATTTTCATGAAGCCATTGCCGTTTATCAGAATCGAGGTCGGAGGTATGGCGGTCTTTAGGAAGGGGCAAAGTGAATGAAAACACGGATTGTAACAGGGATTTTTATTGGGATCGTCATACTAGCCATGGTTGCACTTGGTGATGGTGGTTCTCTGGTTTTGTCAGCTTGATGGCAACCGTAGCGATGATTGAATTGTTAAAGATGAAAAAAATAAAAGCTCTCTCGCTTAGGGTATATTTGGTTTGCTATCGATGTGGCTACTACTTGTGCCATCTAGCTGGTTTGACCAAGTGATTCCGGTTGAATATTCAAAAATAGAAATGTTTATTTTCTTGATTCTTGTACTGTTAATGTTAACTGTACTTACAAAAAATAAATTTACATTTGATGAAGTAGGATTTATTGTTCTCTCAAGTGTCTATGTGGGCTTTGGCTTTCATTATTTGATTATGACACGTGAAGTAAGTGACATTGGTCTCTTGCTTGTATTGTTTGTTATTGTGCTTATATGGACAACTGATTCAGGCGCTTATTTTGTAGGAAAAGCGTTTGGGAAAACGAAGTTGTGGCCAGAAATCAGTCCAAATAAAACAATAGAAGGCTCACTCGGTGGAGTTGTGCTAGCAATTATTGTTGGGAGTATCTTTTATGCAATCAACCCATTTCTTTCTTCATACATAACGGCATTGATGATCATTCTCGTAACGGCTATTTTTGGTCAAATCGGCGATTTAGTCGAATCGGCTTAAAGCGTCATTATGCAGTAAAAGACTCTGGGAATGTCTTGCCGGGACATGGTGGAATCTTAGATCGGTTTGATAGTTTAATCTTCGTCATGCCAATATTGCATTTGCTTCAGCTCATTTAAATGGCAGGGAGTT
Source organism: Bacillus sp. JCM 19041 (assembly GCA_001310375.1). GTDB lineage: Bacteria > Bacillota > Bacilli > Bacillales > Bacillaceae_D > Shouchella. The sequence goes on along the minus strand of BAXC01000030.1, from coordinate 6,440 downwards.
TTAGAAACAATTAGTAAAAGATGCATGATTGAAAATGGGGGAGAGTATAGTGAAACAAGTCAGTCTTTTAGGTTCAACAGGTTCAATAGGAACACAAACGCTAGATGTGATTCGTGCATATCCAGACGCATTTGCTCTTTCAGCAATGGCTTGTGGATCCAATATTGAGCTTGCTCGTCAGCAAATCGTAGAATTTAAACCAGAACTTGTTTCTGTTTCGACAGCTGAAGATGCAAACAAGCTTAAAGCAGAATTTGGCGAACATGTTGAAATTATGTATGGCACAGACGGTTTAATAGAAGTAGCAAAGTTTGGTAAAAGCGAAGTAACTGTAACGGCGATTACAGGTTCAGTAGGACTTTTGCCCACGCTTGCTGCAATTGAAGCAAAGAAACCAATTGCTATCGCAAATAAAGAAACACTTGTTACTGCAGGTCATCTTGTTGTAGAAGCTGCGAAAAAACACGGTGTTCCATTAATACCGGTAGATAGCGAACACTCCGCTATTTTTCAAGCGCTACAAGGTGAATCACATAAAGCAATTGATCGACTTATTTTAACGGCATCGGGCGGTAGTTTTCGAGATCGAACGAGGGAAGAATTAAAACATGTGACAGTAGAAGAGGCGCTGTCGCATCCGAATTGGTCGATGGGTGCTAAAATAACAATTGATTCTGCAACGATGATGAATAAAGGCTTAGAAGTAATTGAAGCAAGATGGCTTTTTGAATTGGATTATGACAAAATTGATGTATTAATCCATAAAGAGAGCATTATTCATTCGATGGTTGAATTTGTTGACCGGAGTGTCATTGCTCAATTAGGGACCCCTGATATGCGTGTGCCCATTCAATATGCTCTTACGCATCCAGATCGATATGCGCGACCGAGCACTGAGAGACTAGAGTTATGGGAGCTCGGCAAGCTCCATTTTAACAAAATGGATATGGAGCGTTATCGGTGTATGCATTTAGCGTATGAAGCTGGCAAGGCAGGCGGTACGATGACAACGGTATTAAATGCAGCTAACGAGGTAGCGGTTGAGCGTTTTTTAAATGGACAACTAACGTTTCTTGAAATTGAGCAAGTAATTGAGCTGGCACTTGAGGCGCATTCACCGATTGCTAACCCTACGCTTGATGAGATCCAAGCAGTTGATAAAGAGATTCGCGAACGATTAACGCGGTAATTAAATCTGAGAGGCGGTATTGCTTTTGAATACATTGCTTGCATTTATTGCCATATTCAGTGTGCTTGTGTTTGTGCACGAATGGGCCATCTTTATTTTGCAAAAAAAGCCGGCATACTCTGTTATGAGTTTGCGATTGGCATGGGTCCGAAATTATTCGCTTTTGAACGCAATGACACAATATACACCGTACGTCTGTTGCCTATTGGTGGTTACGTCCGCATGGCTGGGGAAGAACCGGAACAAACAACCATTCGTCCCGGGTATGAAATAGGACTTGTTTTTGATGACAAGCAGATGGTGACCGAGATTATTATTAATAATAAGTCAAAGCATCCCGAAGCGCATGTTGTGCAAGTGGAACGCATTGATTTAATTCACGAGTTGTTTATTGAAACCGTCGATGAAGAATCAGGCGAAGTCATTCGATATAATGTCCATGAAAAAGCCATGATTGTCCAAGACGAAGTTGCGCAAATCAATGCGCCTTGGCATCGCCAGTTCGGTTCTAAATCATTGCCGAAAAGAGCGATGGCGATCTTTGCTGGTCCGATGATGAACTTTATATTGGCGTTTGTCATTTTGCTAGCTCTTAGTTTGTACCAAGGAGTACGGTTAACGTCGGAAATTGTTATTCCTGAAAACGAAACCTCTCCTGCACAAGAAGCTGGATTAGAAACAGGTGATGTAATCACTTCAATCGAAGGTACACCTGTTTCGACTTGGAATGAGATGACGGCAGAAGTGCAAAAATACCCAAACCAAGAGATTGCTCTTTCGTTTGAGCGTAATGGTGAAGAGATGCAAACCAATGCTTCACTTGAACAAAGAGAGGTTATGCCAGACGAGTTTGAAGGTGTTTTAGGTGTACAAGGAATCTTTGAATTCTCGTTTCTAGGGTCGGTTCAGCACAGTGCGCAACAATTTGTGACACTCGCAACTTCTATCTTTGATACACTGAGCTTAATATTTACTGGTCAATTCTCCTTAGACTATATTTCAGGTCCAGTAGGAATTTACGATATAACTGATCAAGCTGTTTCGTTAGGGTTGTTAACTGTTATTAACTTCGCCGCCCTTCTCAGCATTAATCTTGGCGTCATTAACTTGTTTCCGATTCCTGCCCTAGATGGTGGACGTCTGATGTTCCTAGCTTATGAAGGGATAAGAGGGAAGCCTGTTTCCCCTGAAAAAGAAGGAGCAATCCAGTTTGTTGGTTTTGCACTAGTCATGCTGTTGATGATTATTGTGACATGGAATGATATTAGTAAACTGTTTTCTTAATCCACTTGCATTAAAAAAGGATGTGCGGCAAATTGAGACAATCAACTTACTTAGCGCCAACAATGCGCGATGTACCAGCAGATGCCGATGCGATTAGCCATCAGCTTATGCTTCGTGCAGGGATGATGCGACAAATCGCTTCTGGTGTTTATGCCTATATGCCGCTTGCAAAGCGGGCAATGGCTAAAATTGAAACAATTATAAGAGAAGAATTGGATGGGATTGGCGCCCAGGAATTGTTGCTTCCTAGTTTGCACCCTGCGGAATTATGGCAGGAATCTGGCCGTTGGGAAAGCATGGGTGATGAACTGATTCGCATGAAAGATCGCCATAACCGCGATTTTGCACTTGGGCCTACTCATGAAGAAGTCATTACAATGTTAATCAAAGATGGTATTGCATCTTATAAAAAATTACCTCTTAATGTCTATCAAATTCAAACGAAGTTTCGTGATGAGCGTCGACCTCGTTTTTGGATTGTTACGAGGTCGAGAGTTTATTATGAAAGATGCCTATTCTTTTCATGATTCAGCCGAAAGTCTTGATGAGATGTATTGGGCAATGCACGCTGCCTATTCGCGAATCTTTACACGTGTTGGATTAACATTCCGCCCGGTTATTGCTGATTCTGGTTCAATGGGTGGAAAAGACACTCATGAATTTATGGCTCTGGCCAGTGTAGGCGAAGATACAATCGTATACTCTGACGAATCAGACTACGCAGCGAACTTAGAAATGGCGGCAAGCGCTGCGCCTCCTACAGCGGAAGTGCAAGTGTATGGCCAATTAGAAAAGAAAGAAACACCAAACGCGAAAACGGTTGATGATGCCGCGGCTGCGTTGGGGCTTGATGCAGATGATATTTTCAAAGCGTTAGTTGTTATGCTTGATAATGAGCTTACTCTTTTGATCCTACGTGGAAATGATGAGCTTAATGAAGTTAAAACGCTACATGAGCTTGGTGCGAAAGAAATGAGAATGGCTACTGAAAAAGAAGTAGTCGACGCTTTTGGTGCTTCTCCTGGATCAATTGGTCCAGTTGGTGTCAAAAATGTACCAATTTATGCGGACCACCGTATTCACAGCATGAAAACGATCGCTTGCGGTGCAAATGAGACAGGTTACCATTATGTGCATGTAGGACCTGGGCATGATTACATTGTGACAGCTTATAAAGATTTGCGCACTGTCCGTGAAGGTGATCCTTCACCAGATGGCAAAGGCACGCTTCGGTTTGCTGAAGGGATTGAGATCGGACAAGTGTTCAAACTTGGTACGCGTTATTCAGAATCACTTGATGCAAAGTATTTGGATTCAAATGGAAAAGCGCAACCATTTCTTATGGGGTGTTATGGGATTGGTGTATCTCGTACAATTGCTGCAGTTATCGAGCAGCATCATGATGAATTTGGCATCGTCTGGCCGAAAGCAGTAGCTCCGTTTCATGTACATTTACTTGCACTAAACGTGAAAAATGAAGAGCAAAAGCAGCTTGCAGAATCACTTTATCAAGAATTTAGTAAAGCTTCTGTCGAGGTTTTATATGATGATCGACCTGAAAGGGCTGGCGTCAAATTTAAAGATTCTGATTTAATGGGTTTACCTGTTCGGGTTTCTGTTGGCAAGCGTGCAGGTGAAGGCATCGTTGAAGTGAAAGTCCGTAAAACGGGCGAACAGCTTGAATTGCCCGCTGGCGAGTTGGCAAGCTGGCTGCATCAGTTTTTGAGCGAATAACGCGAAGGCAGGCTGGCGGTTCGCCAGTCTGTTTTGATGTTTTATAAAAAGGGGTGAGTACATGAGCGATGCAATGCAGACAAGGAAGAACGTCTCTTACTCTTGTTGGAACAACTGCAAATTCCAGAGGATATTCTCCACCATTTTAAAAATGGGTACATTAAAAAACTAGCAATCTCAAAAGAAAGCAAAACATGGCACTTTTATATTCATTTAGACCATCTGTTGCCTGCAGAGTTATTTGAGTTGTTTCAAGGGCGTTTATCGCAAACATTTCGAGAGATTGCGAAAGTAAGTTGTTCTTTTTCATACACAAATAGTGAGCCGGATGAAGCGATGTGGAATCGTTATTGGCCTTTGATTGCAAGTGAACTAACGACTGTTTCTCCACCTCTTGCTTCTGCATTACAAAAGCAAGTAGTAAAGTTGGTTGAAAACAAACTAGCGCTTGTCGCGCAAAATGATGCAGAAGCAGAGGCGATGAAAAGAAAGTTAGCAGAGCCATTTAAACAAATAAGCATTCGCTTTGGTTTACCTTTGCTGCCTCTTGCCATCAGCGTGCAAGAATCACAGGAAGTTTATGAAGAATTTGTTCGAAAGCGTGCTGAAGAAGACCACTCCAAAGTCGTTGAGGCGATGCTTGAGAAGAAGCGTGTCGAAGATGAGATGTCCAAACAAGTGAAGGATGCCAATCTATCGATGGGATATACGATTAAAGATGATCCGACACCTCTTGAGGCAATCGTCGATGAAGAACGACGCATTACGGTCCAGGGGTATGTCTTTGCGACAGATATTCGTGAGTTACGTAGCGGACGGACGTTATTAACATTTAAAATTACCGATTATACAGATTCGATTTTAGTTAAAATGTTTTCACGCGATAAAGAAGATGTCCCGGTAATGCAGGCGCTTAAGAAAGGTATGTGGTTAAAAGTCAGAGGCGGGATTCAAATGATACGTTTGTACGCGATCTTGTGATGATTGCTAATGACTTTAATCAAATTACACCAAGTACCCGTGTAGATACAGCCGAAGAAAAACGAGTGGAGCTTCATACACATTCCACAATGAGCCAAATGGACGGTCTTGTTTCGGTGGGTCAATATGTTGAACAGGCGGCTAAATGGGGCCATTCGGCTGTAGCAATTACCGACCACGGTGTTGTTCAAGCATTCCCAGAAGCCTATAATGCAAGCAAAAAACATGGAATCAATGTGATCTTTGGAATGGAAGCAAATATAGTTGATGATGGAGTTCCAATCGCATATAACTCTGATCACCGCCATTTATTAGAAGAAGAGTATGTGGTGTTTGACGTAGAGACAACTGGTTTATCCGCGGTGTATAACACGGTCATTGAGCTTGCTGCGGTCAAAATTAAGAACGGTGAAATCGTCGACACGTATGAATCTTTTGCCGATCCAAAAGAGCCCATTTCAGCAACGATTATAGAACTCACTGGTATTACCGATGATATGGTACAAGGAGCCCCTGACCCATTGGAGGTATTAAAGCAATTCAGGGAATTTGCTGGAGATGCCACGATTGTCGCTCATAATGCTAGTTTTGATATCGGTTTTTTAAATGTTGGTTATAAAAAACTAGGTTTTACTGAAGTGAAGAACCCAGTAATTGATACGCTGGAGCTTGGACGTTTCCTTTATCCCGAATTAAAGAACCATCGACTAAACACACTTTGTAAAAAGTTTGACATTGAACTTGTCAGTCATCACAGAGCGATCTATGATACGCAGGCAACTGCATATTTGCTTTGGAAGATGGTGAAAGATGCTGCGGAGAAAGAAGTTTTTTACCATGATGAGCTAAATAATCATATGGGACAAGGTAATTTTCACCGTCAACGTCCTTTCCATTGTACAATTCTTGTAACTTCACAAGAAGGACTTAAAAATTTATATAAGCTTGTTTCAATGTCCCACCTTCATTATTATTTCCGGACACCGCGTATTCCTCGATCTCAACTTAGTAAGCACCGTGAAGGTTAATTATCGGTTCTGCTTGTGATAAAGGTGAAGTATTCGAAGGAATGATGCAGAAATCTGCTGATGAAGTAGAGGGGATTGCTCGTTTTTATGATTATTTGGAAATTCAACCTTTAGGGAATTACCGTCATCTAATAGAACGAGAATTAATTAAAGATGAGACTGCATTGCAAGAAATCATTGGTAAAATTGTTGACTTAGGGAAGCATTTAGAAGTACCGGTTGTT
>BAXC01000029.1 GCA_001310375.1 Bacillus sp. JCM 19041 | reverse complement strand
AAAGGAATTTACAGTTTGTTCATTAAGGGATTACATTGATCATCTATGATGAATGTATAAAACAAATATTGTTATGGGTGGAGTCCATTGAGAAAACCCTAATAAATGTAAGCACAATTAGTTGTGCCTTCGTTTATTAGGGTTTTTTATGTGGACAAAAGGGGGCTTAAATGAAGCAATACGAACAATACTTTTTTGATTTGGATGGCACGCTTATACATGGCGGGAGTTTATTACCTTTTGCTAAAGAACTTATCTCTTGCTTGCGTCAACAAAAAAAACAGGTGTTTTTCCTTACCAATCATCCCGTTCGGTCAAGACGTGTTTTAACAACCGATTTACAAAGCCTGGGTTTAGACATTTTCTTTAACGAATTGATTACACCCATTATGGGGTTAAAGGAATACTTTGCTCCTAGGAATAAGGACGGCAGGAAATTGTTTGTGGCAGGGTCAAAGATGATAAAGGAGGAGCTTCGCGAACAGGGGTTTACTGTGATAGATGAATACGCGGCAGAAGAACCTAAGAACATTGCTGTTGTTCTAGGGATGACCCCGGACTTAACGTACAATCAGTTGCAAGTTGGATTTTGGCTTATGCAACAAGGCGCTGAGCTTATATTGTTAAATGGTGATTTGCTATGCCTCATCCAAAAGGATTTTTAATTGACACGGGTTCACTTGCACGGGTGTTGGAACATGACGACAGGAAGCCTGTTGTTGTTGGAAAACCGTCCTACTGGATGCAACAAGCGTTGCTGCGTGCGATGCAGGGGCATGTGGATAAATCTGTCATTATTGGCGATTCGTTAACGAGTGATATTGGAATAGGAAATTCATTGGACATTGATACAGTGCTAGTCTGTTCGGGAGTCACATCCATCCATCAGATTCGGCATGCGGTTCAACTACCTACAGCTATTTTTCCGTCTGTTCGGGAGATCTATCAATTGATAAAGGGGTAAAGCCGTATGTTTAACGAACGATTCATCCATGCAATTACAAACAAGCAACAAGAGGAAAGGTGTCTTCTGTCAGAGGTCAATACTGTTTTTTTATTAAATGGAAATATGCATGCCTTGCCAGACCAAGTGTTTAGCTATCAGAAAAAGGGAAAAGTCGTATTTGTCCATGTCGACTTAGTTTCTGGGATTGAGACCCATACAGCTGACGGTATGAAATATATCGCAGAAGTAATCGCTCCTGATGGAATTATAAGTACGAGGAGCCAATCGATTATCCAAGCAAAGAAATGTGGATTAAAAACGGTGCAACGAGTCTTTTTAATCGATACCCACGCAATGGAAAAGGCAATCCAAACAGTAAATAAAATTAGGCCGGATGCAGTCGAAGCGATGCCTGGTTTAATGCCAAGAGTCATTCAGGAACTTGTTGGAATGACGTCGGTCCCAATCGTAGCTGGGGGCTTGTTTAAGACAAAAGCAGAAATGGATCTGGCGCTTAAAGCTGGAGCAGTTGCTGTATCCGCTAGCATTATTTAATTAAAGGAGGAATGTAGATGGAGAGCAAGATTGAGCATACCCGTCAGAAAGTTAAGAAACCGCGAAAACGAAGATGGAATAGCATAAAGCGAAACTGGGATTTGTATTTGCTCGTTTTTCCAGTTGTTTTGTACTTTTTAATCTTCAAATATTATCCGATGTATGGTGTTCAAATTGCATTTAAGGACTTTATTGCGGTTGAAGGCATATGGGGGAGTTCTTGGGTGGGGTTTGATCATTTTATTCGATTTTTTGATAGCTTTTACTTTGAACGATTGCTGTCTAATACAATCGGGTTAAGCCTTTATAACTTAGTTATTGGCTTTCCAATACCCATTATTTTGGCGCTCTTAATCAATGAAATACGGTTTAAAAAAGCAAAAAGCTTTGTACAAACTGTTACGTATGCGCCTCATTTCTTATCGACAGTTGTTGTGGTGGGTATGCTCTTCTTGCTTATGTCTCCAAGTGGTATTGTTAATCAATTTCTTAGTTTGTTTGGAGTCTCGGAAATTTCTTTTATGACACAGCCTGAATGGTTTAAGACGACTTATGTATTCTCAGGAGTGTGGCAGCAAATGGGCTGGAGTTCGATTATCTACTTAGCAGCTTTAGCGGGTATTGATCCTCAGCTACATGAAGCGGCAAAAATAGATGGAGCAAGTCGGTTAAGAAGAATCTGGCATGTTAATCTTCCGGGGATTCGATCAACGATTATTATTCTTTTAATTTTACAAACTGGCAGTATTATAAGTGTTGGATTTGAAAAAGTATTTCTGATGCAAAATCAATTAAACATGGAATCATCTGATGTCATTGCTACTCATATATACCGAACGGGTATCGCTGGAGCCAGTACAGTTACTCGGCAGCAATTGGTTTATTTGAGTCAGTTATCAATTTTATTCTTTTAGTCATTGTCAATTATACAGCGAAGAAAACAAGCCAAACGAGCTTGTGGTAAGGAGGCTAAGATGAAACAAAGTGCAGGAGATCGGATGTTTGGAATTGGCGTCTATATCATTATCGGAATGATTACATTAATCGTACTTTATCCACTTGTATATGTACTAAGTGCTTCATTTAGTGATCCAGGAGCTGTACTAAGAGGAGATTTATGGCTTTTTCCAATTGATCCAACCTTAGAGTCCTATACAAGAGTGTTTCAGAATGAAGATATTTGGACGGGTTTTAGAAACACGTTTCTTTATACAACTCTTGGAACTGCGCTAAATTTGGGGCTGTCTATTATGATTGCTTATCCCCTCTCAAGAAAAAATTTTTATGGAAGAAATCTTTTAACAATCTTCCTTGTCTTTACAATGTTTTTTAGTGGTGGAATGGTGCCTACCTATTTACTTGTTCGCGACTTAGGGATGTTAAATACGATATGGGCGGTTATCGTTCCAGGAGCAGTGTCTGTCTATAACGTCATCATTATTAGGACATTTTTTCAAAACATTCCAAATGAGCTTCGCGAATCGGCCGATCTTGATGCTGCTCAAATATCCAGTACTTAATGAAGATATTGTTGCCTTTATCAAAACCTGTTATCGCCGTCATGATTTTGTTTTATGGGGTTAGCCAATGGAACGCGTTTTTCGATGCACTAATTTATTTAACAAATCGAGAATTGTTTCCATTGCAGCTGTTTCTAAGAGAAATGTTAATTCAAGGTCAATTATCTGACATGGTACAGGTGAGTGACTCAACGCTTGATGCGCACGCACTAACAGTTGAAGGAATCAAGTATGCGGTTGTTATTGTAGCTAGTTTACCAATGCTCATTTTATATCCGTTTTTGCAACGATTTTTTGTGAAGGGTGTCATGATTGGATCGATCAAAGGCTAATAAGGGGGATGACAGTGAAAAAGAAATGGATGATGGCAGCATCAATTGCTGCACTGGCAGTCGCAGGATGTTCGGGGGAGAAGTCGGGCAGAAAATGGATAAAGAACAACGAATGGAAAACTTGAATGCTGAAGGGTTCCCTATTGTAAACGAATCGATTGATATGGAATTATATACGGGACAAGCGCCAAACAATTTACAAAATTATGAGGAACGGCTTATCTGGAAGACCTATGCAGATCTCTCTAACATAAATGTCAATTTTAATGAAGTACCTTTTGATGGTCTGGAAGAAAAAGTGAACCTAACTCTCGCAAGTGGGGAATACCCTGATGCCTTTTATTCTGCGGGGATTAACTCCCAGCAATTAACGGAATACAGCATACAAACGATACATTGAAAATTAACTGGCAGGAGGAGGATGATTGTATGAAAATAAAAGCGATTGCTCATAGAGGTTATCCTATTAAATATCCTGAAAATACGCTATCAGCCTATCAAGCAAGTATTGATCTGGGTTTCTCCCATATTGAAATTGATGTTCAATTAAGCAAGGATGGTATCCCTGTTATTATGCACGATAAAACAGTAGACCGTACAACAAATGGGAGTGGTCTTATAATTGACTATACTCTTGATGAACTAAAGTCCTTGAAGATGAAAGATGGAGAGAAAATGCCAACGCTTGAGGAAACACTCACATTAGCACAGGGTCAATGCAAAGTGGCAATTGAGCTTAAGCAAAGCAATGATATGTACGACGGACTCGAAAAGAAAGTGTACGAGTTAATTTTGGAGAAAAACATGATTAATGAGGTGTATGTAAACTCATTTAACCATAAAGCAATAAGGAGAATGAGGACACTCGCTCCAGAACTTGAGCTTGGCGTTATTAAAGCAAAAGCAACTCCGGATCTATTTCCATTTATGAAAGAAATAGAAGCCTCATCACTTGCGATGGAACTGCCTCATTACACAGATACTTTTGCTGATGAATGCGAAGAAGAAGGCATCCAGTTAATTGTTTGGCCCGTTGATACAATTGAAGCATGTACAATGATGGCTCAACGTCCTAATGTCTGGTGTACTGTCAATGAGTTAGAACGATTTAAAGAGTATTACCAAAGTAAAGAGGGTTAGGCAATTGCCTAACCCTCTTTACTTTAATTTGAAAACGAGAAGTTAAAACGCATTGCATCGCTGGTCGTTGCCCCGCTATTCACATTTACAGGTGAGGGAAATATACCATAAAGGGAGTAGATATCATCAATGGATATTAAATCATCTACCATAAAAATCAGTGTTACTTTTTGAGGAGTTGAATCTGTTAATGGGTCGTAGCCTGCACCTAACCCACTGAACATCGAATGAGCATGAAACTCAACCCCACCTGACTCAAAAACTAAGTTAGGAGCGATATTTTGCATTGGTTCATTCCCTGTGTTTTGAATGAGAATATCCGCTTGTATAAACTCGACTTCATCACCAGCGATCCCTGCAATGCTTGGTTCGGTTACATCACCACTGACAAGACTAACCTGTTCAAATTCAATCCGAATAGGTCCTGATTCTAAAGGTTCAATCGTGGTTTTCTTATCGTGAACAGTAAAGAAGCCTTCTGCTGTTTCGATGGTGTCTCCTGGAGAGCCTTGGACTGCAAATGATGCACCATGAGGATCAGGATGTGGGCCAAGAGATGCTAGTGAATGTTTTTCTTCAGAGGCTTGAACGATTTCTTGTTCCCTATCGTTTGCACTTTCTTCTGCGCTAGAAACTTCCTCTGCATCTAGTTCCTTTTCCTGTAGAGGTTCTTCGTCTTTTATCGCGTTTGTTGCATCATATTCCTCTTGCGACTGATCGGTGTCCTGATTTGTATCATTGTTTGTTTGTTCATCTTCTTCCTCTATCCATCTTTCATACTCATTATCAGTTTCCTTCATTTCGTAGGTGGTTACTTTTGCACTTATGTTGGAGACTGAGACCTTGGTGTTAGCTGTTGTGCATGCGCTTAAGGCAATGATGGATAGAAGTGATAGGTATGTAATCGGTTTTTTCAATTCTAATCACTCCTCCGACTTTATCGTATCAATTGATCGTTCAGAGTTACAAGTTATTATTCCTAAGATCAACGTTTTTTAACAATTTGTTAATAATATCAGGACGGTTGTGTTTAATTAATACATCGAATGTGTCGTTTTTTTAATATTAAACTGAATGGGATTACGTATTTTTTAAAAGGAAGGAAATTAGTAAGGGGATATATGGACTGGTGATTTGAAGATATTGGATGAAGAGAGCAAGCGTTTAAAATGAGTGTCTGCTATGCGCGACCCATGTCGAATGAAGGCGATTTATAAGGTGAATGTTTAATTCAATGAATGGAGTCTTACGGGAATATATTCTATTAATCTAGTTCTATTAGATTGGTTTAAAAGAAAAGGTAGTATATGAAGATGATGCGAAAACATGAGCCTTTAGCCTATGGCGCGATGGGGATAAAGATCACTATATTCCATTTTGATATGGGGCGATATGTATTTTATTGGAAATTAATGCGATAACTAGCATTAGAAATACTAGTTTTTTGCATAATAGACTTTAAGACTATGGTCTCTGGACTATTGAAACGCTTTTCAATGCGCGCTATGCTTCTTGAGGTACTTACCCAAAAAAGGTTAAATCGAAACTTAAAATAACAAGTTTTTTAAAGGAGTGCCGGCATGACTTCATTATCAAGAGTAGAAAAAGTGCGCCTCTCTAAACGTGCAAAGCGCATTAAGCTTACACGAACAGGGATTGCATCAACTTTGGCTTTAGGTTTAGCGGGCTGTGTGCAAAGTTCCGCTGCTACTACATATGAAACGCCAGAACAAGATAAAGGGTTATTAACGTCAGAGAATTTGTCGAAAAAGACTCTGGCTGAAGGACAAGCCGATCGGAAGAAAGTAGACCCTCATTACTTATATTCATTTTATGAAAATGATGATTTAAACAAAGAAGTGAAAGTGTATGGATTTAAAAATACCTTCGATTTAGATGTTATTAAAGTTGAAGCGGATCGTGACCATAAGATTGAATATAATGAATACATAGATACTGATATTCGACCGTTATCTTCGGCTATAGAAGTATACGAAGAAGTTGAGGGATCTGAAGGATTAAATGAAGAGGATTCGATCATCACAGAAGAATTAACAAAGGTAATTCCTCAAACAGAAGGGTTAACCGAGGAACGGAATCAGGACCAGGAAACGTTTGAAAGTGATCAAGAAAGCATCGCAAGTGAAGCAGATAAAAAAGAGAGCGCTGGACATGAGCAACAAGTAAATGAAACGAAGGAGCCCCATGTTGAAAATGACCTCATTAATACCGAAAACACGCAAAATCAGGAAACGACGCAAACAAATGAACGTGAGAATAACGATGTTGATCAAGAAGAGCCGGAACGAACAATTGAACGGAATAACCATGGAAAGGTCCTAGCCGTAGAAGAGAACCGTTTTTCGATTGAAACAGAAGATGGGCCAAAATGGTTTGTTGCGAAATCTGAAGATACGATTAAGGAAATTAAGCCAAATATGGCTGTAAGCGTATACTTCAATGAGCAAGGTGATGAAAACAAAGTATCACGTTTTTTTATTACGTTTACACCTGATGAAGGGGATCAAACGGAATTTATAGAAGCGCATTTCTTGCACTATGCAGGGGAACCAAAGCGGGCAATCGTCGTGTATATTCCTCATCAGCAAGTGATTTTTGACTTAACTGAATCGTTGCAGAGTCGTGATCTGTCAACCGAGTACGCAAATGGACAAGCGATTACTCTCGGAACTGTCACACGACCAGACGGATCAATTGTTGTTGAATCGATCACACCATCATTAAAAGAAGAACAATTATCTAATATATAAGACGCAAACCTGTGCAAAGTAAGTGCAGGTTTTTTAACTTTCTCTTGTAATTGACGTTGCGTCAACTATTATAATGAAGAAAGAAGGTAAGGAGGGAGTGTATGATTACGGTTGGGGAATTAGCTGAAAGGTCTTCCGTCACAACAAGGACATTGAGACACTACGATTCGATCGGCTTATTAAAGCCGAGAGCAATAACAAAGGGAAAACATCGACTTTATGACGATGAGGATTTGTTGATACTTGCGCAAATTCAACTTTTTAAACGAATGGGTTTTTCTTTAAAACGGATCTCAGGTATGATTCATGACGACAAAATGGATACAATCACTCAACTAGAAAATCAATTATCCATTTTAGAAAAAGAAGAAGAAAAGATACGTAAGATGAAAGAAACGATTCGTGGAATCGTTTATTCTTTTTCGTTAGAGGGCAAGATAGATTGGCCATTGGTGGTATCATTAATCAAGCAAGCTGAAAACAAAGGATCAGATCAAGAGAGGTTGCTCCTCTTCTTGCCTAAATTATGCGAGGATTCTAAAGAAACGAAACAAATTATCGCATTAGTGAATGATACTAGGAATGCTTTAGATGTTGGACCAAATTCAGAAATAGGGACGCGCATTTCAGAACGTTTATCTGAGTTGATGACCGAGTTATGCCAGGGAGATAAAGAGTTGATCGATGAGCTATGGCATATCGTGTGTTCAAATAAACTGTCGCAAGTACTTGGGTGTTTTCCTATTCCTCGTGAAATTGTTGAATTTTGGGAAGCTACCAAAAAGGAAGCTCGTTCGTAATGCTATGGCGAAGAAAAAAAGAACGTACATATAGGGCATCGGGCTACACGATGTTTGTAGATGGAATAAAGATACACTATTTACGTGCTGGGGAAGGACGGACAGTCGTTTTTTTGCATGGTGGCCTTCTTTGTGCAGACGATTTTAAAGATTGTGTACAAATCGCTGCACGACGTGGTTACACAGCTATAGCATTTGATCGACCAGGATACGGTTTTAGTGAAAGTGGATCCAAAGCATGGACACCTGAAAGCCAGGCAGCGCTCATAAATGAGGCTTTAAAACAGCTAAATATAAAAAAGGCTATTCTTGTTGCTCATTCATGGAGTGGGACTATGGCTCTTTCCTATGCACTCCAATACTCGGCAGAAACAGATGGGATTGTATTAGTTGCTGCGGCAATGTATAAAGAGGGTTATCCTGCTGAACATGGAGATTGGCTTTCGAAAATCGTGACAACTCCTGTAATCGGCCAGCTCCTTATGCAAACACTGTATCGCACAGTGCTTGGTCATTCTTTAGCGAAAAACATGGTCAAAGCAACCTTTGCACCTGAAAAAGCACCACCAGGGTATGCAGAGAAAACAATGGCTTTAGGGTTTAGGCCGGCTCATTTTCTAGCGAATCGAAAAGACGTTTTAGCTTTTCCGAGTTCCGCCCAAAAATGGAGTCGCTCTTACCGAGATGTTCGCATGCCAGTCCAAATACTAATAGGTGAGAACGATCCATTTGGTGTAAATGACCAAGCTTTACGGGTAAAAGGAACTATTCCTCATGCCGAAATTCATCAGCTCCCCCATGCTGGTCATATGATCCCACAGCTTCATCCAATGGAAGTACTAAATGCGATTGAGAGGCTTTCTTTTGGAGAAAAAATAATCACACAAAGCGAAAATATTGAGGGACGTAAGTAAACAGTATAGGATAAAGGAAAAAGAGTTGGAGGCGTTTTCATCATGGATTTAAAATTAAAAGGTAAATCGGTCATTGTCATGGCAGCAAGTAAAGGACTTGGGAAAGCTACTGCGGAACTATTTGCGGAAGAAGGAGCAAAGGTGGTCATTGCTAGCCGCAATGAGGAAGAACTAGCCCGAGCTGCCACGGAAATAAAGAAAACAACAAATAATCATGCAGTCGAATACCATATATGTGACGTAACACAAAAAGAAGACATTCAAGCAGTTGTTGCATTTGCAAAGGAGAAGCATGGCACTGTGGATGTACTCGTTAATAATTCAGGTGGACCACCAGCGGGTACATTCGATCAGTTTGATGATGAAGATTGGCAAAAAGCATATGAATTAAACCTATTAAGCTATGTTCGTGCGATTCGTGAAGTATTGCCTTATATGCGTGAACAAGGGGGCGGTCATATCGTTAATTTTGCATCTTCCTCCATTAAACAATCACTTGATAATCTTTTATTATCAAATACGTTTCGAGCCGGTGTCGTGGGTCTTGCCAAAAGCTTGGCGCAAGAATTGTCCCAGGATAACATTCTGATCAATACACTAGGTCCGGGAAGGATTGCAACAGGACGTGTCGAAAGCCTTGATCGTACGAAAGCGGAGAAGAAAGAAGTTGCCTATGAAGAGATAAAAGAAGCTGAGGAACATGCTATTCCGATGCGTAGATATGGACAACCAGAAGAGTTTGCTAGGCAAGCGTCTTCCTTTGTTCAGACGCAAATACATATGTTACGGGACAAGCGTTGCTTGTTGATGGAGGGTTAGTAAAAGCACTATAACGAAAAAGCAGTTATCTTTTGTTCGTAATGGGTATAGATTTATATACTAATTAACGAAGGAGAGATGGGCATCATGGCAAATGTGAAAGTCGCAGTTGTTTACTACAGCTCAACTGGTACAAACTATCAACTCGCCCAATGGGCAAAGGAATCAGCAGAAAAAGAAGGGGCAGAAGTAAAACTATTAAAGTTCCCAGAACTCGCTCCTGATGCCGCGATTGATTCAAATCCAGCATGGCGAAAGCATATAGAAGCAACAAAACATGTACCAGAAGTGACAGCTGATGACATGCTTTGGGCGGATTCATATATCTTTAGTGTGCCATCACGTTTCGGCGTTCTGCCAGCTCAAGCAAAACAATTCTTTGATACGCTTGGAGGACTATGGGGCGAGGGAAAGCTTGCTAATAAAGTTGTTAGTGCGATGTCTTCTGCCGCGAACTCACATGGTGGACAGGAACAAACGGTTCTTTCTGTTTACACAACGATGTACCATTGGGGTGCGATTGTTGCTTCACCAGCATACACAAACCCTGTTGCTTTTTCTTCAGGTGGTAACCTTATGGGACAAGTGTTACAGTCGACCAAAATGGGGAAATGGTTGAAGATGTAGAAGAAGCAGTCAAGCATCAGGCAGCCCGGACAACCGCGGTTGCCAAAGCTATTGTGGAAGGATTAAAGTAATTGATCGTTAAAATCGTTGGCGAAAGCCAGCGTTTTTTTTTGTTCTAAGATCGAGGTAATCCGCATTCTATCAAAGTTAATTAACAGTAAATACCTTTGATTAGTGGAAGACCCTAAGATAAAATGAAAGCAATTAATTGGTTCATATTAAAAATGTACTGACAAACAGTAAACGGTGTCAGAAAACAATAACCTAGTTTATCCAACCCTAAAGTGATTATTAATAGCAGTTTTGGATAACAAGTATGATGGATGAAAGTGGGGAGATGCATGTTATTGCGTGAAAAAATGTTAGCGCTTACTGAGGAAGAGGAAGAAATACTTCAATATCGGCAAGTGATGCAGGCTCGCTATACATCAAAACAAAGTTTTATCATAGAAGCGAATAAATTCTTGGCTCCAGGTTCGGAAATTATGATTCGAAAACATACACGATTTATCGACTTTCCGAAACACCGACATGATTATATTGAGGTCAATTATGTCTATCATGGGAGCCTGAAGCAAAGGATTGGTGATCGAGATGTTCACTTAAAAAAAGGCGAGTTGGTTGTATTAAACCAACATATTGATCATCAAATCGACGCTTGTGATACAGAAGATATTATTATTAATTTTATTATTCAACCATCTTTTTTTAATTATATTTTCTCCTTTCTAAATGTCGAGGGACCGTTCTATTCTTTTCTTGTTGATAGTGTACATGGTGGCAGTGGATTTGGTCAGTTCCTCTACTTTAAGTGTGCAGAAGAAGAATCAATCCAAACCCTTCTTCAAAAAATGCTAGAGGAAATTATGAATCCAGATGTTTTTTCCCAGGCAACCATTAAACTTTATGTGGGTATGTTAATTATTGAATTGACAAAGAAAGCGGATACATTAGAAGAGGGGCATGAAGCAACATTACAAAATCAATGGATGAGAGAAGCGTTGTCTTACATCCATGAACAGTACAAACAGGCAACTCTCTATGAGTTATCCGAGCGATTAAATCAACCTCATTATTTACTCAGCAAGCTTATTAAAAAGCGAACTGGAAAAACATTCAAATCGATTTTACAAGAGAAAAGACTTGATATAGCAAGGGAAATGCTCATTCAGTCAGATTTACCTGTCTCTGTCATAGCGGAGGAAATCGGCTATGATAACTTCAGCTATTTCTATCAAATCTTCAAAAAAAAATTCAACCAGACCCCGCTTGCTTATCGAAAAGCACAGGCCTTCCGGAAATAAAAAGGGAGCCTGTGTTTTTTCTATGGATGCAAATAACGACAGTTTTTAGTTGAATATCGCCATAGCGGCTTTTTATGTAAACGCTTAATATAAAAGCACAATCTCCTTTAGAAAGTGGGGTGAACATAATGAATGGATATCGCTTAGCTGTAGATATAGGTGCATCAAGCGGGAGAGTTATGGCTGGAAAAACAAATGGTGATGAAGTCGAATTGCAAGAAGTACATCGTTTTCAAAATGGCGCAACAAGACAAGGCGCTCATTATTGCTGGGACGTCGAATATCTTTTTAGTGAAATAAAACGTGGGATTAAAGCCAGTTGTGAAATGGGTTTTAACCCAGTCAGTATTGGTATCAATACATGGGCAGTTGATTTTGTACTGTTAGATGAACAGGACAATCGATTGACTGAAGCTGTGTCTTATCGTGATTCACGAACAGATGGAGTGATGGAAGAAGTGATTGATGCGTATGGAAAAGAGGCGCTTTATGAGCGGACGGGGATTGCTTTCCAGCCTTTCAATACATTGTACCAGTTGCTCGCATTTAAAAAGTTGCATCCCAAAACACTAGCTAAAGCACAAACATTCATGATGGTGCCAGACTATCTACACTTTTTGTTAACTGGCGTCAAAACAAATGAATATACAAATGCCACAACGACACAAATGGTGAATGCATTTACTAAACTATGGGATGAAGACCTTATTACGGAAATGGGGCTACCGCCTAGTTTGTTTCAAGAATTAAAGCTTCCAGGAACGAATATCGGACCGATTAAGGCTGAATTGCAAAGGGAATTAGGCATTAAGATTGATGTTATTTTGCCCGCTACCCATGATACTGCCTCGGCAATTGTAGCGGTTCCCGAGTGGCAAACGTCATTGTATATCAGCTCAGGCACGTGGTCGTTAATTGGAATTGAGAATCCCTTTCCGATATGCATTACTAAAGCGATGCAAGACAATTTTACAAATGAAGGCGGTGTCAATTATCGCTTTCGCTTTTTAAAAAACATTATGGGGTTATGGATGATACAAGAAGTTCAGCGTCTCCTTCCAGAAAAATGGACATTTGCTGACTTGGCAATAGCAAGTAAAAAAACGAACTATACAGGAACTGTTGATGTTGATCAACGCAGGTTTTTAAAACCGGACAATATGATAGAGGAAATTCAAGCCGCATGCCGTGAAACAGGACAGGAAATCCCTACAACACCAGGCGACCTAGCAAAATGTATTTATGTAAGTTTAGCTGTTAGTTATGAAAAAGCAATTGAGCAGATTGAGCAAACAGTCGAACGCACATATGAGCAAATCCATATTATTGGCGGTGGTTCTCAAAATGGGCAATTGAACCAAATGCTCGCAAATCGAACGGGAAAGACAGTCATTGCAGGACCTAGTGAAGCTACTGCGATCGGCAATTTCCTTATGCAATGCATTTCATGTGGTGACATCTCCTCTCTTGAAGCAGGGAGAGAACTCATTAAACAATCTTTCCAAGTAACGGAATACAAACCGCAAAGGAGCGATCAAGCATATGCAAACAAGATTTGAAAGTGCAAAAGAACAGTATGAGCATCTAGGTGTTGATGTAGAAGCCGCGTTCGATAGAGTCAATCAAGTTCCAATTTCTGTTCACTGTTGGCAAGGTGATGATTTACGTGGAACGGAAGCAGTCCAAAACGAGTTGTCTGGTGGCATTGACGTAACAGGCAATCATCCAGGACGCGCACGCAATGGGGATGAAATTCGTGCTGACCTCGAAAAAGCGTTAAGTCTTATTCCTGGCAAGCATCGAGTCAATTTGCATGCAATGTATGCAGAAACAGACGGTGTTGTGGTAGAACGTGATGAAATTAAGCCAAAGCATTTTGAAAAGTGGGTTGCGTGGGCAAAGAGATTAGGGATCGGGCTTGATTTTAACCCAACCGTGTTTGGTCATCCGAAAGCAGATGAGGGGTTAACGCTTGCTCATCCAGATAAAGAAATTCGTACATTTTGGATTAATCATTGTAAAGCGAGTAGGGAGATTGCGTCCTATTTTGCGAAGGAGCTGGGCACGCCTTCGCTTGTAAACATTTGGGTTCCAGACGGATATAAAGATACACCAAGTGATCGCTTAACGCCAAGACGTCGCTTAAAAGAGTCGCTGGATGCCATTTATGAAGTGGATTATGATCAATCGCTTGTTATTGATGCAGTAGAAAGCAAGTTATTTGGAATCGGGTCAGAAGCTTTTGTCGTTGGATCTCATGAGTTTTATATGAATTATGCGAACCACAGTGGCAAACTTTGCTTGCTTGATACGGGTCACTTCCATCCGACGGAAATGGTCTCAAATAAATTATCTGCCATGTTGTTATTTAATGATCAATTGGCATTACATGTTTCGCGCCCTGTTCGCTGGGATAGTGACCACGTTGTTACATTTGATGATGAGTTGCGGGAAATTGCGATTGAGCTTGTTCGTAACGACGCACTCAATCGCGTGAATATTGGACTTGATTTCTTTGATGCAAGCATCAATCGTGTCGCGGCATGGACAATTGGTACACGTAATATGACAAAAGCGTTATTAAACGCTGCACTTATGCCACATGATCATTTGAAGAAATTGCAAGAAGATGGCGATTTCACTTCCCGTATTGCTTTGCAAGAGCAGTTAAAGACATATCCATTTGGTGATATGTGGGATGAGTATTGCAAACGCCAAGGTGTTTTAGTGGAAAACGAATGGTTGGATGATGTAAAAGCATATGAGCAAAATGTACAGCTTAAACGAGAAGATACAGAAGCGATTCAGCAATAGCCAATAGAAAGGTGAGAAATAAAATGGTCCAACACTTATGGAATGAAGAAGAAGCAAAAAAAGTTGATTCTGGTCTTGGCGAGCTCGTATATCGGTCTAATTTAATTGGTACCGACCGCGCTGTTTGTAACTGGGGTGGCGGAAATACGTCAATGAAAACAACGGAAGTGGATTTTCGGGGTGAGCAAGTTGATGTGATGTGGGTAAAAGGAAGCGGCTCTGATTTGGCCACAATGGGAGCAGCTAATTTCACCGCGCTGCGTCTTGACGATATTTTACCGCTTATAAACAGAGAAGAAATGAGAGATGAAGAAATGGTTTCTTATTTGAGCCATTGCATGATTGATCATGCGCATCCTCGTGCATCGATTGAAACACTTTTGCATGCATTTCTTCCATTTAAGCACGTTGACCATACTCATCCAGATGCAATTATTAGCCTTTGCTGTGCCGATAACGGCCGTGAATTGGCTGAAGAATTATTCGGTGATCGTTTTGTCTGGGTGCCTTATATTCGACCTGGATTTACTCTTTCAAAAATGATTGCAGAAGCCGTTGTAGCTAATCCAAATGCAGAACTAGTGCTTATGGAGAAGCATGGACTTGTCGTTTGGGGAGAGACTGCAAAAGAAAGTTATGACCGGACAATTTCAGTTATTAACGAGGCCGAACAATTTATTGCAAAGAAACGTGGCGAAAAGGAAGTTTTCGGAGGTGAGAAAAGCAAAGCTCTTTCAAAGCAGACACGTGAATCATTGCTTGCAAAAGTCATGCCGACTATTCGAGGGGCTGTATCTTATGAAGGGAAGCAAATGATTTTAACGTATGATGATTCAGCTGCAACTCTTGAATTCGTAAATAGTGAGGATGCAGATACCCTCTCACAAATTGGCGCGGCTTGCCCGGATCATCTTGTTCATACGAAAAGAGTACCTTTATTTGTGGAATGGACGCCAGGAGAAAATGATTCAGAAGGTCTTGCGGAAGCCATTAGAAAAGGTGTATCTGCATATCAAAAAGAATACATTGCCTATTTTGAGCGGAACCACAATGACGGAGATGAGATGTTTGAACCGTCGCCACGAGTGTTACTGATTCCAGGTATTGGGATGGTCAACACTGGAAAATCACTTGCGAATGCAAAAGTGAGTGGAGCGTTATATACTCGTGCAATTTCAGTTATGCGCGGCACAACTGCATTAGGCTCATTTGTTTCATTAAATGAATCTGAGTCATATGAAATCGAATATTGGCCCCTCGAGCTTTATAAATTATCGCTAGCTCCAAAAGAGGCAGAGTTCTCTCGTAAAGTTGCACTTGTTACAGGTGGAGCTGGTGGAATTGGCAGTGAAACATGTCGTCAATTTGCAAGTCTTGGTGCTCATGTTGTCTTGGCTGACTTAAACCTTGAGGTGCAAAGAAAGTAGCAGCTGAAATTAACGAAACATATGGCGCAGACCGAGCATTAGCACTAAAAATGGATGTAACAAGTGAAGAAGCAATTCAGAATGCATTTGCAGAAGCGGCTCGCACATTTGGTGGAGTAGATGTCATTGTTAACAACGCAGGGTTAGCTACATCTAGCGCTTTTGATGAGACAACATTAAAAGAATGGCAGTTGAATATGGATGTGCTTGGTACAGGTTATTTCCTTGTTGCCAGAGAAGCGTTTTCACAAATGAAGGCACAAGGTACTGGTGGTAGCATGGTCTTTATTGGTTCCAAAAACTCCGTTTATGCAGGCAAAAATGTTTCTGCCTATAGTGCGGTTAAAGCGATGGAAGCTCACCTTGCCCGCTGCATCGCTGCCGAAGGTGGCGATTACGGCATTCGAGTCAATACTGTATTGCCAGATGCTGTTTTGCAAGGTTCAGCAATTTGGGATTCAGCTTGGCGTGAAGAGCGAGCAGCTGCATACGGAATTAAGCCAGAAGAGTTGGATAACCATTACAAAAAACGGACAACATTGGGAGTTCATATTTTTCCTTCGGATATTGCGGAAGCGATTCTGTTCTTTGCTTCATCAAAAGCTGAAAAAACAACGGGTTGCATGCTAACAGTAGATGGTGGCGTTCCAGCAGCGTTCACACGATAAAGAGTGTTCCCTCTGCTTTAAAGCGGAGGGAGGTTTTTAACACGTTTAGTAACCGCTTACTTTTTTGTGGAGGGAGAGATTAAATTGATACGTAAGGCTAGTGTCATGAAAGTTTATAAGGACCAATATGAGGAGTACAAGAAACGACACGATCAATTATGGCCAGAAATGAAAGAGATGTTAAAGGAGCATGGCGTAAGTGATTACTCCATTTTTCTACTGGAGGAAACTGGTCAGTTATTTGCATACTTATGTGTTAAAGATGAAGAAGTATACGCACGCGTTTCCAGCACTGAAATTTGCCGGAAATGGTGGGCGTATATGGAACCGCTAATGGAAACGAATGAAGATAAAAGCCCTGTATCAATTGATTTGAAAGAAGTATTTTATTTAGCTTAATGGAGGGCAAATAAATGGCAACTAAAAATAAAGGCATGAAGGCGACAATTACAGTCGCTATGTCAAACTATCTAGAAGCAGGTGCAATTGTTGCTGGTGCTGGTGGTTTAACGCTATGGGTTGAATATTTACAGCTTACAGATATGTGGGTTGGTTTGCTTGGTGCTCTAAGTGCTAATGGTTTTGGTGCAGCGATTGGTGCTTTGCTAGGTGGGTACTTTGTTGATCGCTATGGTCGGAAATTCATTTACAAATACGACTTATTGCTTTATATGGCCGGGATGCTCTTAATCATATTTGCCTTTAACTTCCCAATGTTACTTGTTGGTTATATCATTGTCGGAGTTGCAGTAGGTGCACTTATTCCAGCGGCATGGACCTATATTGCCGAGGAAGCACCACCAAAAGAACGAGCGGCCAGGGTTGGCTGGAGCCAGTTTGCATGGTCAATTGGACCTGCGATTACTTTGTTTCTATCAGTTGCCCTCGCACCGCTTGGTTTGCTTGGCAGCAGATTAATTTTTGCTCAATTATTTATCGTAGCCATTATAACGTGGATTTTGCAGCAACAAATTAACGAGTCTACGATTTGGGAAGAAGAGCAACGGAAGGAAAAAGCCGTCCGTGCAGCAGGGAAACAAGTTCAAAAGGGTTCAATGAAAGACTTATTTACTGTAAAAGCAAACTTGAAAGCGCTTGTTTTCTTAATTGGAATCTATCTTTTTTGGAATCTTGTAGCCGGTACAATGGGTTATTTCATGCCATATATTTATGAAACAGTTGGTGGATTAACAGCATCGCAGGCAAATCTTCTCCAAGGGGTTCTCTGGACATTTACCGTCATATCAACGTATGTTGTCTTTATTAAACTTGGTGATAAAGTAAACCGCAAGCTTTTGTTTGGCATAGGAAGCGTTATGGGAATTGTTGCTTGGGTTATTTTAACCTTTGGTGGAATGGGCATTGTTGAACTGATCTTGTTTGTCACCCTTTGGGGTATTGCAGCTGGATTTGGTGCACAAGCTTTTTATGCATTGTTTGCTAGCGAATTATTTCACACGAAATATCGTGCACAAGCACAAGGGTTTATGTTCTTTGCAGTACGTATTGGTGTTGGGTTAATTTCACTAGTTGTACCAGCCATGATCACAGGTATCGGATTCCAAGCAGCTGGAATCATCATGATTGTCTTCCTAGTTATCAGTCTTGTTATTGGAGTGACGATGGCGCCAGAAACGCGTGGACGTTCACTCGAATCCATTCAAGATGAACGTTATGGGAAAAGTGCATAGTGTTGTTTTTTGTGTAACCACTTCTCTGTTTGGGAAGTGGTTTTTTATTGACAGGGGGGCTGGGGTCAAATACTGAATGTTAAATGAGAAGGTGTCTGGGACGGTCCAGGCACCTTCTTCTTATTTACGGGAGGTGAATGCTTTGTTTTGATGATGGTTTCCAAGCGGCAAGTGGTTGCTGAAAGACATTTGTTAAATAAAGTAAGTATACAAACCCAAATGCGATCCAAGTAAAACCCACTGTAAGAGTTGTTACATCAAGCATTGACACGAGTACAAACATAATTGTCGCGCCGATTGCAGGAGCAATGTAAGTTAAAAAAGGTGCGTGTCTGACTCTGTTTTTCCAAGATAGAATGATGACACAGAGATTAACAAAGAAGAAAGACGTTAAAGCACCAAAGTTCACAAATCGGATCGCAGATTCAACTGTAAACAATAAGGAAAGTAGTGATAAACAACTGGCTAGTATGATATTGAAGACCGGTGTTTTATATGTTGGATGAATAAAAGCAAACGCACGCTTTGGTAATAAGCCATCGCGACCCATGACAAACATAAGGCGCGAAACTGCCGTAATAGAGGCAAGGCCTTGAGTAAAGATGGCCATAGCCAGAACAACAATGAAGATAAGCTGTAATATTCCTCCACCCACCGAGGCCATCAATTCAAGTGCAGCAGCATCTGCTTGGATAAAAGAAAGGCGGGGGAAAGAGGTTTGTATGACAAAAGACGAAGTAAGATGAAATGTTCCTACAATAATAAGAATGAGATAAATTGCACGCGGGATTGTTTTTGTTGGGTTTTTGGTTTCTTCTGATAAGGTCGTAATCGTATCAAAGCCAAGAAAGGAGAAGACAACAACAGATGCGCCAACCATGAGTACGTGAAAGGGATTATCTAGCTGTAAAAGCGGTGCAGCAAAGGCATTTGCTAAAGGGACATTTCCTCCCTGAAAGAGCTTATAAAGTAAAAAGCCAGCAAATCCCCCGATAAAAAGCAGCTGAATCGCAACAAATGTTGCGCTGATATTGGCTGATGCGCCGATACCTTTAATGGCGATAGCGGCTAGTAAAATAATTAAAGCAATAATCCAAACAAAAGATGGAATCGTGGGGAATTGGGCAGATAAAAATACACCAAACGTTATACAGGCGATAATCGGCGCAAATAAGTAATTGAGTAGCACAATCCAACCAACAATAAAGCCTGCGTTTGGATGTATTGCTGCTTTAGCAAAGGTGTATGCAGAACCAGATACGGGGATCTTTTTTGCTAAGTACGCGTAGCTTATTCCGGTAAAGAGGATGGCAATGAAAGCAAGTGTGTAAGTAATCAGGAGCTGGCCACTTGCGCTTTCATAGGAAACTCCGAATGTCGAAAAATAAATCATGGGTGTGTTCCAAGCTAGTCCAAGTGCAGAAACTTGCCAGAGAGAGAGAGTGCGCTTTAACGATGTATTAGACATTTTGAGTCCTCCAATTTATTATTCTGAAATCATTTCTTGCTACTTCGTTTAGTTACCGATTTATGCTAAAGGGCAGAATGAAAATAGCAATCTCTTTGTTATAAAGACTGACAAAGAATTTAAACGAAAAGATCAAAATAGACAGAAAAAATACGTTAGATAACCTAACGAAATCGTAGAAACGTTAATTAAATCTATGTAACTCTAGTAGGAACAAGAGGATAAAGGTTCTTTTTAGAACAACAAAGCTTTCTAGGGTTCCGTTGCGTGTAGCGTAAGGCTGGTCCGAGAGAAGGCGTGCGGCAACCGCCGCATACACGGAAGGATAAAAGCCTGGGAGACTCTGTCTCCCAGGCTTTATTTAATAGGAGGAGGCGGTATAAGTGAAGTGGAGACATACGCTACAAGCTGGCGGGAAATGGTCAGGAATAATTCGAAAAGGGAGCTTGATCAAACTAACGACTAATGGTTCAGGTGGTAATCTCGCCTTTATGCTGTTTCATGCAAATCAAAAAGAAGAGCGCTATAGTATGCCGGACACGTTAAAAGCACAGCACACTTCAAAGCTAACAACAGGAAATGTATTGATGAGCGATAATGGGCGAGTGATGGCGAGTATCGTGGAAGACACGGTAGGGTGGCATGATCCAGTCAGCTCCTATACGACACGAGAACAAACGGATAAAAAATACGGTGAAACGAGTTTTCAAAACCAGTTAAATGAATGGCATCGGAGTAGCGAAGAAAATTTTGCAATAGAACTGATTCGTCAGGGTTTTGAACAAAAAGATATGGGACCGGTTGTAAATGTGTTTTCAAAGGTTGGTTATGACACGAATGGAGCAATGACTTTTAATTCAAATCACAGCAAAGACGGAGATTACATTGTTTTACGGACGGAAATGGATCTCGTATTTTTATGTTCAAACACGCCACACCCATTAAATCCAAGCACGGTATACCCGAGTGGATTAATCCATATTGAAGTGTCCGACGCACCACCTGTTGCAAAGAATGATCCTTGTGTAAATCATTGTGAGGAAAACAAGCGGGCGTTTGAAAATACTTGGGATTTTGAACTGTTAACAACGACGAGTGGAACACTCGTATCACAATAAGGAGGTATTGGAATGAAAACAATGCAATTGACCGAAAGCAAACGCACTCCTCAAACAGCTATTTACGATAAGACGATACCCGCAGGAAAGGGATGGATGCATGATTTGAAGAAGGGGCAGTGGTTTCGAATTGTTGATTTATCAGGAAATCAAGCAGCTGATACGCTTTTATATGACACGATGAATCCGAATGATCACTATAGTGCGGTCAGAACGATAACGGAACAAAAAAACCTCTATTTAACAACTGGGAGTATCTTGAGAGCAGAGTCAGGTAAACCACTTGTAAAGCTGATTGCTGATACAGTTGGACGTCATGACACGTTTGGTGGCGCTTGTTCTTCCCAGAGCAATACAGTTCGCTACGCTCATGACCGAGCGGCGATGCACAATTGCCGTGATACGTTTATGTTGGAACTTGCAAAACGAGGTGAGGGTTATTCAAAGCGGGATTTAGCGCCTAATGTAAATTTCTTTATGAATGTTCCAGTTACTTCAGAGGGAGGGCTCTCATTTGCAGATGGTATTTCAAGTCCTGGGGCGTATGTGGAAATGGTAGCTGAAACGGATACAACGGTGCTTATTTCTAATTGCCCTCAATTAAATAACCCGTGTTCAGGTTTTAATCCTACACCGATTCGCTTATTGATCTGGGATAAATAAAAAGAGAAGAGGAGTGGAGGGACTTGTTTAAAAAAATAGTAGTTGCCAATCGAGGAACAATTGCTGTGCGAATCATTCGAACATTGAAAGAGATGGGGATAAAGTCGGTCGCTATTTACACAAAAGCAGACGCGACAAGCCTTCACGTTCAACTAGCAGATGAGGCTATCTGCTTAGGAGAGGGACAAGCAAGTGAGAGTTATTTGAATCAAACGGTTGTACTTCAAACGGCTAAAGAGACCGGAGCAGAAGCAATTCATCCTGGTTATGGCTTTCTAAGTGAAAACGCACTGTTTGCTCGTGCCTGTGCAAAGGCAGGTATCGTCTTTATCGGACCAAAACCTGAACAGTTGGAACAGTTTGGTTTAAAACACGAGGCGAGGGCATTAGCATTAGCGGCGAATGTACTTGTTGCCTGGAACGGATTTGCTTTATACAGAAGAAGAATCTGTTCAAGCAGCTAAGGAAATTGGCTTCCCTGTTATGGTAAAGAGTACTGCAGGTGGAGGTGGCATTGGCATGCGTGTTTGCCACAATGAGGAGGACTTGCTTACAGCATATGCCGCAGTTGTTCATTTAGCGGAACAACATTTTGGCAACGCGGGTCTTTTTATAGAAAAGTATATTGAGCACGCTCGTCATATAGAGGTTCAGTTGTTCGGGAGTCGCAGTGGTGATGTTGTTGCACTTGGTGAACGAGATTGCTCGATCCAACGTCGCAATCAAAAAGTGATTGAAGAAACGCCAGCACCTAATCTGAAGGAAACGGTGCGTAAGGATATGCATGAAAGTGCATTGCGCATCGCGGGCAAAACGGGCTATGTAAGTGCGGGTACAGTTGAGTTTTTATACGACGAAGCAGCTAAACGATTTTATTTCCTGGAAGTGAATACACGTTTGCAAGTTGAACATGGAGTGACAGAAGAAGTGTATGGCGTCGACATTGTAAAATGGATGGTGCAGGAGGCTGCTGGTGAGTGGGATGTTGCTTTAGCTCAATCGCTTCAACCACAGGGACACAGTATCCAAGTACGGGTTTATGCAGAGGATTGCCAGCTTGATTTCCGTCCAAGTGCTGGAAAGCTCGACCAGGTTATATTTGCGAAGGGTGTCCGAAACGAGACATGGGTAGAAGCGGGTACAACCGTATCAACGTTATATGATCCTTTACTTGCCAAGGTAATTGCAAAGGCAGAAACGCGAGATCAAACAATAGCTAAGTTGAGTTCAGCTTTGGATGAAACCCGTTTTTATGGAATTACATCAAATCTGATGTATGCTATCGCTGTTTTAAACACACCTGAATTTCAAAAAGGGCATGTTTACACAAAACTGCTCAACGAATTTGTGACAGAAGAAGCGGCGCTTGAAGTTTTAGATGGCGGGATTCAAACAACCGTGCAAGATTACCCAGCTAGACTTGGTCATTGGGATGTCGGAGTCCCGCCGAGCGGACCAATGGATGCAGTTGCGTTCAGAATCGGTAACCGTTTGCTTGGCAATGATGAGGGAGCCACAGGGATTGAAATGACGCTATCTGGAGGGTCGTATCGATTCCGGGGAGCGACGACATTTTGTTTGACTGGAGCGAACATGGAAGCGATATTAGATGGTTCTCCTGTTCCTATGTACGAACCACTTACAGTCCAAGCTGGAAGTGTCCTGACTTTTGCAAAAGCGAAAGCAGGCATGCGCACGTACTTACTTGTTGTTGGAGGGTTTGATGTACCATCACTTCTTGGGAGTGGTGCGACATTTACTCTAGGTGGATTTGGTGGGCATGGCGGACGAGCTTTACGAACAGGTGATGTGCTTCGTCTGAATGGAGGTGGGGGTTGTGATAAAGGAACTCTTACATTTAATAAACAAATGACGTATCAAAAGGAATGGACGATTGGGGTTGTCCCAGGTCCTCATAGTACAACCGATTATATCGATCCAGCCTATTTGAAACAGCTGGAAACTGCTGAATACGAAGTTCATTTTAATAGTTCACGGACTGGCGTACGTTTAAGTGGTCCGGCCCCCGTATGGGCTCGAGAAGATGGGGGAGATGCAGGTTTACACCCTTCAAACATCCATGATAATGCCTATGCGATTGGTAGTTTGGATTTAACAGGCGATACCCCTATCTTATTAGGACCAGATGGACCAAGTCTAGGTGGCTTTGTTTGTCCGGTAACAACGGCAACAGCAGAGTTATGGAAAATCGGACAACTTCAACCAGGGGACAAAGTCCGCTTTCAACTCCTGACACTAGAACAGGCAAATGAAATGCTCTTGCGCCAAGAAGCTTATATAAAAGAAGGAGGGGATGTTCCAGAACTTCCGAAACCAAGTGAAAGATTGCAAGGTTCTTATCCTCTTTTATATGAAAGCGATGCGGAAGGCCAAAATGGTATGGCAATGACGATTCGAGCAGCAGGGGATGCGTATCTTCTCGTAGAATACGGAGAGATGGAACTGCATTTACCTTACCGTTTTCAAGCTCATCTTTTAATGGAAGCAATTGAGTCTGAAGATGATTTTCCAGTGTTTGAATTAACACCAGGAATTCGATCACTTCAAATTCATCTAGATCCGTTGCGATTATCAGTACAGGAAGCGTGTAAGAAAGTTGTCGCATTAAATAAAGCTATTCCATCACTTGAGACGGTTGAAGTACCTTCACGGATTGTGAAGCTACCGTTATCGTGGGATGATCCGTCTGCACAGCTCGCGATGGAGCGATATGAAAAAAACATTCGCCCTGATGCACCTTGGTGTCCTGATAATATTGAATTTATTCGACGTATTAACGGACTTGCAGAGGTGGACGAAGTTGCTCAAACCGTATTTGAAGCAAATTACATGGTGATGGGCCTTGGTGATGTTTATCTTGGTGCACCAGTAGCAACACCAACAGATCCGCGTCACCGTCTTGTTACGACAAAATACAATCCAGCCCGGACGTGGACACCAGAAAATGCTGTTGGAATTGGCGGAGCATATATGTGTATTTATGGTTTAGAAGGACCTGGAGGCTATCAACTTGTTGGGCGTACCGTGCAAATCTGGAATCATTTAAAGCCGTCGAAAAGTTTTAAAGATGGTAAGCATGGCTGTTGCGTTTTTTGATCAAATACAGTACTACCCGGTGACTGAAGAGGAATTGAGTAACATGCGACAAGAGATGGAGCGAGGCTCATTTGAAGTAGAGATGGAAGAAACAACATTTAAGCTAGGTGAATACCTTGCCTTCCTTGAAAAGATTCAAGAAGGGAGTAAAGCATTTAAACAGAAACAACAGGTTGCCTTTGCAAAGGAGCGCGATGATTGGAGAAAAAAAGGTCTAGCGGAATATGTATTTGAAGCTGTTACCGAGAGCAAGGAGGTAGCTGGTGAACTACCAGAAGGAGTCGAGCCTGTTGCAAGCACTATGCCAGGGAGCGTGTGAAGGTACTCGTTAAGCCCGGTCAATATGTAGAAGAAGGCGATGTTCTATTAATTGAGGAAAGCATGAAAATGGAGTTTCCACAACACGCAACGGTGTCTGGAACAATTAAAAAAAGTTTACGTGAAGCCAGGGGATGAAGTGCACGCCGGTAGCCGTATTGTAGCGATTGCTAAGAAAAAAAGCGAGGTGTTGACCTAATGGAATGGCACACGATTAAACAGCTGCGTTCTGCATATCTGCTCAAGAAGACAACACCAGAAGAGGTTATGGAGGAGCTGATTAAGCGTAGTATGGAAGAGGAAGAATACAACATTTGGATTTCTCCTCCAGAGAAAAGGAAGTTAGCGCCTTTTTTGGATCATTTGCGTAAGCTTGATCCACATGAATCGCCATTATGGGGCATTCCATTTGCAGTGAAGGACAATATTGACGTTGCAGGATTTGAAACAACAGCAGGCTGTGCAGAGTATGCATATGAACCGAAAATATCTGCGACTGTTATTAACCGACTTGTTGCGGCAGGTGCAGTCCCCGTTGGAAAAACGAATTTAGATCAGTTTGCAACGGGACTCGTCGGGACGCGTAGTCCTTACGGGGAGGCACATAATGGTTAAGCCTGAATATATTAGTGGTGGCTCGAGCTCTGGCTCTGCCGTTACTGTAGCAAGGAAACTAGTGCCATTTTCTTTAGGGACGGATACTGCGGGGTCTGGAAGAATTCCAGCGAGTTTGCATGGACTTGTAGGATTTAAATCGAGTTTGGGGGCGTGGTCAACGAAAGGCGTCGTTCCCGCTTGTGCGAGCATTGATTGTGTCACGGCATTTACACATACAATTGAGGATGCGCGAATGGTTGACAGCGTTATACGTGGATATGATGTGGAAGATCCGTTCTCACAAGCAAGTGCTCCGCTGACTTCAGCGAAGCCAACTCGCTACCTTGTTCCTAAAAAAGAATCGCTTCGTTTTTACGGACCCCATGCAAAAGCGTTTGAACAAGCTTGGGATGAATCGGTTCGTGTACTGGAAGAGCTGGGCACGCCAGTTGCGTACATTGACACTGCACTTTTATCGGAAGCAGCTAGCCTTCTTTATGATGGCCCGTTAGTCGCTGAAAGGTGGGCAGCGATTGGAGATTTTATCGCTTCTCACCCAAATGTGGCTTTTCCTGTTACAGAGAAAGTCATTCGTTCTGCAAAAAATCCTGCCTATGACGCAGCAGCCCTTTTTCAGGCGCAACACCGACTTAAGGCGATCAAGCGCCAAGTGTGGGAATGGCTTGGCGAAGAGTGTGTCTTAATGATGCCGACAAATGGAGGTACGTACACAAGAGAACAAGTGAGAGATAATCCTGTTTCAGCAAACAGTGATATGGGCTTATATACAAACCATTGTAACTTGCTTGATTTATGTGCAATCGCGGTACCTGGTACAACGCTAGCGGACGGCTTACCATTTGGGGTGACGTTTTTTGCTATACATGAAAGTGAGCGCTTTATCGTCGGAGCGGCAGAGGCATTTGAACAAGCAAACGAGCCAACTGCTCTTTTAGCGGTTTGTGGTTTACATATGCGTGGCTTTCCTCTCGAAGGCCAGTTGCGTACGCGACAAGCTGTTTTTAAAGAAAAAGCGGAAACTGCTCCAATCTATAAACTACTTAAGTTGCCAGGTGAACCAGCAAAACCTGGTCTTGTGAAGCAAAATGAAGGTGGCAATTCAATTGAGGTAGAGCTTTGGGATATGCCATTATCTGAATACGGTTCCTTTCTAGGATTGATTAAAGCGCCACTTGGACTTGGCAAAGTAGTGCTTGCCGATGGAAGGGAAGTCAATGGCTTTATTTGTGAAGGGTCGGCGGTAGAAGGAGCGGAAGATATAACGGAATCAGGTGGTTGGAGAAATGCCTTGGTGAAAGATACAATACAAAGTAAATAGGTAATCATTTGGTTACACATAAAAGGAAGGCTCTTTTATACGGTTCCAATTCTCAATGGCTCTAAAAAAGTCTACTTTAGGAGCATCTCTCTGTCAGTCATCTTAGAGAGATGCTTTTTTGTATGTCAGAGAAATTTAAAGGATTTAAAGAGGTGAGAAAGAAAAAGTCAAAGTTAATACTTATGAGAAGGGATTGAAAGCCTTGCAGGATGTGCTGTTGCAGACAAAAGAAGGGATCCATTTATACGAGAACAAACACCGGGCTAAAAATCACATTCAAAGCCATTTTCATTACACACATCAGTTGCTGTATGTGCTTGAAGGTGAAGGAGAATGTATTTTAGATGAAAAACCTTATCCGTTGTTGGAGGATCGCTTTATCGTTATCCGCCCAATGACGCCTCATTCAATACATGCCCGTTCAAAAATGACGATGCTCGTTCTCCAATTTGATGAAACATTTTTACCAGATGAATATAGAAATGAGTTGGTTTCTCCGGTGTTTGCACAATCGGAGGTCTTGCAACTCAATGCATTTAAGGGCAGTGAAATCAGACAATTATTGAGAAAAATGTTATATGAGCAGTTGCATAGACAAGAAGGTCAATCTGCGATTGGGCAAAAATTGTTTCTAGGACAAATCTTGCTTGCTTTGGTACGAATGAAACAGCACAGCAATGTTCAAGATGCCAATGACCGTCGGGCGGAAGAATTAAAACGTTATATTGAAAGCCATTATTATCAACTGACTCACGCAGAGGATTTGGCAGCTAAAATGGGAATTAGCTCTCGTTATATGCAGCAGATTTTTAAAGATAGTTATCAAATGACGCCGATGCAATACTTAACGGAAATTCGTTTAAATCGGGTGAAACATTTGTTGGTGGAAACAAATTTAGATATTGTATCGATTTGTTTTGAAGTCGGTTTTGAGTCGGTTTCAACGTTTTATCGTGTGTTTAAGAACCGGGTTGGTGTAAGCCCACTTGTTTATCAAAAGACTCACTTAGATGACGTGGTGGAAAACGACCTCTGAAATTGAGAATGAGATACCGAGAGTGGTAAGAGTTATAAGTGCGCTTCCATTATGATAGTTGTAATTTAACAAATGGGAGTGATGAATATGTGCGCGAAAAAGATTGGTATTATTATGAACGGAGTAACGGGGAGGATGGGAACAAATCAACATTTAATTCGTTCAATTGTCGCCATACGTGAACAAGGTGGTGTTGTGCTTGATAATGGCGAAGTCTTAATGCCAGATCCTATTCTTGTGGGGCGCAATGAAGCGAAATTAGAAAATCTAGCAACTAAATATGGGATTAGTCGGATTGAAACGAATTTAGAGCGGGCATTAGCTGACAAAGAAAATGTGATTTATTTTGATTCACAAACAACTAATCGACGCGCTGCAGATATTAAAAAAGCGATTGCGGCAGGGAAACATATTTATTGCGAGAAACCAACAGCTACAAGTTTAGAAGGTTCACTTGAATTAGCGCAATTGGCTAAAGAGGCAGGCGTTAAAAATGGAGTCGTGCAAGATAAGCTCTTTTTACCTGGCTTATTAAAATTAAAGCGTTTAATTGATAGTGGGTATTTTGGCGAAATTTTATCCGTTAAACTTGATTTTGGTTATTGGGTATTTGAAGGTGATTGGCAGGAGGGTCAACGCCCAAGCTGGAATTATCGGGAAGAAGACGGTGGTGGCATCATTGTTGATATGTTTGCTCATTGGCGTTATGTTATTGATCATTTGTTTGGCGAAATAAAATCACTTACTTGTATCGGTGCAACGCATATTCCAAAGCGTATTGACGAACAAGGCAATGAATACAAAGCAACCGCTGATGATGCAGCATATGCAATCTTTGAATTGGAGAATGGAGTTGTTGTACAAGCGAATTCCTCCTGGACAACGCGAGTTAACCGTGATGATTTGTTAACGATTCAAGTTGATGGGAAACTTGGTAGTGCTGTGGCTGGTTTACGCGATTGCAAAGTCCAACACCGTGTACAGACTCCACGCCCAATTTGGAATCCGGACATTCCGAGTTCAATTGAATTTCAAGAACAATGGCAACAAGTACCTGAAAATGATGTTTATGAAAATGGTTTTAAAGCACAGTGGGAGTTGTTTTTAAAACATGTCGAGTGTGATAGCGAATTTCCTTGGGACTTGCTTGAGGGAGCAAAAGGGACTCAATTATCTGATTTGGGTCTAGCAGCGTGGCGTGAGCGGAAATGGGTTGATGTACCAAAGCTTGCTACTGATGTAGCAGCAAAACAGGTGTAAGGGGGCGCAATCATGTTAATGACGATTACTCTTCCTAATGAGGACCGACAGCTAGTATCCTACACGTTAAAACAACAAGAAATGGTCTACCCAAGCACCAACCAATTCCATTCTCGCCGAGTATATTCGGCCGCTCATGTTGTCGCGGATCCCTTATCGGCTGCCATCCGGTGCTGGGAGGTGACGTTGACTGGAGTTCGACTCTCTCTTATCGCCACGCTCTTTGGAAATTAGGATTTGGTGTTGCTGAAGCAATGGATACCGCTCAGAGGGGGATGGGCTTATCTTGGGAAACAGCGAAAGAATTAATTGCTCGTTCTTCCATAGAGGCGAAAGCATGTGGAGGAATCATTGCTTCTGGAGCAGGAACGGACCAGCTTGAACAAAAGCAAAGCCATACACTTGATGCTATTATTGCTGCTTACGAAGAGCAGGCAGAATATGTTGAATCAAAAGGCAGTAAAGTGATCTTGATGGCGAGTCGGGCACTTGCGAAGGCTGCGCGAACACCGGAAGATTATAAGGCTGTATACGGGCGAATTTTGGAGCAAGTAAAAGAACCAGTTATTCTTCATTGGCTTGGTGATATGTTTGACCCTAACTTAGTTGGGTATTGGGGCGACGAAAAAGCTGAGAAAGCAATGGATGTTTGCTTAGAGGTCATTCACCAGCACGTAGACAAGGTAGATGGAATTAAAATCTCATTACTCGATAAAGGCAAAGAGATTGAAATGCGTAATCGTCTTCCAAAGAGTGTGCGGATGTATACAGGAGATGATTTTCATTACCCAGAATTGATCAGCGGCGATGAAAATCGATATAGTGATGCTTTATTGGGCATATTTGACGCGATTGCCCCTGCGGCAGCCAGCGCGTTTCAAGCATTGGACAATGGTGACACAGCAACTTATGAGCGGATTTTTGCTCCAACAGTTCCCCTTGCTCGTCATATCTTTGAATCACCAACGTATGCGTATAAGACAGGAATTGTTTTTATGGCATATTTAAATGGTTTTCAAAATCATTTTCGGATGATTGGTGGTGCAGAAGGGCAAGGTCAGTGATTCATTTATCAAAATTATTTATATTGGCAGATGAAGCTGGTTTACTCTCTAATCCCGAGCAAGCTATACAAAGAATGGCACATGTGCTTGAATCTGCAGGGATTAGCCAAGAGGGAGTCCTTTTATGAATAGTCAAGCAGAGATGAACCGACTTAGTTTAAACCAAATTACAACGGAACAGTGGTCACTTGCGGAGACGATTGAAGGCTGTGCTCGGCAAGACGTAGCGTGGATATCTGTCTGGCGTCATAAATTACATGAATATGGCTTAAACGAAGCAAAAAAGCATATCGGAGATGCAGGACTAACTTTATCTAGTCTGTGTCGAGGTGGGATGTTTTCAGCAAGTACAAAAGAAGAACGAGTTCGCCGAATTGATGATAATAAACGTGCAATTGATGAAGCAGCAGAACTTGGGACGAAGGTACTTGTACTCGTTTGTGGACCTGGTGCAGACAAGGATTTGCACGAAGCTAGAAAACATGTGCAAGAAGGGATTAAAGAGCTGGTTCCGTATGCAAAAGAACAAGGTGTAAAGTTAGGAGTTGAGCCGCTCCACCCGATGTATGCTGCTGATCGTTCGGTTATCAACACGCTTGGGCAAGCAAATGACTTAGTTGAAATCGTTGGCAAAGAACAAGTAGGTGTAGTTATTGATGCGTTTCATGTCTGGTGGGATCCATATCTTGAAACGCAAATTAAGCGAGCGGCTGGGAATATTTTAGGGTTTCATGTTTCTGATTGGAAAATCCCTATTACAGATATGTTCAAAGGCCGTTCCTTAATGGGGGACGGTGTCATTGAACTCAAGAAGATGAGGAGACAAGTGGAAGCAGCTGGTATAAAGGGCCGATTGAAGTCGAAATCATGAATCAATTATTATGGGATATGCCTGGTGACGAAGCATTGTCTAAGGTGATTGAGCGTTATAAGTCATACGTATAGAAGGAAAGAGCTAAAGAGGAGGGCGCAAGTGACAGACAAAGTGAGAGTACTCATCGTTGGCATCAATGGATACGGGGATGTCTACATGAATGCGTTGCTAAAACGCCCTGATGCCAACATCGTTGGCGTTGTTGAGATTGCGCCTGATAGAAGCCGCTATTATGACGCGCTACAGTCTAATCATATTCCTATTTACTCCACACTTAGGAGGTTTTATGAAAAGCATCAAGCGGATTTAGCAATCATTTCAACACCGATCCAGCTCCATACGGAACACGTTGTTGAAGCCTTAAAGAATGGTAGCTACGTTCTTTGCGAAAAACCGTTGACTGCGGAAAGTGAGGACTTCGCCATCTTGGATGAAGCGGTAAAGCAGTCAGGGAAATGGGCCGCCATTGGCTTTAATTGGTCATTTAGTAAGACGATTCAGGCAGTAAAGCGTGACAGGATAAGAGGAATGTTTGGAAGACCTAAAACGTTACGCACATTGGTGTTGTGGCCGAGAAGCACAACCTACTTTAACCGTTCGAATTGGGCTGGAAAGCGCTATGCATTGGAAGGTAAGGCTGTTTTTGATAGCATTGCAAACAACGCAGCTGCCCATTTTCTTCATAATATGCTTTATGTGCTTGGAGACGAAATCGACTCTTGTGTTCAAGTGATGAAGGTTGAGGCTGACTTGTATAAAGCAAATGCAATTGAGACATTTGATACGTGTGCAATTCGTACAAAAACGGCAGACGGAGCAGACCTTTTATTTTATGCCTCTCATTCGACAAGAGAGGAAATCGGTCCAATGTTTGAATATGAGTTTGAACACGCGACGGTTAAATATGAGTGTGATGATGATACGGGGAAAGTAATTGCTTATTTTCATGATGGATCAATAAAGGAATACGGGAACCTCGATGTGAATCATAAAGAGGCATTAACAAAATTAGATACATGTATTGAGGCTGTTCAAAAAAACAGTACAGTTGTACCGTGTACACATGAAACAGCTAAAACCCATGTCCAAGTAATCGAAAGCTTGCGCGAACTACCTGTGAAACAATTTGAAGAGGAAAGAATTGAACGTATTGAAGGTCAATATACAGTAAAAGGGTTGTTAGAAATAACTTTAGATTGTTATCAAATGCCTACTCTTTCAGGGATGGCGTTTGCCCCTTTTACAGAAAGATTGGATATGCAGTCTAAGGATAGTTGATGGACAAAGTCCCGTAAAACGAGACCGCAGACAAGTTTTTTTACTAATGAGTGAATAGACGATGCTTTTCTCGCGTTGTCCTCGCTCCCGGCATACACTTCGCTTTCCGCGGGCGACGGATGAGGCGCGTTTCGTAGCTGCGAGGCCCATCTTCGTCTTTTCTGAAGCCACTAAAAAGTCCTTACAAGGTTATAAAGAAGCTCTCTGTCTACTACATATGGCGGAGAGCTTCCTTTTTTAAACTACATGCTGATGCAACTAGCTTTTATCCAAAAAAAATAGCTAGTTTTTCAGTTTGCCCTCAATTTTATCTCAGAGGTATCTTGTCTACGGTCAGAAACAGTGGGCTTTGCTCACTGTTTCTTTGCTGTTTAGACATCAGAGAGTCACTGTTTCTGAAAGTGGGAAAGGACAGCCGATTTTAATAAGACCAGAGGGGAAGGCAGTTGTATGCTAAGAGTTAAGAAGGGATCTTCAGCAGGAGGAAAGGGGGTCTGGTACTGGTCATCTTAGATCATCCTAAAAAATCGTTTAAACGACAACTGATTGGGAGGTTTAGAGAATGTCTGCTTTTATTCGTAAAATTACCATCGTATTGCTATGTGCAGGGATCGGTTTACCGCTATTTTCAGGCAGTCAATCAGCAGCTGTCTCAGGGGAAGAGGTGATCGTCGAAATCAAACATGTCAGTGAAGCGGAAGTGGTACTTGAATGGAATAAACTGCAGTATGTGGATGGGTATCGGATTTATTGGGCCGACAAGAATACGGAAAAGATGGAATATGAACAAATTGCTGAAACAACAGATCCTATGTACACATTCGAAGGTTCAACACATGTGCCCCATTTTTTAAAAGTAGTACCTGTCAAGAACGGTGAAGAAGGTCACCCTTCAGCAGTAGTGTCATCTCCAGTGGAAAAAGTATTTGATGTGCAACTTGAGGATTTAGACCGTGGGTTAGTAGCCTTAGACACAGGGGAAGGCATTTTTTTAAGTTGGCGCCTTTTTAAAGAAGAAGCAACAGGATATTCCGAGAATGGTTTAACAGGAACGAATTTTGACGTTTATCGTGACGGGAAATTCTTGAAAACGATTACTGATAGCACAAATTATTTGGACAGTGAGGGAACAAATACGTCGAGTTATTATGTAAGCGTTACCAATAGTGGTGGAGAAAAACGAAGCGAAGTTGTGGAACCGTGGGAAGATGGATACTATGATCTTCCACTACAGAAACCTAAAGATGGTGTGACACCGGCCGGTGAGGAATATACGTATCATGCAAATGATATGAGTGTAGGCGATTTAAATGGAGATGGTCAATATGAGTTCATCGTCAAATGGGACCCTTCTAATTCAAAAGATGTATCCCAGAAAGGATACACAGGGAATACCTTCATCGATGCTTATACATTTGAAGGTGAGTTACTTTACCGAGTTGACCTTGGGAAGAATATTCGTTCTGGAGCACATTACACACAAATGCTTATCTACGATTTCGATGGTGATGGAAAAGCGGAAATGATGTTTAAAACTGCACCAGGAACGAAAGTGTTCACATTTGATGAGAACGGTGATGTCGTTTCAGAGGAATATATCACGATGCCAGCAGAAGACGTAGAAGCGGGCTATTCCCATGATGATGATTACCGAATGAGTGCGGATGATTATTATGAACACGTTGTAAAGATGTTTATGTCATGGCATGAGCATGAAGAAGTGGTGAGCGGTAACTGGCCAGAAACAATTGAAGAGGCACTTGGTGTAGATCAGCAGCACGCGTATCCCTTAAGCCAAGAAGATGCAGAAATGCTAACAGATTTTTTTATGGATGAGTACGCCCCGGAAAGAAGTGGGAATAATAAGCTTCGCGAATTTGAAGGATTCATAGTGGATGGTCCGGAGTACTTAACTGTGTTTGAAGGAGAAACTGGGAATGAGCTACAAACGATTCATTATAAGCCTGGGCGCGAGGACGATGGTTTGATGTGGGGAGATTATGCTATGAACCGTATTGAACCTGGTAATCGGGTAGATCGGTTTTTAGCTGGTGTTGCATATTTGGATGGTGAGACACCATCAGCCATCTTTGCAAGAGGTTATTATACGAGAACAACGCTTATTGCGTATGATTGGAATGGCGAAAATATCGTTGAAAACTGGTATGTAGACAGTGGTTGGACGCCA
The DNA here is from genome assembly GCA_001310375.1 of Bacillus sp. JCM 19041. Taxonomy (GTDB): domain Bacteria; phylum Bacillota; class Bacilli; order Bacillales; family Bacillaceae_D; genus Shouchella. The sequence continues at coordinate 10,339 of BAXC01000029.1, read as the reverse complement.
ATGTCTAATCCCTTTAACGATAGTCCGCATGGAGTGGATGGCACTGATGAGGAATTTGGAACAATCACAACGCAAGGGCACATTCACTTAGTGTTGCGGATGTAGATGGGGATGGAAAGCAGGAAATCATCTACGGTGGAGCAACGATCGACCATGATGGCTCCTTATTGTATAGCTCCTTTGCCAAGATGCCACCAGAAAGTGCGATCCCAGGCGAAATGGCACGACTTGGTCATGGCGATGCATTACATGTTGCCGACATAAACCCTGACCGACCGGGGTTAGAATCCTTTATGGTTTTTGAAGGAGGGAGATATGCTCCATATGGATACGCTTTGCGGGATGCCCGTAATGGAGACGTCCTATACGGTGCTTACAGTGGAACCGATACAGGTCGTGGAATGATTGGCGACGTTGTTCCTGGGCAGAGAGGACTCGAAACGTGGGCAATCGGTCTTTACACGGCGCAAGGAGATAAATTGAGCGCGGAGCAACCTGGTACAAATATGAATATCAAGTGGTCTCCTGATATGTCGACGCAAATGATAAATGGTGCAATTGATGTAACACCAACAATTGACGATTGGCAAAATGGACGTCTATTGACGGCGACAGGGACAAGGACAAATAACCATACAAAAGGCAATCCATCGCTTGTCGCGGATGTATTTGGCGATTGGCGAGAGGAACTTCTTGTGCGTACCGAAGACAGTTCCGCAATAAGGATTTATATGAATACGGAAGTAACGGACAGGAAGTTGTACACACTTATGCATGACATTCAGTACCGAACAGGCATTGCATGGCAGAATGTCACGTACAATCAGCCTGCTTACCCAAGCTTTTACTTTGCTTCTGATATTGACTGGGAGTATGTCCCCTTACTGGAGTCTGTAAAATTAGATCCATTTGATGCCTTAAAAGAGGCAACACTCTCATTCATCGAAGCAGAAGAAATTCGTGGACCACTTCGTAACCAGTTGCAAAACATGCTTAGGCAAGCAGAAAGTCACTTTGAGGCAGGACGTTATCCTCAAGCCATTCGATTTCTTTCTAATTATGAAAAACACTTACATCGGCCAGCGAATGAACAACATGTATCGGAAGAAGCGAAGCGACAGCTAACCATTTATATTGATGATGTTAAAGAAGAATGGGAGGGACTTTAAAATACTGAATAATCTCGTTTCTCTATAGGACTATGAAACATTCTATACACCGGTCGTTGTTTTCGGTATGCAAAGCGAGAGGCAAATGGAGTATTTAGATTGACCGCCAGTTACGGTGGAAACAGAAGGTGGAATTTATCTTGGTTGGACGTTACTCGGAATGATTCGGAGGAAGTGAACTTTGATATTAGGGGGACTTAAGATGAGAAAAAATCGAAATGAAATACTTTTTGCTGCTGTTGCACTCTGTACATTGGCTATTGGGGGATGCCAAACTGGTACCTCAGGTGATGAGCGGAATGATGATGATGTCTTGCGGGTTGCTTGGTGGGGAGGCCAAGAAAGACACACGATGACGATTGAAATGATTGAATTATTTGAAGAAAAATACCCAGATATTACGGTTGAGCCAGAGTACACGGCTTGGGATAACTATTGGGAGAGATTGACGACTCAAGCTGCAGGAAGTAATTTGCCTGACGTTGTGCAGATGGACAATAGCAAACTCAATGAATATATTTCTAGGAGTCTGATAAAAGATCTCTCTCCCTTCATTGATGAGGGGGTGATTGACTTATCTAACGTTGATGATGCCTATCAAGATATAAATACCGTTGACAGTGCTGTATATGGAATCTCACTAGGTTCTAATGCACTCGGCGTTGTTTATAATCAAGAATTATTTGACGAGCATGGAATTGAATTGGAAGAAGGGTATACGTACGAGGACTTAAAAGAAAAAATGCGAGAGCTCGGAGCGGGAGTTGGCGACGGTTTTTACGGATATGACCTTAGCTCTGAATTCGAGTTGTTTTCTGTTTATGCAAGGCAAAGCGGAGAGAGTGTCTTTAATGAAGCGGGCGAAGGTCTTGGCTACACAGATGAAACATTAATTGCATTTTTTGAATTTGTTACAGAGATGCTGGAGGAGGATTTGTCTCCACCACATGAGATAACAATGGAATATATAGAAGGTGGCGAATCAACGATTGCAGGTGGATTAACAGGAATGGGTCTTATTGCGAGCAACCAAATTATTGGTCAACAGGCGTTGACGGAAGAAGAACTGTCGTTAAGTACACTGCCGGCGCTTGATGGTGGGTTGAAGGGAATTGGATTCGACCGAGTATGTCATTTTCAGTTACAGAGCATACAAATCAAGAAGAAAATGCTGCTTTGTTTATTGATTTCGTTACAAATGACCCCGAGGCAAATGAAATTCTTCAAGCAGAACGGGGCGTTCCGATCTCATCAGAAATCCGAGCCCATTTGGAAGGGAAAGTATCTGAAGAAGTTGAGAAAACATTTGGGTATCTTGAGTATATGGCTGAAAACTCTGCACCAGCTGATCCCTTACCACCTCCAGGTGAAAGTGAAGTACGCGGTGCCTTCTTACGGATTGTAGAGTCTGTAAAATATGGTCAAACGTCCCCAGAAGACGCAGCAACACAATTCCGGAGTGATGCAGAGTCGATTCTAAACTAGACCGGAGGATAGGAGATTATGATGAAACCTACGCAAAGTACGCTTAATCCAACCCTCAAGATGAAGTCAACAAAAGGGTCGATTCGTAAAGATTTGGTTGCATATTTGATTATTTCGCCGTGGTTGATTGGTTTTTTTGGTTTAGTTATTGGACCAATGATTGCATCACTCTACTTTTCTTTTACGAATTACGATATGTTGTCACCAGCTAGTTGGGTTGGTCTGGAGAATTATAAAAATGTTCTAGTGAATGACCCAAGGTTTGTACAATCGTTAAAAGTAACCTTGATTTTTGTTTTTGTCTCGACTCCTTTAAAACTATTATTTGCTCTTTTGCTTGCTATGTTGTTTAACACTGGACGAAAAGGAACAGGGTTATTTACCACAATCTATTACATTCCCTCCATTATAGGGGGAGTGTAGCAATTGCGGTCGTCTGGCGCCAGCTTTTTGGTAGAGAAGGTGCGATTAATTCACTCTTTGCGTCTGTAGGTTTAGATGGTATTAATTGGCTTGGTGACCCCACGTATGCCTTAACCATTTTAATCATTTTAGTTGTATGGCAATTTGGTTCACCGCTTATTATCTTTTTAGCAGGGCTGAGGCAAATCCCGGCGGAACTATATGAGGCAGCAAGTGTGGATGGAGCCTCATCTTTAACTCGATTTTTCCGAATTACGTTGCCGATGTTGACGCCTGTTATTTTCTTTAATTTAATTATGCAAACAATTGGTGCATTCATGACGTTTACTCAAGCATTTCTCATTACAAAAGGTGGACCGATGGATGCGACAAATTTCTATGCAGTTTACTTGTATGAAACCGCCTTTGAATATTTGCGCATGGGATATGCGTCGGCGATGGCGTGGATTCTATTAGTCATTATTGGTGTCATCACACTGGTTTTATTTGCGACATCAAAATATTGGGTTCACTATGAGGGGGGAGACAAATGAAGAAACGGACAATTCGAGCGGATGCCATCTATTATACGTTTGTCGTATTGTTCGGCTTTGTCATGCTTTACCCCATTTTATGGATGGTAGCCAGCTCACTTAAACCGCAAACAGAGATTTTTGGAAATGCGGCGTCTCTATGGCCAAGTGAATTTAGGTGGGAGAATTACCTTGTCGGTTGGCAGGGATTTGGACGGACTGGTTTTGATGTTTATTTTCTAAACTCAGCTTTTGTCACTACCTTTGTGGTAATTGGCGCTATTCTTTCTTCAAGTATCGTTGCGTATGGGTTTGCTAGGCTGCAATTCCGTTTTAAGAAGCTCCTGTTTGCTTGTCTGATTGCTACGGTCATGTTGCCCGTACAAATCACGTTGATTCCACAGTACATTATGTTCCACAACATCGGGTGGGTAAATACATTTTATCCGTTAATTGTACCAGCCTTTCTAGGGGGGACACCGTTCTTTATTTTCTTGCTCATTCAGTTTATTCGAGGTATTCCTCGTGAGTTGGATGAAGCCGCGATCATTGATGGCTGTTCCACGTTTGGGATTTTCTGGCGTATTATTTTACCGTTAGTCAAACCAGCGCTTGTGACGGTAGCGATCTTTGCTTTTATGTGGACATGGGATGATTTTCTGGGGCCACTTATTTATTTAAATAGTGCAGATATCCAAACGATCTCTCTTGGCCTAAGGAATTTTATGGATGCAGAGTCAGGAACGTCATGGGGACCACTACTCGCCATGTCATCATTATCACTTCTGCCACAATTTATTATCTTTTTATTCTTTCAAAAGTACTTAGTGGAAGGAATTGCAACGACAGGATTAAAGTAAGGAGGAAATGATGGCGAACTCGTTAGTGGACAGCTTATTAAAGGTTTGCGAAAAAATGACAAACCTTGTTTATCTTAATATGCTTTGGCTCGGTTTCTCATTACTAGGGTTTGTTGTATTGGGAGTGAGTCCCGCTACCACAGCAGTTATTCATATTATGCGCAAACAACGTCAACAACCTAATAGCCAACTGGCGCTTCTGAAAGAATTTAAAACGATTTATCGAGCACGTTTTATTGAATCGAATAAAATAGGTCTTTTGCTTATAGTAGTGCTTATTGGATTGCTTGTAAGTGGCATCGTCATGGCAGAAACGAACGCTCCTTTTCTATTTAAGAGTATGTTTATTTTTTCTTTAAGCGGTTTTATGCTTATTACTCTGCTTGCTTTTCCAATTCACGAAAGAAAGCAAACAGGACCACTGTACACTACGCAATTGGCATTGTTTCTTGGATTATCTCATCTTCCTTACTTGCTATTAACGGTGGTAGCACTCATAGTTGTTGTTGTTTTATTTGGCAGGTTTCCATTGATGATGTTGTTCTTCTCTGCAAGTTTGCCTCTGGCAATTGTTGTTTCATTAAGTGAACGTTTGTTGAATAGATATGACTTGGGGGTAGATGAGAAATGAATAAGATAAAAGTAGAGTTATAGACTATTAGGGTTAGAAATGGATATACGAGGCATGCTGTTACACAGCATGCCTATGTGATTTTTATAAGGTTAATAGTTTGAAAAATTAAAAATCAACAGTTGACTCAATAATGGACCCGACGTATAATCCACTATAAGTAATTAATTAATTTATTCTTAATTAACAATATAGTTAACTATATTGTTAATGCTCTAAAGGAGGATGTATATGGGAGTAGTACAAAAAGCAAAAATGGCGATTGACCCATCATTCGTGATTGGTGATATTGATCCACGAATCTATGGATCATTTATTGAACATTTAGGTCGGGCAGTATACGGAGGGATTTATGAGCCTGATCATATAAAAGCAACAAAAGGGGGTTTCCGCCAAGACGTTCTGGATTTAGTAAAAGAATTAAACGTTCCGATTGTCAGGTATCCAGGTGGGAACATGGTATCTGGCTATAATTGGGAGGATGGCGTTGGTCCACTTAATGAACGACCAAAGAAGTTGGAACTTGCTTGGCGTGTGCTAGAACCTAATTATGTCGGAACAAATGAATTTGCTGAATGGGCCAAACAGGCAAATGCAGAAGTAATGATGGCTGTAAACCTTGGGACAAGAGGTGTGGATGCTGCGAGAAATTTAGTTGAATATTGTAACCATCATGGTGGAAGCTATTATAGCGATTTGCGAGTGAGCCATGGTTATAAGAATCCTCATCGTATCAAAACATGGTGTTTAGGGAATGAAATGGATGGTCCATGGCAGATCGGTCATAAGACAGCAGATGAGTATGGAAGGTTAGCGGTTGAAACAGCGAAAGCTATGAAGCTTGTAGATCCGAACATTGAACTAGTCGCCTGTGGAAGCTCTAATATTGAGATGCCAACTTTCCCAGAGTGGGAGGCAACAACGCTCACACATACGTATGAAGAAGTTGATTATATATCCCTTCATCAATATTACGGAAATGCAGCAGATGATTCGGCTAGCTATTTAGCGAAGACGCTTGAAATGGACCGATTTATTGAGACAGTTATCGCGACATGCGATTACATTAAAGCAAAAAAACGCAGTAAAAAAACAATGTATTTAAGTTTTGATGAATGGAATGTTTGGTATCACTCCCGCGAAGCTGATCAAAAACTTGATCCATGGACAGTTGCACCTCCACAATTGGAAGATGTGTATAATTTTGAAGATGCGCTCTTAGTTGGTTCAATGTTAATGAGTTTTTTAAAAAGAGCGGACAGAGTGAAAATGGCTTGTCTTGCTCAGCTTGTGAATGTCATTGCGCCAATTATGACGGAGAATGGTGGTCCTGCTTGGCGTCAAACAATCTTCTATCCTTATATGCATGTTTCTGTTTTCGGAAGAGGAGTTTCACTTCAGCCGGTCGTTCAAACTCCGCGCTACGACACGAAAAAGTATACAGATGTTCCTCAACTGGATACGGCGGTTGTCTACAACGAAGAAGAGAATCAACTAACGATCTTTGCCTTAAATCGTCATTTGGATGATCCACTTGATGTTACGATCGATATTCGTGGGTTTGAAAGGTATCAAATCATCGAGCATCTTGTGCTTGAAAATGATAATTTAAAAGCGGTTAACACAAAAGAAATAGAGATGGTGAGACCCCACAAAAACGGAGATGCGCAGGTTGCAGAAGGAAAAGTAACAGCAAGGCTTGCCCCAGCTTCGTGGCATGTAGTGCGTCTGGAAAAAGTTTAATGCTGTAAGGTTGTTTAAAGGGTAGTGGTTCATTAGCATCATTTGTTGTAAGCGCTATCTTTTTCAAATAAGGAAAGGGGTCGTTGCAGTGAAGCATTCCAGGCGATGGATGGTTGCAGTGAGCGTGATTGTTTTGCTTAGCGGGTGTGCTCGTTCAGTTGATACAATGGCAGATGGGCGAATGAAGCTTGATTATTGGGTATTTCTTTCGGGTGGAGATTTGTCTTATATGGAAGCGATTGTTGATGAATATAATAGCAGCCAAGATGACGTGTATGTGGACATCATTTTGCAAGATTGGGATGATTATTATACAAAAGTTGTGACAAGTGTTGCCGCTGATCGAGGACCAGATATTGGGATTTCTCACGCAGCTTCATTACCACAATTGATGAATCAGGGACTTTTACAGCCGGTAGAAGAAATGATGTCAGAGGCAGGTCTTGATTTTCAATTGTTTCCAGATAATATCCGTAGTGCGGTTGAAGTAGAAGGAGAGCTGTATGCAGTACCAATAGACACGCATCCGTTTATTCTTTACATCAATAACGATCTAGCTGAAGAAGCGGGATTATTAGATGAGGAAGGACTTCCGACGATTGAAGCAACACCAACTGGGTTAATGGACTATTTTGTTGCGGCAAAAGAAGCGTTACCTGAGAAAACACCACTTGCCATCTCTACTGGTGGTGTCGATACGTACCGATGGTGGTGGACGGTCTATTTTCAAATGGGAGGCACACCGATTTTTTCTGATGATTTAAGAGAACCAGAAATTACATTAGACCGTGAAATTGCGATCGAAGCAGCGGAATATATTCACAATTTCTTTGGTGATGTTATTCCGATGCATATTGGTGACTTCTATGAAACCTTTCAGGCTGGAAATGCGGTAGGCATGATGACAGGCGTGTGGGCAACGGGTATTTGGGAGTCGAATGATTTAAACTTTACAGCAATGCCAATCCCACAGTCATTTGATGTTGATGCTGCCCAAGGAGATTCCCATACATTAATTGTTCCTATTCAAGAGGAGCAATCGAATGAACGTAAAGAAGCAATTGCAGAATTTATTGCATTTGTAAGCGATGAAGGGGCTGAATGGGCAAAGGCAGGGCATATTCCGGCAAGAAGTGATGTTGTGGAATCGCAAGCCTTTCAAGAGCAGCCGTTTCGTTCTGATTATGCAGAAGTAGCTTCAAAAGTAGTATTTACAGATAACACCATTTATCAAAACCCCGCTGAAACAGATATGGTTCGTGCATTAGACGAAATAATGAGCAACCGCCTTACACCTGAAGAAGGAATTGACCAAATGATGAAGGCTCTTGCTGTGACGACAAGACAATAAGCTGTTGCAAGTACCCGCTAAGGAGGGCATGAAATGAAAAAGTTAACGTGGAAAGACGACTTGCGTCCTATTCCGTTTTTACTTGCTTTCTTTGTTGCCTATGTGCTTTTTACGATTTACCCGATATTTAAGGGAATGCAGATGAGCTTCTTTAATTGGACCTTAATCGAACAGCAAGAGTTTATTGGGTTAACCCATTATATAGATGTGTTGAGTGACCCTAACTTTTGGGAAGCCTTTGGTAATACAGCTTTATTCGTTTTATTATCGACACCCACAATGGTTGTTCTTGCCTTATTGCTCGCTTTAATGGCCAACTTAAACACAAAGTTACAAACGTTTTTTCGAGGTTCCTTTTTTATTCCGAGCATTTTAAGTGTTTCCGTCATCTCTTTTGTGGCCATTTTCATGTTGCAGCCTTATACGGGTGTTGTGAACAACATCCTGCAAGCAGTAGGTTTGAATTCAGAACCTTTTTGGCTCGCAACTCCATCACTTGCCTGGGTAAGCATCATTGCCGTTACACTCTGGTGGACGGTTGGGTTTAATATGATCTTATTTTTGACAGCGCTTCAAGGAATTCCAGATGAATTATACGAAGCTGCTGAAGTAGATGGTGCAACGAGACAGCAAATGTTTTGGCGTATTACACTTCCCCAGCTTATGCCGATAGGTCGGTTAATTTTGCTCTTACAAGTACTAGCTTCGTTCAAGGTGTTTGCGCAAATCTTACTAATCACCGACGGTGGGCCAGGAACGTCAACAAGACCGATTATTTTATATATTTATGAAATGGGCTTCCAACGTTATGATCTTGGCTACGCAGCCGCAATGTCCTACTTGCTCTTTATGGTGCTCTTGGTGCTATCGGTTATTCAGCTGCGATTAGGTGGCAAAGAGGGGAGAATGTTATGAGCCAGTCCGCGCTTACTGCAAAACGAGATCCGTTACGTTGGTTGAAAATCACCATTGCCTTCCTCTCTGCACTTGCCTTTTTATTTCCAATAGTGTGGATGTTTTTTGTATCCATGAAGCCAGAAGGAACGGCCGCAACATCAGCAATTGATTGGTTCTTACCACCTTACACATTTAGCAATTACGTTGATATCGTTCTCGGGAGCGACGTATTTTTATGGATTTGGAACAGCTTTTTAATTGGTACAATAACTACCCTTCTTACACTTGTCTTAACATCGATGGCAGCCTTCGCATTCTCTAAAATGCGTTTTCGCTACAGGAAAGCATTATACTTGTTCTTTTTGGCTGGTTTAATGGTACCAGGAGAAGCGATGATTATTCCGCTTTATGAGATCATTGGCTCAATGGGCTTGCTAGATACGTATGCAGGGTTAATTCTGCCAGGAATCGCTGCACCTCTAGGCGTCATAATTCTAAAGAGTTTCTTTGATGGCGTACCAAATGAGTTAATTGAGAGTGCTAAGCTTGATGGTTGCAATGACTTTCGTTTGTACTGGAACATTGTATTGCCGCTAGGTAAATCGGCAGTTGCTGCGGTAGGGATTTTAACATTCATCGCTTCATGGAATAATTTCCTTTGGCCGTATCTAGCGATTATATCAGAGGCACTTTACACGTTGCCGGTTGGTATACCGATGTTTAATTCGAATTATTCAGAGACATATATTTTGCCGATGACAGTCAACGCGATCGCCTCCCTACCAGTTATTATCGCTTTTTTATTTTTTGAAAAGCAAATTGTAAAAGGCGTTAGTTTCTCCGGCATTAAAGGATGATGATCAGCTGAAAGGGTGATTGATAATGGAGACGGATGGATTGCGAGGGTTTGCGCTACGCGTATGTGATTGGATTGTGCGTTTAGCTAGTGTAAATGGACTGTTGATCGGTTTTTCGTTGCTAGGTGGTATAGTAGGTGGTTTTTTTCCAGCTCTACAAGCAATGTTTGTAGTAATGAAAAGGTGGTGTATGAACGATGAAGGGTTTCCGTTGGTTCAATTGTTTTACGATGAATGGAAGCGGTCATTCTGGCGAGCGAATAGGGTCGGATATACAGTCTTAGGTGTAGGTGCCATTCTTATTCTCGATTACTTTATTGTTATGAATATGGAGTTCGCTGGTTCCACGGTTGTAGTGGCAATCCTTGTATCGTGCTTAGTCATATACGGCTTATCTCTATTATTTATCGG
>BAXC01000028.1 GCA_001310375.1 Bacillus sp. JCM 19041 | reverse complement strand
ATTACTGGCTCTTTTTTCTACGTTTCCCAAGACAACCACTGGGACAATCAAGTCTTCTGGAATGGGATATACTTCATCTGAACTCATGAAATGATCATTTTAGCTAAAGCATTACGATGGTTCATCCTTAAACAACTCTCTTAACAACTTTTCTCGGTTATTTAAAAAATAGCTTGTTACTTGGTAGTGGTCTGTATCTTCATAGTCCGTTTTTTTGATCATGTCTCCATCAAAAGAAAAAATGTCTGCTTTTGGAAAACCAAGTAAGATTGGAGAGTGTGTTGCGATAATGAATTGCGTGTCCCCTTGGACGGTTAAATCATGTAAAATACGCAAAAAAGCAAGCTGCCTTTGTGGTGATAAAGCGGCCTCTGGCTCATCTAGTAAATAAATAGCCTTTTTTCGAAAGCGGTTCGTAAACAATGATAGAAACGATTCTCCGTGGGATTGATGATGAAGAGACTTCCCACCATAAGGCGCATAGACTTGTTCAGGTTTACCATCTTCTAAAGCAACTTCATCAATGTGCGTAGCAAATTGATAAAACGATTCCGCGCGCAAGAAAAAGCCATTTGTTATTTTCGGTAACCAAGATAAACGAACATAGTCACCTAAAGCCGATGATGATTCATGAACATCGTACACATTATTGCGGCTTCCACCTGCCGTGTGAAATCCACATTTATCAGCAATCGCTTCTAACATCGTTGATTTGCCAGAACCATTCTCACCCACAAAAAATGTAACCGCCTTCGATAAATCGACGCGTTCTGTTTTACGAACAAATGGAATCGAAAACGGATAACGTCCATACTTTTCAATTCGATCATGTTGGATCGTAATACGTTTTAAGAACATGCACTCAAGCTCCTCCGTGTCTGTCTGTTTATATGAAATCCGAACATAACCAATAAGATTTACGCATATTTTTTATACGGTTTATTATAGCTTGCAAACGGACATTCGTCTGCCCTACTCTATCTCGATAAAACAAAGAAGCCATTCTCTACTATAAGAGAAATGGCTAAGGTTTGCTTCGTGATTCTCTAAATTCCACATTGAATTTCCCATTTCCCCCTCGAATCTCCACATTTACATCTAAAGCTCTCTTTGCTCCTATTTACCGTATTTATTCTTATAATGCGCGAGCGCAAGCAATGGGAACAAATAGCGGTAGCTGTGATAGTGAAAATAAATTCGGTCAGCGAGACCTTTACCTGCTGGGTAATCTTCACGCCAATCATTATGATCTAATGACTTTAACAAAAAATGCATCGCATCAATCATTTTCTTATCTGGTTGCTTCGAGACAGAAACTAGCGCATCGAGAGCCCAAGCAGTATGAGTGAGCGTACTTGCCTCAAGCGGTGTATATGTTTTGTTGCGGTCACTTAAGCATGACTCTCCCCATCCCCCGTCCTTGTTTTGAATCAACTTCAGCCATTTCACAGCCTTTTGAATGCTTTCATCGGTTGAACCAACATCTGCTGCAGCAAGTCCTGTCAATGCTGACCATGTTCCGTAAATGTAATGAACGCCCCACTGCCCTTCCCAGGAACCATTCTTTTCTTGATTTTTTTTGAGCCACTTCACTCCATTCGCAAGCACGGGATCTTCTTTCGTTAAGTTCGCAAATGTGCCTAAATACTCCATAGTCCTACCGGTCAGATCTGGTGTACTCGGATCCGTTAAAATCCCTTTCGCTTCCTGAATAGGCAAGAGCGTCAGCCATTTACTGTTTGTGTTTTTCTCAAACGCAGCCCAGCCGCCGTCCCGGTTTTGCATGGAGACAACCCAATTTGTCCCCTTGTTCCACGGTGTATAAACGGCCTTATCCAGACTTGCTTTCCCAGTTAGTGCTCGGAGGGAAGATGTCGAATCGTCAATGTCAGGCTGGATTGTATTGACGTTAGAGAATCCCCATCCCCCGGCCTGCTTTTTTTATTATGAATTGCCCAATCGCCATACTTGCTTTGTTGCCGTTCCATAAGAAACGTAGTGGCATTCTCAATCATTGGATCGGTCGCAGAAACACCTGCTTCCTGAAGTGCATAGCTAATTAATGATGTGTTCCATACCGAAGCAGTCGTGAACTGGATGTGCGTGTGCCCGTTCACTTTTGTTTGGAACGTATATAAGCCATCTACAGCAGCTTTAATTAGCGGATCATCTTTCTTATGCCCTAAAGCAAGCAAAGCAAATATCATAAAAAACGTTGACGTAAAATAGCTAAATAAAGTTCCGTCAGGTTCAATTGCATTCGTCATATACAATTTTGCCCGACTTAACGAAAGTCTGCGTATATCCTTCGGCAAACCGACAATCTTTTTGACACTGTCTGTAATAAGGGAATGGAGTTTCCGCGATTCGTCAGATTCAGCCCAGTTTGCAAACGAATCCTCTCTTGATGATGAATACAGATGTGATAAATCTGGCTTTTGGCTGTCTTCAATTGATAGTTCTTATCCGCAGCAACAATGAATGGAACAAGATGTGCTCTCCCATACACAGACATGCTAAAGAGATTCACTGGAGAATAAAGAGGCAAGAGAATGAGTTCAATTGGGAGTGGGAAAAACTTTGGCCATTGATACTGTCCAGTTAACGTTAACATGATTTTTGTCAGTAGCGTTGTTTTTTCAATCCCTCCATTTGCTAAAATAAATCGTTTTGCCTTTTTCAACCGTTCATCCTCTGCCTGATAATACCCAGAATAGAGAAGCGCATAATAGCCTTCAACTGTTGATGTCACATTTCCGTCCCCATCATCTTTAAACAACTTCCACGTTCCATTACGTTCTTGCCTGCTCACTACCCTCTCTACTAATGACTTGATGAAAGGTTCATCGTTTATTTCCAATGTCCGCAATAACACAATCATGTACGCATCTGTAAATGTACCTGCTTCAAACGGATATTCCCATGAACCGGATTCGGATTGATCGTTACGGAGTTTTTCTATAAGCGACTTCATTCCATCCGCTACTTTCATTACGCATCACTCTTTCTCCAGAAAATTCGTTATCGTACACGATATTCATTTATCAAGCACATCATTCACATATGCAGTCATAAAGACAAAGGGAAATAAACATTATTTCATCCTTTTATTCTTTTTTTCAAAAAAGCGGTTTTATTTTCTCTCATGCGGGGAACTACATTTACACACAGGAACTGGCAGTTTCTTACAACAGGAAACGACAACCTTAGACTCGACCCTGCTTATTCCTAAATTAAACTTTTAGGAGTGTACATATGAATAAAAAATGGACGTCCGCAACTGTAGCTGGTTTCTTTGTTCTCTCTATGTCAGCAACTGCCCTAGCAAACGAAGAAAGCGCTGCTGATATCCTTCATCAATCCAATGAAGCGATGATGGAATTAGATAGTTTTTCAAGTGAAACGATGATGGAATTAACAATGCCTGATCCAATGTCAGGTGAGGAAATCACACTTTCAATTGATACGAAAGAAGATGTTACTCTTGACCCATTTGCGATGCACCAAGTATCAAAAATGAGTACACCAGAAGGAGATATTGAAACAACCCTTTACTGGACAGAAGATGGCATGTACGAACAAGGACCTGACGGTGAATGGTATGTATACGAAGGCATGAGCGGCGAAGAAATGATGAGCATGCTCCAGACTACTTCCAGCCGTGAACAAGCAGAAATGATGGGCGAGGACATGAGTGTTAGTGATGAAGGAGATTCATATGTTCTTACATATGAAGGCAACGGTGAAGATTTAAACGAAATGATTAATGAGATGCTTGGACAAATGATGGATGAAGATATGCAAGGCGCTGACGAGATGCTTGAAGCTTTTGAAATTAGCAATCTTGATTACGAGATGACGATTGAAAAAGATACACATTATATGACAGCCATGTCGATGCATATGACTATGATGATTGATGATGGTGAAGAAAGTCTGGAAATGGATATTTCAATGGACCAAACGGTTAGTAACTTTAACGGCGTTGATCCAATCACTGTGCCAGATGACGTAAAAGAGAACGCCGAACCAATTGATACAGGCGGTGCAATGCCTGACACTGCAAGTAACAACTTGCTTTATGCGGCTGGTGGACTTGCGCTAGCTGTTAGTGCCTTTGGCCTTTCGCTTTTCCATAGACGCAGAGTACGTGTGTAACGAATGAAGCCGCTTTAATAGCGGCTTTTTTGATTGCGCTCATTTCCTCACCTGCCGATATCAGCCTCTAGACCGATCCTCAAATCCTTCCTTAGGCAGTACACAGTAAAAGGCAAGAATGATAAAGTACAGTAGATCGCAATTCTAAATTTTTTCTAAAGAATTGGCGATTTCCATTTTTAGTAACAAATAAACGAGTATACTTTATAGTTGGCTACTAGCTACACAATGGAAACCTTTGTGGAACGGAAATGAGGTTAAAACAATGAATATTGGCATTTTTACCGATACGTATTTCCCGCAAATTAGCGGGGTGGCCGCGTCGATTGCAACGCTCGATAAGGAGCTTACACGCCTTGGCCATAATGTCTATATTTTTACATCTACAGACAGTATGGCGAATACAGTCAAAGAGCAGGGAAAGGTCTTTCGCTTTCCTAGTTTAGCAGCACGCTTTGTACCAGAACGCCGCTTAGCTTTTAAAGGGACTCGGAGAGCATCACATCTAATAAAAACCCTTGATATTGATGTGATTCATACACAAACAGAGTTTTCAATGGGATGGCTTGGCAAGCATCTCTCCCGGAAACATCGGCTTCCCTTTATCCACACATACCATACAATGTACGAAGACTATATTCATTATATTGCGAAAGGTCGATTGCTTACACCGTCCATGATTGGAAAGTTAACAAAATGGTTTTGCAGACGGGCAGACCTTGTTATCGCACCAACGGAAAAAGTAAAACGGACGCTTGAACGTTACCATGTCGCGGCTCCTATTAAGGTTGCTCCAACAGGTATATCACTAAAGCAATTTCAACGCACAGATGAATCGGTAAGAACGGCAATGGAAATAAAAGCACAGCTCGGTTTGTCCGCTGATGACCCTGTAGTTGTATCAATTGGACGCATGGCGGAAGAAAAAAATATGCAAGCCTTATTCAAGCTGTGAAAGACTGCCACACCCACCAAGTTCCGATGAAACTTGTTCTGGTAGGCGACGGCCTGAACGTCATTCACTTGAGAACCTTGCCAAGACACTTGGTGTTTCAACACATGTTGTATTTGTCGGAGCAATTAATTGGAAAAAGATTCACTATTATTACCAACTAAGCGATCTGTTTGTAAGTGCCTCAACGACGGAAGCACAAGGTTTGACATACATTGAAGCGATGGCTTCCGGTTGCGCTGTCATTGCAAAGGACGATTCAAGCATTCAATCTGTCATTCGTGATGACGAGTCTGGATTTGTCTTTAACAAAGATTGCGATTTAGCGCCTTTATTAATGTCACTCTTGCAAAATCCGCAGCGTGTAAATCGTGTCCAATCGACTGCTCACGTACATGTTCGTTCATTCTCAGCAGAATTCTTTGGACACACACTAGAGAACACGTATCAATCGATTAGCCAAAAAGGACAATACGCACAAAACCAACGAGTTGCTTTCTATCCGACAAGGAGGTCATCATGATTAAACTAACGATGCTTTCATCAGCTGAAAAAGTAAAGGGACAAGGCGTTGCTTCTGCCTATCGGGAATTAATCTCTTTGCTTGAACGCCAGCAAAATCAAACATATGATCTTGCGATTAACCGTTATTATAAATCAGATATTACCCATTACCATACCGTTGATGTTCCTTATTACGTATCAACATTTTCAAAAAAAAGAGGCGTAAAAGTTGGTTACGTCCATTTCCTGCCTGAAACGATGGACGAGAGCCTTCAGCTTCCAAAACCATTTCGTCTCTTATTCGACCGGTATCTCTTATCGTTTTACAAACGAATGGATCAACTTGTAGTTGTGAATCCATCCTTTATTAGCAAATTAGAAGCACTAGGAATAAAGCGAGATCGCATTCATTTCATTCCGAATTTTGTATCAAAATCTTTGTTTTCAAAACAAGAAAACAGCGAACGTTCATCCATTCGGCACTCACTCGGCATACCAGAAGATGCCTTTGTCGTTCTAGGTGCTGGTCAAGTGCAACATCGGAAAGGCGTGCTTGATTTTATAGAGGTTGCAAACCAAATGCCAGACGTTCATTTCATTTGGGCTGGAGGCTTTTCCTTCGGGCGATTGACGGCCGGTTATCAACAATTAAAACAAATTGTCGATGCCCCTCCTCCAAATGTCTCTTTTCCTGGCATTGTCGACCGGAGCGAGATGCCCGCTTATTACCAAGCAGCAGATGTTTTCTTTTCGCCGTCCTATAATGAGTTGTTTCCAATGACAATTCTTGAAGCAATGAGTTGTGGAAAGCCCTTAGTCCTACGAAATTTATCTTTATACGAAGACATATTGTTTGATTACTATAATCAAGCTTCTGACAACAACGGCTTCATCCGCCTCATCGATCGCTTGCGCTCTGACGATTCTTTTTACGAAACTGCCGCCAAGCAAGCAGAACAAGGCGCTTTTTATTACTCTGAAGAACGGTTAACCGATGTGTGGAATGATTTCTATCAACAAATAGCTACCGATAAAAAAGCGCCTTCCTATGGGTAAGAATTGGATATGGCAGCTAGCCATCGTCCTTTTGATCGGAGCCGCCTTCATACTTTTTCTTGCCCGTGGAGTTGACATCACTTTGCTTGGCACAGGCTTAAAACAAGCCAACCTCCTTTGGCTTGCACTCGCAGCGATTATACTCTTCTGCACTTGGTTGCTTGAGGCTTGTGCCCTTTCTGCACTAACAGTGGCTTTGCCGTTTCGCACAAGCTTTCACACAACGATGGTTGGGCAGTTGTTTAACCAGATCACACCAATGGCCTCTGGCGGACAACCAGCTCAGCTTTATATGTTAACGAAGCGGGGCATGGACGGTGGACGAGCGACATCCATTCTTTTGATGAAATTCCTCGTATTCCAAATCATGCTTGTGCTCTCTTTCTCGGTCATTCTTCTATTTGGCTATCCGACTTTAGCGCAAGCACTGCCAAATATGAAAATGTTCATCTTAATCGGATACGCAATTCATGCGAGTATCATTGCAATTCTAATACTCGTTATGTGGAATATACGTCTTGCTACATTTTTAGCTCACGTCTGCTTAAAACCAGTTCGTCTTGTAAGCCTCGAAAAAGCAAACGCTTGGAGCGAGAAGCTTGATCAAGCGATGATTCATTACCATCAGCAAAGTCATCGATTAGCAAAAAATAATAAACAGCTATTCTTTGCTTCGCTGTTCACTTGCTTACAGTTGCTGTTGTTTTTCAGCATTCCTTACTTTATCATTCAAGCATTTCATATTGAAAACGTCTCTCTTTTCATTTCCACTGCTTACCATGCCTTTGTCATGATGTTCGCCTCCGTCATACCAACGCCAGGTGGGAGCGGAGCCGCGGAGTACACATTCAGCCAACTTTTCAACTCAGTAATGAGCGCAGAAATGCTTGTACTATGCTTGTTTTTCTGGCGACTCCTCACTGCGTATGTCCCTGTTTTTGTTGGACTATTAATAGGAGGTTTTATCGGAAAGAAACATTTGAGGAAAAAACGTGGTGTTCAGTAAGATCGGCACTCTTCTTCATAGGGCGTGCTCTAGCGATAGGGAATGGAAAGGGCAGACGCTTTCCACGTGTTTTAGGCTGTAAAAAACGCAGTCGGATGCCCGCTCCTCCACAAATAAAAATACCCTGGTATCTCCAGAGTATCCATATAGGGGGATGGACAAATGATTCGTATCACTCGCAAAACACAAGCGTCAACAAATTGTTAATTTCATACTAACATACTTTAGCAGAATGGCGTATTGGGATAACAATTAAGCAAAAAGCCCTTTCCTCTAAAGATTTGATCCCCTACCGCATACCTAAAATACTCACGGAAACGTGGTAAAGCACGCCACCGCCTTATTCCTAAACATTCTGTTAATCAGCAAGTATTGGGAAATGCAGTAAAAAGGAGCGTTTTTACTTAATAGTCAACGATGAAAACGTTTATTATACCTCACATCTCATCACTTTTTTTTGTAGTTGATACAAACGTCAAAGGTTGTTTTAAAGGCTTCATACGGGTATATAGCTAGTAAAGGAGCTGATTGGTTCGCACACACAATTATATGTACCATTTGCCAGAAAGAAATTGAAGACACAGAACGATTGACAGTAGATTTCCAAGTTGGAGAGTTCCCTTCTTTTTATTGTAAGAACTGTTCATCCCATGAACTCACAGAACTCCCGCATCTTAATTAGGTGCGGTAACAGAAAAAGGCATGGATCAGTTCATTGAATTTGACCACATGCCCTTGCAAAAAAAATTCACACAGCTTTACGTTAATGGCTTGAAGTAGGAGGAATCGCCCCAGCCGACTTCAAGAGCGTTTCACTCTCTTGATTAACCCCGTTGAAAGTAAGCTTTACTTTCCGAGCCGTAAATTTCGCCTCAATCCGGTCTAATGCACCTACCGCAGAATCATCCCATACATGCGAACGAGACAAGTCAACCTCAACGGCATGTACGTGCTCATACACGTCAATCTTGACAAGGAAATCTGTTACAGATGCAAAAAACAGTGGACTACACTGTAATAGCGAGTGTTTCCTGTCTGATCAAGATGTGATTCCACTCGAACCTTCGATAGCTTCGCTGCAAAAAAAGACCATGCTTAGTTACACTCCACCAAGCACACCATATGCGAGATTCCCTGTCATGACAACCGTGAGTACCGTTGCTACTAGTACAACCGCATCGGTTCGCGGTAGTTTATGCAGTGTCGTGACTGACTTCCAATCAAACGTACTGATTGATACCATAATCATTACCCCTGCCAGCGCAGCTATCGGGATCTGCACGACAATGTTGCCAAGCACAATGATTAAAAACATTAAAAACATACCTGCAACAAGTGCTGATAAACGACCACGCCCTCCTGATTTGACGTTAATGAGTTAGCGCACCCATATCACCAACATTTCTGACTCCAATGTTTAACACGAGCACAATCGCTGTGACAACAATGATCTCAACAAGCGTAGACGGGACGGTTTTCGTTAGGTAAGGAAGCAAATAAATGATTGCAAGTGTTAACGCAACGAGCGCATACATCACCCATGTTTCTCCTACGAAATGTTCAAGCTGGGCGATAAAAATTAAAATAGCAAGTGAATTAACAAAGCCTGTCATGACCGTCCTCGGTACAAACTTCATAAACCGTGCTAGCTTAAAAATGCCAAATACGATTTGCAACAGACCTGTTAAAATCGTTGGACGAAAGTCACTCTCCACCATTTTGAGGCTACAACAAATAAAAGCTCTTCTCATTTTAATCCTTATATAATCTATCCCAGTTTCTCCCTTTGGTCAATAGAGAAAAACACCGAATAGCTACTCGTTCTTAGCTCTACGTTTTCTCGTTCATACCATCTCTATTTCTATGAGCCACGTTCTATCCCTACTAGAGCTTTTGCTGTTTTATAGTAAAGTCTTTACAGGCAGAAGATTGCTTTTGCCCTTCTGTATTCAACTATAGCAAAGGAAGTTTTAATGAAAATGAACTGGCTACATAAAAAGACTGCTTTCTACGGCATCCCGTTCATCTTGCTTGTCTCATCCCTTATCTTTGTCTATAACAACCACACTCTCTATGACCGGCCGATTGCCGAAGTGACAGACGTAGAAGTGATAGAGTCAACGGAACTAGTAGATGTGCATGACAACATCGATCAATTATTTAAACAATCGATCGTTGCAGAAATAAAAAACGGCGAACAGAAAGGAGAGTTGATCTATTTAGAAAATACCTACTCTCTTTCTGGAGCGTACGATCACGAGTACAGCATCGGCAATGAGCTATTTGTTTGGATTGACCCACAAGAAGAAGACGATGAATTAACAGGCTCCATCACGGATGTAAAACGAGATAAATACGTCATGATCGTTGGCTGGCTCTTTATTGCCACTTTACTTCTTGTTGGCAAGAAACAAGGACTTTTCTCGGTCATTAGCCTCCTTATTAATGCGCTTCTCCTTTCATATGCGCTCGATGTGTACATCAATACGCAAAATAGTAGCTTAGTACTCATCTGTGGTGTAAGTGCAGTTTTATTTACCGTGATGACACTGCTTCTAGTGAATGGCGCAAATGAAAAAAGCTATTCAGCAATGATCGCAACCATCATTTCAACGGTTGCCTTAATGGCAATTACGTCTTTTTTTCTTTGGTTTGCGCCAGAAGGCGGGCTACGCTATGAGGAAATGGGGTTTTTAACTCGGCCCTATGAAGTGGTCTTCTTAGCAGGTGTTCTGATTGGGTCGCTTGGCGCGGTGATGGATGTTGCCATTTCCATGTCAGCTTCCATCTTCGGTATTTATGAAGAGAATAAAACCATTTCGGCTAAAGCACTAAAAGCATCAGGCATGGAAGTAGGGAAAGACATTATGGGCACAATGACCAACATTTTGTTTTTCGCTTATATTAGTGGTTCAATTCCTTCCTTGCTCCTTTATATTAAAAACAATTCTCCGCTTGGGTTCACGTTATCAATGAACCTTTCGCTTGAATTGGCACGAGCACTCGCCGGAGGCATTGGCATTGTACTCGCGATCCCAATTGGCTCTATACGTCACTCTTTTTTATCAACCGAAAGAAGGTGAGACAATGAGTGTCCTTACTTGGCTCGCTCTCACACTATTTCTGTTAATGACACTTATCGGCGGCGCAAAAGGTGCACGCTCGTTTTTGACATTATTCCTTAACTTCGGCGTTCTATTTGTCACAATTATTTTTATGACTAATCCAGAAATGAACCCGGTCGTGTTAACGTTGATCGCTTGTACAATTATTAGTGCTACAACACTCTTCTTTATTAACAACATAAATAAAACGTCGGTGACTGCTTTTATGTCTACAATGATTACAATCATGTTGCTGCTTGGTCTGATCCTGTTCGTCACAGATTATGCGATGATTCAAGGTTTTGGTCCAGAAGAGATCGAGGAACTTGGTGCCTTCTCACTCTATGTTGGAGTCGATTTCGTAAAAATTGGCGCTTCCGTTATGATTATGAGCACGATTGGCGCAATCGCCGATGTGGCAATTTCGATGGCATCACCAATGCGCGAAATCGCCATCCACAATCCTTCCATCACTAAGAAACGGCTTTTTCTCGCCGGAATGAGTATCGGTAAGGACATTCTCGGCACAAGTGCCAACACACTGTTTTTTGCGTTTTTTGGAGGATACTTAGCGCTATTCATTTGGTTTAAAGATTTATCCTATTCATTTGGGCAAATTATGAACTCAAAAGTGTTTGTTGGTGAATTACTCATGATCTTCTGTGCTGGAATTGGGGTGGCACTCATTATTCCTATTACGTCTTCCATCTCAGCCTACTATTTGCTGCGTAAAAGAAAAATAGAAGACCCCTCCTCGGAGTAGGGGCTACCTCAAAATGGACCCTAGAAGTTTTAATTTTTCTCGATCCTTCTTTGATATCAAGTAAAAGCGATAAGCCAAACATTCACATGCATCTTTTTCTTGTTCGAAATTAAATCACTTTCTTCGATGTCCTCATCGTGGTGACCCCTCTTTCAATAGAAAAAGTAGACAATCCTTTATGAACAAAAAAACCACACTTTCTACTAAAAGTGTGGTCTGTTCGTAAATCTATATACAAAACATAAGGGGGATACGCCAAGGGATAATGGCGGTATTACTCTTTATATAACCAATTACGATTATCCATAAACCTATTTTCATAATAGATTTTAACAAATGTAAATAGAGATACGAATATTTATCAAAAAACAATAAAAATTCATTTAATAACCATCTTTAATTTGGTATAGTTAACAAACAACACCCAGTTGAATTACTCAAACAAAACCATGTAGTCACCTATGAATAGTACAGATAAAACAAACGTAAAGGTGGGGAAATGAATGGGAGATATTCAAGCACAAGGTTTCGAAACAATTGCATTACACGGCGGACAAACACCAGATTCATCAACAAATGCCCGCGCAGTACCGATTTATCAAACCAGTTCATATGTCTTTAATGACACGGATCATGCTGCGGATTTATTTTCTTTAAAAGAACCAGGCAATATATATTCACGGATTATGAATCCGACCCATGATGTGTTTGAGCAGCGAATGGCCCAGTTAGAAGGCGGGGTTGGTGCTCTCGCGACATCATCAGGCAAGCAGCCATTACGTATGCCATTTTGAACATCGCCGGTGCAGGAGACGAGATCATCTCCGCAAGCAGTATCTATGGTGGCACCCATTCTTTATTTGCCCATACACTGCCAAAGCTTGGTATTACTACTCACTTTGTTAACGTCGATGAACCAGATCAATTTGCAAACACAATTACTGAAAATACAAAAGCGGTTTTTATCGAATCGATTGGTAATCCACAAACGAACATCGCCGACATTCAAGCAATTGCCGACATTGCTCACGCAAACGGCGTCCCTCTCATTGTCGACAATACATTTGCAACACCTTATTTATGCCGACCGATTGAGCATGGGGCTGACATCGTTGTTCATTCTGCAACGAAATTCATTGGAGGACATGGAACGTCAATTGGAGGCGTATTAATCGATTCAGGCAAATTCAATTGGGACAACGGCAAATTTCCCGGTCTAACCAAACCAGACCCTAGTTACCACGGGCTTGTCTATACAGAAGCACTCGGTCCTCTTGCTTACATTACAAAGGCCCGTGTCACATTGCTTCGTGATATTGGCGCTTCCACTTCGCCGTTTAACGCCTTTTTATTTCTTCAAGGGCTTGAAACGCTACCTCTGCGGATGGAACGTCATGTTGAGAATGCATTAAAGGTTGCTTTGTTTCTCGAAAGCCACCCTCATGTGTCATGGGTCAATTACCCAGGTCTTCCATCAAGCAAGTATTATGACCTTGCTAAAACGTATATGCCAAAAGGAGCTGGCTCAATTTTCACATTTGGGATAAAAGGTGGCGTAGAAGAAGGAAAGGCATTTATTAATAATGTAAAGCTATTCAGCCATTTAGCGAATGTTGGTGATGCAAAATCGTTAGTGATCCATCCAGCGAGCACAACGCATCAACAGCTCGATAAGGAAAGTCAAGCAAAAGCAGGAGTCACACCCGATATGATCCGTCTATCCGTCGGAATTGAAACGATTGATGATCTTTTAACTGATTTAGATCAAGCGCTTAAGGTTAGCCAAAAAAGCAAATCGTTCCAAGCATAATGTTTGCCAGCTTGCGAAAAAAGGTACACACTATTATCAATACTTATTTGAAAGGGTGGTTTTCATGGAAGATGCAGTTATATATGATCTATTTAACCAACAGTTCATTAGTGCGCTCCAAGGTTTAGCACACTCTAAACAAAGCGAGGACCAAGACATGGCAGCCTCCGTCTTGCATCTGATTTTGATGAAACCTGAAGCCGTCCACATCATCGATAAAGACTACAAAGAAGCAACAATTATAGAGCACTGGAACCTTTCCTTATGTGAAGCAGAAACGGAACGGTCACGTGCATAAAAAACAAGGTGAACGCCAATTAAAGCGTCCACCTTGTTTTTTTAATTAAACATTACGGATTGGTTTTAAAGCCTGGCCCCAAGAAAGAACCTGGTCTAACATCATATTCACGTTCGCCTCATGTAAAGAAGCTGGTTTAAATGTATTGAAGTTTTCGAAATCAGTAAAAAGCGATAATGTCGGATGCGTGCGCACATCGGCAATCATCAGTTCTCCCATAATCCCTCTTACATGTTCAGCAGCTCGCGCACCACCTGTAGAGCCATAACTAACAATTCCGGCTGACTTATTATTCCAAGCTTCACGGGCAAAATCAAATGCATTTTTTAACGCTGCAGATAAACTATGATTGTATTCTTGTACGATGAAAACAAACCCATCCAATTCAGCAAGCTTTTGATTCCACGCTGCGATTCCAGGTTCTTGACCATCCGTTGTACCAAGAAGAGGCAATTGATAATCAGCGATATCAACAATTTCATAAGCTGCATCTCCACGCTTATCTGCCAACTCTTTTACCCATTCACCAACTTGTGGACTAACTCTGCCATCTCGTGTACTACCTAAAATAATTCCGATTTTTAAAGGTTCTACTGCCATTTTTTCTTCCCCCTTTGATTTAGTAAACCATTTATGAAAAAATCCTTTACCCGAGTTCATTTCCATCAATCCTTCTTTTGTCTCTCCCCGGAATCCTGAGCTCCACTCTCGAATCCCAAGACTGTTTATATAGTTATCATATAACCATAGTCGGATATATGGAAGTAGGCACTATAAAGTGTCATAGTATCCAAAATGATACCTAACACGTTGCAATAAAGCTTACCTACTTAACACACCCACAACCTCACGCACATAAAATAAATGACCACAAGGTAAGGGGGTGCAAAGAATTCATGGCAGAGAGCAGCAAAGAAGCAGACGACGCACGGCTACAGGAATGGCTTCTCTTATCTGAAGACTTGATTTACTATGAGGCGTTACTTAGCACATTAGCTTCAACCCTGTTCTTTATAGGTGTGAAAATTGGGCGTGATTTGTCTAGACAGCAGCAATCTACAAACGTTAACGAGGAAGTAGATGAAATTCAGCTATTCTTTGCTGCAAGTGCTTCACGTCATTCAAGACGAAGCGCGGAGAGCATATACAAACAACTCAATGATGTTCAGACAGAAATCGACTATGTGCATGAAGAAATCGTAAGCATGCAGCGACAAATCAGCTTATGGCAGTGAGTGCTAGCTCTAGTTACGTCCTCTTATGCTCTTTCCGTAGCTTGAATGAAATTCATTTTGTTATACTCAAAAAAATAAATAATTTATTGAGAGGGGTGTAAGAAAATGTCTGATGAACTTTTGATTTTTATTTCACTGACTGTTGTATGTAGTGCTTTTATGATAGGTTTTTCAACCCCTGCAATTGTATTAAGGCACCGTAAGAAAAAAAGAGAAAGAGCAAAAGGTGAAATTATTAAAAAGAAAAGTTTTTTAAATCTATTTCCTAATCGACCTGATTACAATCCAACAGTACGATTTAAAACAAAAGACGGGGGGATACATATGAAGTAACATCAAACATCGGTCATCAGCCAGGATTGAGAATTGGGCGAAAAGTTGACGTCTATTATAATCCGAATAATCGGATAAAAATCACAATCGATCAATATGCGCAAAATGGTGGTATCTTTTTGATCGTTTCCTTTTTAATGTTTCTTCTTTATCTCTTTTCTATTTTTCTCTTTTACTTTTAAGGAATAAAAATGATTATGATCATGATATTTGATTTTACGTCATACCTGTTTATCAACAGCATGTTTTGCGGGACAGTCTCAAAAATAAACATAGTCGGCATATAACCGACAATGTTTAAAACGATTTAGTTAAAAAAACAAACCACCAAAGAGTTGAGAAAAAACCCAATCCGACGTTAGACCAATTACAAGTAGAATGACAGCATAGACGCCAAGCAGCCCGTAAAACGGGTCTCTTTTTGACGATTTTCCTTTTAACGCATAAAAGACAAGTGCTGTAGAACCAACAAAAGAGACAATTGTTACACTAACGAGTAAACTGTAGATAAATTGGACTCGAATTAACGACATCACAGCCGCGCCCACCATTAACAAAAGCGGGACTGTCAATTGTTTACCGTAACTGCTCAATACATCTAAGAAAGTAATATTTACCTGCATAAATAGTTTAAGTCCCAAAAAGAGAGCTCCAACCACAACACTTAGCATAACAAGTAAATAGAAAAAACCAGGGATGAAGGTCTCACTGAAACTCATTTGTAAGAACTCAGATATTGCAATACCAAATTGAATGTAGATAGAGAGCCCAAAAAATAAAGCAAGCAAGACAATCGTCACTGCTCCAAAAACTGCAGTTTCTTTTTGTTTGGCAACTGGAGAATCGGATGGCTTCATTAACGAGGACAACAGATAGTTCCAGTAGCTTTTGGAAGCTGCCGATGCTTTTTCGATTGTTTCATTTTTTTGTTTCACCACTTCAGCGGTACTTGCGTTCTCTGAAGCTACCTGTCTCTGTTGTTCATTATTCATGGCTTGATTGTTTCCTATTGTCGCTCCCTCCGACACTACTTGATTGCATTGGGAGCAAAAGGCATCCCCTGCGCTTAAAGTTGCTCCACACGCTTTACATACCATATGCAAAACCTCCTTGTTATTTCTATTCACTCGCTTTTCCAATAGTACTCAACAGCGTTTATTGCATACTATTTGCAATCTCAATGACTAGATCACGTAGTTCGGCTGTTTCTTTTTCATGAATTAGTTCATCGGAGAAATCGAGACTAATTCTGTAATAATAGTCCCCATCATATAAGTAAAGTTCGAGCTTGTTTTCGTCAAAGATCCTACCTCAAACTGTTCCCCAACTTCTACTTCCTCTTCTGCATCCTCGAAACCGCTACTCTCAAAGTTCATGACGTGCAGCAACATTGAGATGTCTTCTTCTTTTTTCGAGTCTTTCTTATAATCAATTAAGTACTGATATTGCTCGTTATGAGCGGAATACGAAATCGATGCTGACTCATAGGTTGTGCTTTGCCCCGGAAACATCGTAGGATATAGGATATCTTCTGGATTTATTTCTGGCAATCGATCTCCAAGTGGTTCAATTGATAAGGCAAGATTAAGAAGAATGTCCTCACCCTCTAGCGAACTAGCGCCAATTTCATGGCAATAACCGTCTTTATAAAAACCAATTTCACTTGAAGAACTAGTGATTGATAGAAATAATAATCGATGCCATCCGCGGTTTCTATTAACTCCAAATCTTCATCGATACAACGATCTGGACTATAATCCTTCTCTTCATAATTCTGAACACGCTGCTTAATTTCCGGGTAGTTGTACGCCCTATTTTCTCCATCTAGTTGAAATTCGATCGTTAAATCATTAAACGTTTTTTGACCTGTTGAATAAGATAACTTCTCGATTTCTCCTGGAATATCAGACACAAACTCTATACCACGCGATTGTTCCCAAAAATCATAGATATCTTCTGCTTCGTCAAAATTTTTCTCAAAAAGTTCAAGTGATTCACTAGATGCTTCAATCGCTGCTTCTTCAAACGCCGCATCAAGCGTAACGACCTCAAGACTTTCTTTATTATCGAGATACTGTTTCTTTACATATACATCACGTTCGTCAAAATTATCGTCTGAAATAATTTCTTCTGTATAATAAAGAACGTTCCCGTCACCAGATAATTGCGCATTATCTTTCAATTCATCATGGATCATTTTTAACTCTTCAGTCGCATAATTAAATAAATACAAACCATTTGTTTCTCGAAAGAGTACCTCGCTATCATTAGAGATGCCTGCTTGTCGCGTATAATCTAACTCGCGATATACTCGTTCCTCACCCGTCTCGCGATCAAGGAAGAAGTAACCTGAATAAGCATCACCGCTAACGGTATACACTAAATATCGGCCATTTGGCGAGAGATAGGGAGAATAGATGAAAATCCAATCGTCTTCATATTCCTCGCGAAATGTCGAATTAAGATCAACAATTTGTTCCACATCTTCAGAGGCAAGATTAAAAATAAATAGCTGTGAAACAGTGTCAATCAACATCTCTGACCCATCGTATGTCAGCCCAATGGAAGAAACGCTATCACTACTTTCACCAAACCACTCGCTTATGTCGTAATCGGTTTGCTCTTCTGTCATCGTGTCAAAAATCGTTAACTGGTCATCTCCGTCAGAACTCTGCGTTTCCAATACAACACGCAAATCATTTGTCACAGTTAAAAGATCCACACGGTAATCGGATTCAACTTGCTCTTTGCTCTCATAAACAACTTCGCCTAGTTCGAGCGAGTAAATCGCAAAATCAATCCCGTCGACGGGGCACTGGAATGCCATGTGTAGCCCATCAGGCGTGAGTTCATTTGTTGCACACCTACGTGACGGTTCCTCGAGTGACAATTCCCTTGTCTCAACCATCTCTGAATCACTTACTAAATAATGGCTATAATCATCATCACGCTTAATCGTTTCCTTCATTGTCACCACAATTGTTTCACCGTCAAAACTAACTTGAGGGGACAAATAATCAAGTGAATCTGGTTGAACGTACGAGCTTTCAAACACAACTTCTTCGCTACCTTTTTCTTCACCCATCTGTTCTTCTTGTTGTCCTCCTGAATCCACTTCCGTCGAACTCCCTTCTTGGTCAGCCTCACTCGTTCCTCCACAACCAACAAGAACCAACACAAAAATCAGAAAATAGGGAATCCCCTTCATTTACATCACCTCAAATTGTCATAATATGTAGAAATCATTTTTATTGTATACATATAACGACTTAAAACAAAAGCGTTCATTTCCAAATATATGAAAACCCTTCCTAGTTCTTATGCTTAAAGACCTATAATCAATTGATTCACTTTTTCTACCAAGCAAAAACCAGTTTTTTAATTCTTTTCTTCTACACTAAAATAGTCGTTTATCCTGGAAAAACACCTTTCTCTATCTTCATTACCGAAAGCCTGGAAACGTCTCACACATAAAACAACGCAAAAAAATGAGCTACTTCACCGCTCAACCTTCACACACCATCGTCAACTAAAAGCTGCCGTGTCAGGCTTTGTTTACCATACCCACACCATTAAAATTAAAATTGAATAAGAGTTGTTCATAATCAAATTCAAAGGCGGCTTGTAAAATCAATGTTTCATTTCCCTTAACAAGAACCTCGTTTAACTCGCCAAACAGTGGCGCTAGTGCCAACCCGGCAGAAATCGAAAACAAGAGGCCGTCTCTATTAAAGATGGTCTCTTGTTTACTTATCACCCGATAATGAATGGATTACTATCGAAACATAACCGTTTATTTCTCTCTGCTAACTTTTGCTTCAATTGATTCGTATCGAAAGCAAGCCTCTCTGTCAATAGAGCTATTTTAATCAAACGTTTAATTAATTCCTGTACCTCCTGAAGCCCATAATTGAGCCTACATCAAACATATAAATCAAACATATTCACATCATAACCAAGCTGCTTCAGGTAGGTGAAGAACTGACCACGATGGTGAAAGAGATGGGATACTTCTTCTACAAGCCAATGTGCTTGAATTTCCCTCTTCTCAAGGTAAAAAGGTTTTGTTTCTTTGGATAAAAAATCTTGATCAGATAAGGAAGTCATATATGCCTTGTACTCATTAAATCCATCATTCATCGCCGAAATGAGGTCGTCTGTAGATTCTAGTTTATTATATTTCTCTTCCAAAACTTGAATCGTTTCCTGATCTTTCTCTTGCCAAATATTGAGGTCAATTTCTGGTATAGCCACGATGTGCTGGGCAAGTTCCATTAGGCTTCGCATCTGTTCTGTTGGTCGAAAACCCCAGTCTTCACTTCTTACTTTTTTCAGCAACCCTTCCATTGAACGAATCCCAATTTCTAATTCGTGTAACAGCTCGTTCCTTAATACATCAACAGCGTCCATTTTACGCTTCCTCCTTTTTATCGATCCGAATTATTTCTGTTAAAACAATAAAGTGGGTTATAACTTCTATATTATCAACCACTTTTTCCAATCTCTTAATTTAGAATAATGGCATTATTTTTCACTTCATTTATTATCGCATCATAACAGCACTGGATAAGCGATCACCGCATTCCCCATTTCATACGCTAATGTATTGCGAATAACGTTTATACAAATGGAATAAACGAGCTACAATTACTCCTTGGGCAAGCACGGCTATCGTGAAGATTAAATCAGAATACCCTCGCATGACGGCAATTGGTGTCTCAAATAAAAAAGCCCACCAATACTCAAGTCCATTCAATTCCCACAACCCTGGTGTGAAGTAAAACGTCTCTGGATTCAAGTATGCTCGGAAATCTAATTGAATGATATTCCCGCTATACATGATCCAAAAAAGACCTAAGGACAGCAAGAAAATCGACCCATTCGTATGAAATAACTGCTTATATCGATTCACCTTTGAATTCATGTCTGAAAAAATATCTTCCGTTGCTTGCTCATGTATTCGGCGAAAGTAATGCTTATCCTGTTTACTTAGTAGATGTTCCCATCCATTCTCTTCAAATAACTGAACGTACTCTTTCATGCCTTTCCGCTTTATCTGTCTGCAATCAATTCTCACCTTGCTTTGCGAGCTACTATTGTCTATTTTCTTAAAATGGTACCTTACGTCAACCTTTGTTTACCTGTAACCCTCTGCCTCTTTTTCTTCAAGAAAAGCTTCTTCTTTCGTAAAGTCTAAGAACCATTTAGTTGTTATCATTTTCTCCCTCCTTAGAAAGTTCACGTTGTGTTTTCACTAAATCTTCCATTTTTTGCAGGTCGAGTACTAACCCCCTTCCCTTCTGCTGTTAAATGGTACGTTTTTTAACTGGTTATGTATTCCACTCGTTCGAATCCACTTGCTTAATAAGTTCTCCATATATTGTTCTTGGTTTGATCCGACCACGCCCTGCACTTAATTCTTCTACCTTTCGCATAACTGCACATCCGTGTGATGGCTCTCGTAACGTCTGTTAATGGTAACTGTTTTTTTTGATAAATTTCATTATTTCGTCAGATTGTATAGTATTAGATTATACAGATCGGCGATATAATGCAATTATTTTTAGAATAGACAGATAAAACAGAAGACGCTGAACCTGATGAAAACAGCGTCTGCGTTGGTCCATCTCTCATGCTTATAATCTTACTAAAAAACGAGTCACAACAAATAAGTAAAAACCAATGAGGAACGTATAAAGAATGACACGACCAATCTTTTGCTTCTTCGTCGGATTTTTTGTTCCTTTGTAAGTAGCTTGTTTCGGATAAAAACGTCCCATAATAAAATGCCCTACAAAAAAACCAAGTGATAGACCGACAATCGACGACCCGTCTGGAAATTCCCCTTCAAGCAAAAAAAGAGTAACATATGCTGTAAAACTCATCATAAGAGGATTAAATAAATAGACTCTCCACTTTTGTTTCCTCGTTAAAGTGGTGGTCTCTGACTTCAAGATGAGACCACCTCCCTTCCTTATATTCAATTTCCGATGTCTTTCACTCCACTCACCCTGTAAGGATGTATTTCCTCCTTTTAAGCGAAGTAAACCGTGAATATATCCCTCCTCCTTTTCTTTTTCACACATAATCGATATGCATGCTATGATAATAGCAATTGTGAATCTATTAATATGTAAACAAATAAGGAATGGAACACTATGAAAAAACCTCTTTCATTAAAAACACAAACGATGCTTTTGACGAGTGCAATTGTTTTGGGTGCCCTCCTTTTTTTCGGTGTGTTTAACGCGATTCACCAAGCATCTTTAACTAGGGAACACCTCGAAGACAAAGTACGAATTAGCGCAAGCCATTTACGAGATAATCCACTTGTTATTCAAGCATTAGAAGCTGGGCACACAAACGACGAGCTGGTCGAGCTGGTCGAAACATTCGAATGGAAATGACTTGCGTTATATTGTCATTATGGATATGGAATTAATTCGGTTTACGCACCCTATTTCAGATAGAATTGGTGGAACGTTTGTTGGTGATGACATGGATCCAGTTTTTGAAGGTTTATCTTATACATCTCAATCAATCGGATCTCTTGGCCCGTCTGTGCGCGCTTTTGAACCTGTTTTTAATAGTGAAGATACTCAAATAGGCGCGGTTTCAGTCGGAATCTCAACAGAGGCGATTGAAGACGCTACGAGTCAAGCACATACGATTTCTGCTTGGTGGGCTGCAGGAAGCTTAGCACTTGGCCTTATTGGAGCTTACTTGCTTGCTGGTCGGATTAAGTCCACACTACGTGGGCTTGAACCTGGAGAAATTGCTAGGATCGTCCAAGAACGTGAAGCAATGCTTGAGGCCGTAAGTGAAGGGATCGTTGCGATTAATGAAAAAGGACAGCTAATTGCTGTCAATAACGCAGCAAAGCAATTCCTCATTGATGCTGGACATACTGGACCGATTGAAGGGGAAAATGCAGCATCTGTATGGCCAGAACTTCATCTCCATCATGTGGTCGCAACACCAAAAAGTCATTACGATGAAGTCGTAAAAAGAGGTCATTTAGAAGCTGTCGCAACGAGTGTCCCTATTTTTATTGAAGGCAACTGTATCGGAGCACTTGCCACATTTAAAGAAAAGAGCCAACTCGATGATATCGTCAAGCGGATGAATGGCATGGAAACATATGCGCAAAGCTTGCGAAGTGAGACGCATGAATTTATGAACAAACTTCATATCATTAGTGCTATGGTCGAAACGGATTCTTATGATGAACTAAGCGATTATATCGAAACGTTATCTCTACGTTATCAAGCAAAAAAGGAAAGCCAATTGCCACAAGATATCAACCGTCTCGTCGAAGATGCAAGTTTAGCTCAATTCCTGGCCTCCAAGATCGTACATATGGAAACAGAAGGGGTTCACGTCATCTTTCAATCCGGCACACCTTGGCCTAAAATGCCTGCTTCCTTGATTGATGCATGGACGACGATTATCGGCAATACGCTGAATAATTCATTAGAAGCACTTCAAGGTCAACAGGAAAAACGAGTCCTCATCACAATGAAGCATGTGGGCGGTGTTTTGCGTTACGTTCTTGAGGACAATGGTCCAGGCTTTTCACAACAACAGATTGGATCCAAGTACATTACGACAAAAAAAGGTGATCATGGTTATGGTCTTTCAAATGCGAGAGAGAAGGCCGAGCAATATAATGGAACTTTTCATATTCTCTCAAAAGAAGGAGAAGGTACAATCGTTACTGTACATATGCCGTACCAAAAGAAAGGAGAAGGAGAAGATGAACATGATTCGAGTCGCAATGGTTGAAGATGATCCTGATATCGCAAGATTCAACGAAAAATTTTTAGAGAAAGTGCCTGGCTTTCTCCTTATTGCCCAGGCACAAACGGTTGACGAAGGAATAAACGCGATCAAACAAACTGAGCCGGACTTAGTCCTACTTGATGTATACATCGGCAACGAAAATGGTCTTACCATCCTTAAACAATTGCGGACAGAAGAACGCAATATTGATGTCATTTTAATTACGTCCGCAAACGACGCCTACACTGTACAAACAGGCCAGCGCTTTGGCGTTATAGATTATTTGGTTAAACCATTTTCTTTTGCACGCTTTAAAGAAGCGCTTGAGCGTTACAAAACAAAAAAAAACAGATACTACTCACTCTTCGTCGTTTGGTCAAGGAGATATTGATAGCATCCTCCATACGAATGAGCTTCCTCGCAAAAAAGAATTACCAAAAGGCATTACGAAGGAAACAGCGCTCCGCATTCTAGTTGCGTTAGAAGAAGCACCGGTTTGGCAAACAGCAGCACAACTGGAGGAGAAAACGGGCATCTCCCATGTTTCCTTACGCAAATACATGCGTTTCTTTGAGCAAGATGCATTAATAAAAAAAGACCTGGTTTATTTAAACCAAGGTCGCCCGCTCAATCAATACGCCATTACGGAACAAGGAAAAACTTTTTTCACAAAAGAATGATTTCGTTTAATTAAAAAAACTAGACTCGCCCCAGCGTTCGTGAAAAAATAAGTAAACGCTTACAGAATGAAAGGGGAACACTCATGAGACAAGCAATTGCAAAAAACTGGGGGCGGCTCTGGCAGCAATCAGAAAAGACCAAAGACTTACTAAACGTCTTTTCATATGCAAATAAAGGTTCAAGTGCACTAAAGAAAGAAGCAGCACAGCATGAGCAAAAAATAAAGCAGAGTAAAGCACCTGAACCAAGTATTAAAAAGCCGTATTCACGAGCACAACTTATCGGGCTAATTCTTGGTCCTCTACTCTTTTTATTAACAATCTTGTTTTTTAATCCTGAGGGTCTTTCGGTTGATGGGCGTAACGTATTAGCCGTTACATTATGGATTGCAACATGGTGGATGACTGAAGCGATTCCAATTCCAGCAACTTCACTGATGCCGCTAATCTTGTTACCACTCTCTGGTGCAATGGAAGGTTCAGCCGTTGCTTCTTCCTATGGCAATGATATTATTTTCTTATTTTTAGGTGGCTTCTTTATTGCAACAGCAATGGAAAAATGGAATCTGCATAAACGAATTGCCTTGTTCATCATTTCCGTCATTGGGACAAGCACCCAGCGGATCTTACTCGGTTTTATGGCAGCAACTGGCTTTTTATCGATGTGGGTATCCAATACTGCTGCTGTTATGATGATGATTCCTATGGCACTTGCCATTACAGCCCAAGTTGCTGAAGCAATGAAAGGTGAGAAAAACGAACATGAATTGCCTAAGTTCGAGAAATCCCTTTTGTTTGGGGTCGGTTATGCTGGAACAATTGGCGGACTCGGTACATTAATTGGGACACCACCAAACATTATCCTTGCTGCTCAATTAGATGAAATCTTTGGTATATCACTTGGATTCGGTACATGGATGTTATTCGCAGTACCAGTTGTCATTATCTTATTACTATTCACATGGTATTTCCTTGGCTCTGTTTCATTTAAAACGAGCATAAAAACGTTACCAGGTGGGAAAGAGCTCATATATAATGAACGTAAAAAATTAGGTAAAGTTTCCTTTGAAGAAGGTATGGTGGCAGCGGTATTCACTTTTGCCGCATTCATGTGGATTTCTCGCGAGTTTTTCTGGGCTGGCGAAGACGCATTGATTATGCAATTACCTGGAATTTCTGATGGGATGATCGCCATTATGGCAACGATGTTATTATTCTTAATCCCTGGAAAAGCTGGAGCTCGTATTCTTGATTGGGCTGACTCTAAAGATATCCCTTGGGGCGTTTTGTTACTATTCGGTGGAGGCTTAGCAATTGCAGCTGGTTTCCAATCAAGTGGGTTATCAAATTGGCTTGGGGATCAACTAACGATTCTGGACGGCTTGCATATGTTATTTGTAATCGGAGGGGCAACACTTCTTATTATGATGTTAACTGAAATTACATCAAATACGGCAACTGCAACAATGATTTTACCTGTATTAGCAGCACTAGCTGTGGCCATTAATATTCACCCACTCGCGATCATGATTCCGTGTGCAATGGCTGCCAACTGTGCTTTTATGTTACCAGTTGGTACACCACCAAACGCTATCATTTTTGGTACAGGTAAATTAAAAATCATTGAAATGGTGCGGGCAGGATTCTGGATAAATGTATTCGCGACCGCTCTTATAGTACTCGCCGTTTACTTCCTCGTACCAATTGTTTTTGGAATTGATTTGGGCGTATTTCCAGAGTCATTACGCTAAATCATAATAAAAGAAACAGCAAAGAACGAGAAGGCACATATTGTCCTTCTCGTTCTTTTTTGCGCTAATCTTTCAAGGAGACCAAACAATAGCAACAAAAACTAATTACAGTAATAGGGACAACAAATGTATACACATGAGGTTAGACTCTGAGGCGAACGTGAGGGTTAATTCACTAGCTTCGTTACTTTATTCAACCATGCATAAAAATGTTTTGCTTCCTCATCCATCACAAAGCGTTTTCCGTACTGTTTCGTTTTTTGAAGCAGCCAAGTCAAATTGATTGCTTCATCGGAGTGGAGAATGGATGAGATTGCCAACACCGCGCTTTCTGGCTTTTGGATATACCAAAGCAATTGGGGATACGCTGTAAATGCGTTGACATACCAACGGTTAATGGCTGGATCAAGATATTCGTCACCAGGTTCCGTCCGACAATCGACGAACTTAAGCTTTAACATCCCAAAGCCTCCACTTGGTTCACGCTCTGCTTCTCTCGTAAATACCGACAACTCACAAAAATCTAAGTTCAACGTCTGCTCATAAGATACGTTCATTAAATAATGTGTGACTTGTTCCATCCTCTGTCTCCTCCTAATTTAGAAATAGTCCATTACTATTACTCATTCCCCATATTTTAACGAAACCCTTCTTTTAACCCGGGATATAATAGCTATTTTTCGTCATTAGCGATTCGCTCAAAGGATCGGATTAAACAGATCATCTATCTTCTCGACCAACCAATAGTAGAAAGACTCCTTTCTATTTCCATTCTCATATGATTTCCCTATTAATACGACTAATAAAATACTTTTTACATATGAGAGAAAATTAACCTTGTAAACCGATTAGGAAATATATACTATATATGCAAAGGGGTATCAATTAGGAGGATTTATGACAGAAAAAGAGAAACAAGCGCTTTTTGAGTTAACGACTGACTTTGAACAGAAGCTAGGAAGATCTTTAGAAAAAGTAGAAATCGAACTGTTAAAGTCAATGATCACCGCAGCTGTAAGTTTAACCGATTAACAGCTAGGCTCTTACATCAGGCCCTACATTTAAACTAAGTCCTGTACATCTTTCCAATAAACCGTGTCTTTTGTAATCATATAGACGTTTCTTCCACGCATATAAACCCTACCCTGAATACGTTTGCCATCCTTATTTAAAAAATCGACCGCTTCTTCTGGTTTAATCGTACGATCTCTTATCTCATAACGCATAATCGTGTATGTATCAATGACCGCAAGCATATTGTTTCCAGCAATAACAAATTGATCAAATGTATCTTCGCCTTTTACATTGTATGACAATACTTCTTCGTGATTTGATAAATGAACTAAACGAAACGAATCATAATAATAAAAATAAACGTTAGCTGCTTTTTCTACATTTAAGGCATAACAATCAGCTATCTCGTACCCACTTGCACCCCAAAGCTTTTTCCCAATCGATTAAAAGCGATTAAGCCATCGATACCTAATGGCGCCTCGTCCCAACCGAAATTACCAAATACGCCTTCGTCAAAATAACTGACCCAGATTGTATCTGTTTCATCAATCTGCACATCGGCAATCCCATCTCCAAAGGTAAATTCATTAAGTAATGTACCGTCTACACAGTAATGTCTTGCATTCTTCTCAATATTCGCTCCGTCTTTTACACATCTCCCCTGAACAATAAGGATAGTTCCATCAAAAAACAGGTCAATATGGCTTGGTATAAGTGGGAGATTCTTTAATTCAACGCTCATCACATCTCGATCCGCCCGCATCACCCGCAGCTTCCAATCCCTCTTGATGACAGGTCGTTCAAAAAAATCTAACTCCTTAGCGTTTGTTTCTAATATAGCTAAAGATCCATCGCTTGTTATCTGCCCCTCTATGAAAAACCCTTCTATGCTATGCTTTCTCTCTTGATCAAATTGAATAACGATTTTCTTTCCCCTCTTCCTCTTTTGCATCATTCTGTTCCACTTTACTTGTGCCCATCCTGTTCCAATACACTATATAACAACGAATCTCTCCAACCATCTTTCAGCTTCAGATTCTCCCTCATTCTTCCTTCTTTTTGCATACCCACTTTCTCTAGTACTTTCGCAGAACCAATATTCCGCGGATCACATGTCGCGTAAATGCGGTGTAGACGTAATGTACGAAAACCAAATCCTAGCAAAAGGCGGGCAACCTCTGTCCCAATGCCTTGTTTCCAATAATCAGGATGTATGATATAGCAATTTCTCCATTTGACGTATTTCGTATATTGATTTCACCAGCTCCAACAAGCATGCCATTTTGTTTTATTCGAACTGCAAGCACATACCGTGTTCTAGGCTGTTGCCTAGCATCATCGATTATCTTCTCAACAAAAGCCTTTGTTTGTTCTTCTGTATTTGGTCCCCACGTTTGATATGTGCTCACTTCTTTGCGTGAAGAATAAGCATGGATTGCTTTCCAATCGCTCCTTTCAATCTCATTTAATACGAATGTCTCATTCGAAAGTTTTATTTCCGATTGTGTCATTCTCCCAGCTCCTTTTCACTAATGATCAGTTGTAGTTGTCTCTTTATTGGACTATTGAATTCATATGAAACGAACTCTGGTTGAGCAGTATAACGTAAGTATACTGGAATGTTCATAAAGTTTAAATTATCACTAATTTACAGATTATATATTTTCCATTTTAGAGGGGAATGAAGCGCGTTTCGCTTTGAAGTAAGTGTTCTTTTTTCATTTATCAGTGAAGGTTTCCCGAATTATTGCATATCGAGAAACCTTCTGCCAATTATAAAAAGCTCATTCTTGCTCGTTTTCAATCCCAATTATTTAAATTAGATGAGTAGTAAAGTGCGCTTGAAATCGGGTTGCACTCTCTGTTAGTGACGGGTTTTTCATTGCAGAGTAAATCGAAAAGGTAGGTCGTCTCCTCATTCCACAGTATTCGAATGTTTTATGAACTGGAAATAACACGTCATCTTCAGAATGACCTTCTAAAAAATCAGCCTTACTCCCGTTAAATGCGTTTTCTTTTGCTCCCCACGAAACAGAAAGCATGTAGTCCTTTTGCGTAAGCAACCCGCCACGCCCAAACTCGTTTGATTTCTTAAAAAAGACATCCGGAATAAATACATCATCCATATACTTTTTCAAAACACCTGGCAGACTAAACCAATAAATCGGCGTTTGTACGATAACCAAATCTGCCCATTGGAATTTTTTTATTTCCTCCTCAACTTCATATCCATCTATTATTTTCGTTTCTTGTATCTCAAACTTAGCTGTACTCACTTCTTTTATCAAATCGGACATAAATGTTGTTAAGTGTCCAGGCGCCCGTTTAAATCGATCATGCCCATCGATAAGCAGTAGCTTTTTCATTGCTTAATCCCCTCTCTCATTGTCTTTCATCTGAATTCAGATTAAACTAAAAAGACCAATCACAAAAGATGATAATTCTGATGATTTCAATCACTATAACCGATTTAGGGGAGAAAAAAGATGGACTTGAAACACCTACATACATTCCTAGTAGCAAGCAAGACACTGAACTTCACAAAAACAGCAGCCAAACTTCAGTATGCACAATCAAGTGTCACCGCTCATATTAAATCGCTGGAACAAGAGCTCGCTACCCCGCTTTTCGAAAGGCTCGGGAAACGACTTGTCTTAACTCACGCTGGACAGCAATTAAAAGGTTACGCTCAACAAATTATTCATTTAACAGCGGAAGCCCAAACAATGATTCAGTCTGAAGAGAAAACGGGTACGATCACCATCGGAGCACAAGAAAGCCAATGTACGTACCGTCTGCCTACGCTGCTTAAATCATTTAAAGACCAATACCCCCTCGTGAATTTAATCTTTAAACCTGCCCACTCTGATGAAAGGGCAACGGAATCATTGCTGAACGGAGAAGTAGACCTCGCTTTTATTATGGATGTCAATAAACCAAACCCATATTTAAAAACCAAGTCCTTATTACAAGAAAAATTACGACTCGTTGCCGCACCCTCTCACCCAATGCGTTCAAAATCGGCGGTATTACCTGAAGATTTACGTGAAGAAACAATTTTGTTTACTGAAAAAGGCTGTTCCTATCGCACGATGTTCGAGCAAATAGTAAACGCACATCATGTTTCTCCCAGAAACACATTGGAGTTCATCAGCATTGAAGCAATCAAAAAATGCGTAATCGCAAATATTGGAGTCGCACTTCTCCCGGAAATGACTGTCGCTGAGGAAGTAAAAACAGGATCACTCATTGCCCTTAACTGGTCTGTACGAATGCCGACATTAACAACACAAATGGCTATACACAAAAACAAATCGCAAACACCGCAATTAAACGATTTTATTCATTTAACGGAGGAGTATTTTAATAACTCCCTAATATATGAAGGGTAAGTAAATGAACAGAAGAGAGAAACTGCGATTAAAATCAGCAAATTGATAATTAACTGATTTTAATTGACTTATATGGATATGTAACCCTAAACTATACTTTGAGTTCAAATTTGTCACCACGAGGAGTGCAAGTGAGTTTGAAAAATAGAATAGTCAAAAGAACAGCGACTATCTTAATCGTGCTTATATTACTACTAATAATAGCTTTTATTATCGAAAACGTTAGGCGTGATTCTGTGAGTAACTACCCACCTGTAGGTGATTTTATTGATTACGATCATTCTAAAATACATTATTTTAAAATAGGAAGCGGTGATAGGACTGTTGTTTTTAGCTCTGGGAATGGGACAACTTCACCATATATAGATATGTATCACATGCAAGAAGAGATTAGTAATCGAACAGAAACAATTGTGTATGAAAGACCAGGTTATGGTTGGTCTGAACCTACCTCCAGGGAACGTTCGATTTCAACTATTGTCGATGAAATTGAAGTGGTATTGGATGAAGCTAGTGACAATCAGTCCTTTATTTTTGTAGGTCATTCTATGGCGGCTCTTGAAATCATTCACTATGCACAAAAATACCCAGAAAAAGTGGACGGGATTGTACTAATTGATGGAGTCCATCCTCAATATGCGAGCCAGATGGAAAATCTAGTCCCGGTATCCATACATATAACCAAATTAATAAATTCCACAGGTGTTATGCGGTTGTTAAGTCACGTTGATTCAGTAAAGCAAAACTTAATACAGGCAAGAGATTTACCAGAGAATCTAAATGACTTGGCATTGGATTTTTCACTAAATCAAATGTGGAATCAAACCATGCTGGCAGAAAGACGAGAATTAAATAAAAATGGGCAAATAGTGGTCAACGGAAATCACTTGGAAGATATTCCATTGATTATTTTT
Source organism: Bacillus sp. JCM 19041 (assembly GCA_001310375.1). GTDB lineage: Bacteria > Bacillota > Bacilli > Bacillales > Bacillaceae_D > Shouchella. The sequence goes on along the minus strand of BAXC01000028.1, from coordinate 14,559 downwards.
TCAGCAAGTGAGAATCCCATGGAAGGTTGGAAACAATCACAAGAAACCTTCACATCATGGTCCAATCATGCTGAGCAAATTTGGGTCGACACAAACAATCACTTTATTCATCTTGAACAGCCTGAATTAATTATTAAGGAAATTCATCAGTTATTAGATAGAGAATAAAAGAACGATAGAACCCGCAGATGAAACTCACATTTTTGATCGCACACGAGTAACGTGAATGACTTCATTCACTCATCCGATTAACATCAATCATAAAGTATGAATCCAATTGACGTCAGCAACTAGCACTGCTCACTATTCACAATTATCCCCAATCTTGTTTGATCAAGGAAACACGCACACAATGGTTTGACCTTCTTTTTGTGCGTGTTCCGATGAACATCCTAAAAGCAAAACGTTTATTCATCCATTCATTCAATTTAATCAAAGGAAAGATCAACGTCATCCCCAATTTGATCAGGCAATGGTTTTTCTCGTGTCCCTGTTAAATTAAAATAATGATTCACAAGATCTTCACTAATATCCTGGGATACTTTGCTTGTAGTCGTAGCAACTGTCATGCCTGGGGTAATAACCGCAAAAGCGATTTCTGGATCATCATAAGGCGCGTACCCGACAAAACTTAAATTATTCGTTTCGCAGACTTGCCGATGCTTGCCTTCCCCAACCACAATTGATGATTCTGAAGTACCTGTTTTAGCCGCAATTGCTACGTCAGTCTTAATCGTCCGTGCCGTGCCACGATTGCCAGTGACCACTCTTCTTAACCCGGCCTTTACAGCTTCCAGTTTTTCCTGGCTCAAGTCGATATGGTTTAATACCTCTGGTTCAAATTGTTTGACGACCGCATGTCCAACTTCCTTATCTGTCACAGGTTCGCGTATTTCTTTGACGATTCTCGGGCGCATCCTCATCCATCGTTAGCAATTGTGCTAATGTACTGGGCGACCTGCAAGGTCGAATACGTATCATATTGGCCAATCATAAAATCAAGGGCGTTACCTGCCTCATTGACTGGCTGGGCGAGTCCAGTGGCTTCGGTAGGTAAATCAATCCCGGTGTTTACACCAAGACCAAACTGGTGAAAAACGTAACGCGCATCATCTAATACTTGATTTGCCACCTCCTCTGAAAACAACGTTTGCCTAGCCGCTGAATGATAGTCGTATTGGTAACCGCCCATACGCAACGCTATTTCAAACATATATACATTCGATGATCTCTCAAGGGCCGCGTTCAGGTCGACCGGACCCATATAAGGCACAACCGATTTTTTATCCGGTGTTCCTTTAAAGTACAATGGCTGATCATCAACAACCGTACTTGGGTGGATGACGTCATATTCCAAACCAGTTAAGACGGAAGCCCCTTTTATTGCAGAGCCAAATTCATACGCATCGTTGACCGTGCCTAACGGCTGAAAGGCACCCGCTCCGTCTTTAGGGTCGGCATAGCCACTCAACGCTAAAATGTCCCCGGTTTTCGTTTATGACAACAGCATAGGCACTGGCATCCTCGACAAAACGGCCACGGTTTTCCTCTACATGCTTTTTGACTGATTGATCGAGTAATTGTTGATAAGCCATATCAATCGTTAAAACAAGATCATTCCCCCGGCTTCCCACTTCTTCACTGACCGTTGTTTTTTGCTGCTCATTCCCATTGCTCTGTCGAGTAAGCGTCCGTTCCCCTTTTTGGCCTTTCAGTACATTTTCATACGCCAGTTCTAAGTAGCTCGTTCCCACAAGGTCAGACCGTTCGTACCCTTTCGTTAAATAAACCTCAGTCTCTTCTGACTGGATCGGACCAACTCGGCCAAACAATGAACGTAAGGTGTCCCCATAGACATAGGTACGTTTCGAATCCCGTTGCATATCAATAGAGGGCAACTTATCTAAGCGTTCTGCTAACTGATTTGCTTCTCTGTCTGTAATGGATTGTTTAATCCGGTGAGGAACTCCTTTGGACCCACGCGCCATTTGCGAGAAAATGTAAATCGCGTCTTCTTCGGCTGAGTAATCTTCCACCATTTGTTCCGTAATCTGTTCAATGATCCGTTCATATTCAGACCGACTGTCATCCTGCTCAAAAACGCCACCATCCAACAAAGCTTTACGTTCATTGAGCTCAAGATTGGCATAATAATATTCTTGCTTATCACGAAAGCTCGGCATCTCCAGTTCAAAATGAATAATATTAGCCAGCTTACGTGCAAGTTCCAACTGCTCTTTTTCCGTATGATCACCAGGATTGGTGTACGTAACAGATAACTCAAGCGAGTTGTCAACCACAACACGATCACGGGCATCATACATCAGCCCCCGCGGTGCATCTATATGCACTTTTTGTGTTGTTACGTAATCTAGTTCACTTTTGTATTCGTCCCCTTTGCCAATTTGCACGATGCCAAGCCTTAAAACTAAAGCGGCAAAAAAGCAAAAATACGATTAGAAAAAGCACATTCAATCTCTTGTTTAAATGGTTCATACCAAACTCCTTGCAAGCGTCAAAACCTTTTCATTTACACCGGGACCCTTGCCGCGTACATTAATTCAACTGAATCAGTTCGTTTACAATTTCTTCAGTAGCCTTTGCAATCAGTTCATCATTCGTTTCTGCGTCTTCTTCATCTCGACTCGATAAAACAGCTAACACAATAGGCGCCCGATCTGGAGCCAAATAATGCCAATGTCGTTTCGTGTACCGTATGCAGCAGCCAATCCGGTTTTGTCACCGACTTCCCAGCCATCTGGAACGCCGGCACGAATGAGTGCATCTCCTGTCGTATTGCCTTTTAGCCATTCGACCAACAAGGTCCGCTGCTCTTCTTCAAGAACATCTTCAAGCGCAAATGCACGTAAGCTCTCAGTTAATGCTTTTGCTGTGCTCGTATCATGTATATCACCAGGCTTTACATCGTTGAGCTTTTGCTCGATGTTTTCTGGCTCCGTTACATCATCCCCGATCGCACGCAAGGACGTCTTAAACCCTTCCGGTCCGCCAATTTCATTAAAAATTAAGTTAGCAGCTGTGTTGTCGCTGAAACGGATTGATGCATCGCTTATCTCTTTTAACGTCATGCCTGTCTCAACATTTTTCTCCGTTATAGGGCTGTAATCAACCAAATCATCGGCTGTGTAATGGATCCTTTTGTCCAAATCCTCCATTGATGTTTGTTGCAATAACACTCCTACCGCTAACGCTTTATGAGTAGATGCATAAGCAAACCGTTCCTCTGACTGATAATCGATTGTCTGCCCACTTCCTGTATCCACCGCGTACACGCCAAGTCTAGCGTCGTATTGTTCTTCCAGCCCGTATAAGCGCTCATCCAACGTTTCTTCAGCTTGTTGTTCGTTTGAAGGGACAGCCTGCTTCTCATCAGTGCAGCCCCCGACAAATAACACACTCGCAGCAATTAATCCTATTAGTTGTTTTTTCATTTACAAAACCTTCTTTCGTTTTTTGATTACAACTGTAATCCATATTACAAATGTAATCTAGTTATGTCAATTTATTTTTAGAAGTGCTATGATAAGGGAACTGGAATGAATGACTTGAATAAGATGAGGAGAATATCAAATGGTCTTTTCCCAAATGGCGTTATCCTTAGTTTTATCGACCGTAACGATCGGAATTATTTTTTTAATACGCAGGATGTTCCAAAAGCAACTGTCAGTAAAGTGGCGTTACCGAATGTGGTATTTATTATTGGCTGCATTAGCGCTGCCTTTTTTGCCCATTAAACATGTTCAAGGGCTACGCTCTTTTTTCCCACAGACGGTTGACTCGCCGGACTCCGGCAGCGGCGGAGCAGTGGCTTTACAGCAAGGGACAACAAACAACGATTGGATGGCGGACTTTGGCGCTTCCGTTAGCCAAGCCGATTACACGTGGATTCAATCAGGCTTTCTTCTCGTCTGGATTATAGGAATGATTTGGTTTGCGTGGATCACGATTCACTCTGCTTATCGCTTAAACCGCCTAATACGCCATTCAGCCCGTGTTGAAAGCAATGCGGTTCTCACACAATATGAGTGGTGTTTAGAGCAGTTACAACCTATATCAAAGCCGATTCTGTTAGAGTCACCATTGATTAAATCGCCATTAACATATGGCTTGTTCAACACATACCTTGTTCTCCCACAACAGATGGGCAAACAGCTTGAGGAAACAGACATCAAGCATATTTTGTTACATGAATTGCACCATGTAAAACAACACCATCCAAAAACAAACTATCTCTTTGTCCTCTTTCAAATCATTTATTGGTTCCACCCATTTGTGTGGAAGGCCTTTAATGAAATGAGACTGGATCGCGAATTGAGCTGTGATGCAGCCGTACTTGATTCATTAGGCGCAAGAAGTAGTAAAGCATACGGACTGACTATCCTCCGTTTTATCGAAAAAAAGAACGAACACGCATCGTTTTCTGGCTTGATTAATGGATTTGGTGGCGCCAAAAAGCAAATCAAGAAACGCATTGAACATATTGTTTCGTTTCAAACAGATACAACAGCAAGAGGCATCAAAAGCGCATTGCTGTTCGTTGGGATAGCATCTTTGTCGTTAGCCAAATCCCTTTTTTAGCAGCGGTAGCGGCAACAGAGAACGACTATGTGTTCCACGGGGACCATGTCGTTTATGAAGAACTAGGCGATTATTTTGATGGGAAAAATGCCAGCTTTGTCCTTTATAGCCAGAATGAAGACCAGTACGAGATTTACAACAAAGAACAGAGCACAAAGCGTGTTTCACCCAATTCAACTTATAAAATCTACAGTGCCCTGATCGGATTGGAAACAAACACGATTCAACCTGGTCAGACGGCGATGACTTGGGACGGGACACATTACGAGTATGACGAGTGGAATCAAGACCAAACCCTTGAGACCGCAATGAGCTACTCAGTCAATTGGTATTTCCAAGAGATGGATCAACGTGTTCAACAAGAAACGATCCAGTCCTACGTCAATCAACTGAACTACGGCAACCGAAACGTATCTGGCGCGGACGATCCATTTTGGCTTGAATCGTCATTAAAAATATCGCCGATTGAACAAGTTGAACAGCTAAATGCCGTATTTGAAAACAAGCATGCCTTTGATACCGAAGCAATTGAAACGGTTAAAAACGCGATGAAAATGACAGAACAAACGGACCGTACCTTATACGGCAAAACAGGCACAGGCATCATTAACGACGAAGCAGTGAACGGCTGGTTTATCGGTTTTGTCGAAACGTCAGAAGACACCTGGTTTTTCGCAACCAACATCCAAGATGACGAAGAAGCATGGGGAAGCGAAGCTGCACAAGCAACCTATGCCATTTTGGAGGACAAAGGCATATACAAAGGAGGGAACTAGGAATGACAAACAACATGCCAAGCATTACAGAAGCAGAGTGGGAAGTTATGAAAATCCTTTGGAACCACGCCCCCCAAACGGCTAGCCAAATCATTGCCGTACTTGACCAAGAGGCAGATTGGAAACCAAAAACCATCCGCACACTCCTTGATCGTTTAACGAAAAAACAAGTCGTCAAAGCAAACAAAGAAGAACGGGTTTATACGTTCAGTCCCCTATTTACAGAAGAAGAATGTCGCCGTGCTGAAACGCAGTCCTTCATCGACCGTATTTACGGCGGAACAACCAAATCAATGCTTGTCCAATTTATCGAAGAAGAAGAATCGTTAACAAAAGAAGACTTAAAGGAACTCAGGTCCCTGTTGGATGAGAAGCTTGATTAAAAAGATGGCTAAAAAATCGGAAGAAAGCCCGCTGCATTAAAGTAGCGGGCTTACTATGTTCTTAGTAGGCTCAAGGCGGGAGACAGATTCACATCACCAAAAAGAAATTCAAATACACCGAAAACCATTACATCTAAGTGTCTCAATTGAAGAAGTACGATCTTCTAACTTTTGCAACATCCAAAAAAGCTTTCCTCCACGAAGAAAAGTTCTACCGTAACGATCAACAATCAATCTCCTAAAAAACGAGCTTCTACTCTTGTTTCTCTACTCTCTGTACCGTCAAGGTGCACATAATAGCCCGATGCAGCCTTTCTTGAACACACCACTTTATGCAAGCTTTGACCGATATAATGAAGCGCAACACCATCATCAGCAGCGATTCCTGGTTTCACTTTCTTCTCTTTAATAAGTCGCCTATATGCTGGTCTCCGTTCCTCTTCCCCATCATAATGGGGGCAATGGCTTCCCTTTAAAAATCCAAGACCTTTAATAGGTTCCAATTGATCCCCATATGAATCGGTTACGCCTTCTTCAAACCAACAAATCGACCCTGCACTTAAGCCCGTGAGAACAATTCCCTTCTGCCAAGCTTTTAACAACGCCTGATCAAGACCCCATTCTTTCCATAAGATCATAAGGTTTTTCGTATTGCCTCCACCTACATATATGATGTCTTTATCGAGTATACCCCTTCCAAGTCTCGCGCCGGCGGTTTAAAAAGCGATAAGTGGGACGGTTCACATTCTTTTGCTTCGAACGCATGATAAAAACGTTGGACATAGTCGGCAGAATCTCCACTGGCTGTTGGGAGAAAACATATTTTCGGTTTTTCCACGTTTGCCTGTGCCAATATGTAGTCATCAAGAAGTGGGTTTTCGGGCTCCATTGAGAATCCACCTCCACCAAGTGCGATGATTTGTTTCATCCATAACCCATCCTTTGTATCAAACAACTGTACATACAGAATACACCAATAATTAAAATAAATCACATATTTCCAGATCCTCCTTTGGATCTCTAGAGGGGTTTCACTATTGTTTAAAGCGATCTATAAATCTAGTAAACATTGATTTAAACCGTGATATACTATATCGTAACTATAAACAGACGGCTCGAAGGGCGGCGACACTCCTGATTGAAAGGGGGTGTTCGTCTTGTCACCATTCGAAGCAATTTCTTTAGTAATCACTGTCGCATCAAGCACAGCCATGTTCATCATTGGATTGATTACGCTGATTTTGCTTCTTAAAAACGACAAATAGCCCCTAGAGCCTAGCAACTCAATACAGGGGCTATTTTGTAACACTCTAGCGCCAACCTTTGGGTTGACTACTTTGTTTTCGCCAATATTGTTGTGGTCGCCACCATAACAATATTGGCTTTTTCAGTTTCGTCTAATTGCTTTTAGTTTATGCCTTCCCTGCTTTTCTGTCAACAATACAAGCTAGTTCATGCACCGTATTGGAAGGCGCTGTAAGTGTTGATGTTCAGCTCAATATAACGTTTTAGGTGGGTCTTGAAGACTATTAACGAGAATGATATAGATGATAAATGATACGGGTAGAGTTAATACGAAGATGAGCCTTACACCTAAAGGAGAAATACCTACATACTCAGCTATTCCACCACAAACACCATGGATCGATTTCTCTTTAGACGATTTGATCAATTTGTTCCCTTCATGCCTCAACCTCTCTTCACTATTTTTACTCATTAGAACTTACGTTATCTATGGAGGGCCCGTTAGTTGATTTTTCATACTCATTATCTTCTAACGCTTGAATTGCTTGTTTATTTGTATTCATTTCTAATCCTCTATTTTTTCTACTATGAGTTTTTTTGCCCAACCGGGCCTTTAATTACGATAAGTTACTATCATTAATCTTTTCTTTTAAGATCACGAATGTTCCAAACAATTTCTCCCTTATCGTCCCACGCACTATGATCACGAGAAAAACCAAGCTTTTCAAGAACTCGAAATGAAGCATGATTCCATGAGCGCACAGTTGACCATAGTCGTCTTCGTTCAGTAGCAACCGCGGCTTCCATAATAGCCGAGGCGGCTTCGGTTGCATAGCCATTACCATGGACTCTTCGGAACAATTCATACGCAATTTCTGGTTCTTCTAATGTAGAACGACCAATAATTAATCCGCAATAACCAATAAAATCTCCTTCCTCTTTCCGTCGAACAGTGAGTAAACTGATACCGTTTTCCAAAGCTTTTACTCGAAAAGAAAGAATTTTCTTTCGAGCTTCTTCATAGGATGGCTTAGCAACTCCACGTTCTCCAACAAGTTCTCGATACCAGCTTGCATCTGATTCTACCCACATATTCAAGCATAGTCGTTCTGTTTCTATTTCAAAATTCATTGAAGGAAATGTATTTGGCATGTTTACCCTCCATTATTCAAATTCTACCTTCACAATATCTGGTTCGCTTCCTCTACTCGTTAGGGTCACTACTGCTTCATCCTCACTTTTCCATTCTACTGTTATCTCTTGAGGTAGATTTGTTTTATGATTGACCATCATTTATATGAGCGACCAGATCAACATAAAAAAGCGATACTATTGTTTAAAAAAGAGCGTCCTAAAATCATTTCCTGTACTAGACTACATATCAATTAAAATGATGCCAAGAGATAAAGCACTGGAACGCAAGAAATATTGGTATAAAACCCATGTAAACGTAATAACCCAAAAGTCACAGGAACAATCACCGCTCCTAGTAAACGATTCCATTCATAACCTGCATTTTCCTTCCTATTTGTTTCGCCGTCAGCCGTTTGTATCTAAGTAAAATTAGGTACTGCTAAATAATCACACCTATCCTCACCTTTACGTATTGAGAATATAATGTTAATTAGATATAATCATTAAAATTTATAGAACGCTTATTTTAATAGTATATAGTATAGACTAAAAAGAGAGGACTGAGCTTGACAATGGCAAATTTACAAGCTGGATACGGGTTAGACAGGGATGGATATATTATGAGTGACGTCGGTTTCGAAAGATTGATCAGTCATACTTACCGTGCATACGAGAATCTGCTGAGAAGCTTGCAACGTTATTTCCACATCTATTGCACAGTGTTTATGTATATGGCAGCGTTGCAAGAGGTGAAGCTGTGGTTCTTGAATCGGATCTGGACCTTTTAGTAATGTTCAACGGAACATTGAGCGGAGAGGAATTGGCGGAGTTAAAGACACTTACAAACGCATTGTCGCAAGACTATCAATCTTTAGTTCGCGATGTTGGCATCGCTGTTGCCTATTACGATTATGTGGTTGACCCAGAGAATTACTACGAACAGGCATTTATTAAGGAACTTTGCGTTTGTGTCCACGGAGAAGATATTCGAGGACGATTTGGTCCTTACAAGCTCACGTCAGAGATAGCCATCCGTTTTAATGGAGATATTCGCGAGGTTCTTTCTAGGACAATCATTCGGTTGGAAACAGCTTCCACAGAAGAAGAGTTCAAATTACGTGTACAAAGCTTCTCTCGCAAGCTCATTCGAACTTACTATTCAATGGTGATGGCACGTTCTCAAATTTGGTCGACACGACTCAACGAGCAGTCTGATGTGTTTCTTCACTACTTTCATCATAAGGAACCGGTTATTCGCACCTTGCTGAAATGGATTGAGGAACCACCGACCAACCGGGAACGAGTACTCGATCTTTTTCAAAGCGAAGGTGAGTGGGCTAGTATGAACTTCCGACGTGAAGCCATATCTCTTCATGACGGCATTCTATCAATCCCTCCTCGGAACAACAGAAGGAGCTGTCCCAACAGTGCCCTACAAACGACACGATTTGAGATCAGCTCCTTTTTTTACGAAAACCTTCGCTCGATCTAACAATAATCGTTAAGCTTTATTCCTAAATCTAACGGGACCATCGTTTCAATTCGATAGTTTTCTTCTTGATAGCTCATTTTCTTTAATTCAATACCAAAATACTCTTTCATTCGAGTTTCTGTCATAATTTCTTGCACATCGCCGAATAAAACATCCCTTTCCTTTGCGGTCATTAAAATACGGTCCGCAAGATAAAAAGCGTGGTTCGGATAGTGTGTGTTGATAATACAAGAGATTCCCTTTTCTTTCGCTAGCTTCTTTAATGTCTGTAAAATAACGATTTGCTTTTTGATATCTAGATGTGACTCTGGTTCATCAAGTATTAGCACTTCTGGCTCGGAAACGAGAGTACGAGCAATTAATGCTAATTGGAGCTCCCCTCCACTCACTTCATTACAGGAGCGCTTTGCCAAATGAGCAATCCCGACTGAATCCAATGCTTTTATAGCCGCATCACGATCTTTTTTTGAGGGTTGAGCAAATGAAGAAATATAGGGCGCCCTTCCCATGATTACTAATTCTTCTAACGTAAAACCAAAAACCATTTTATGTGCTTGAGGAACATACCCAAATCTCTTCCATATTGTTTTATATGGAATGTTCGACAAGGCCCCATCGTCTATATAGGTTTGTCCCTTTTTCCAACTTAAAAGACCAGTTATACATTTTAAAATCGTCGTTTTTCCTGCTCCGTTAGGACCTAATATTGCCATGATCTCGCCGCTATGAAGGGTAAAGTTGATATCCGTTTGATAAAGTGAGTTGGCGGATTTATCGTGTTTTCCGTAATAGAAATTTCCGTCTTTGACTTCTATTTTCACGACCAACCACCTCCAGATTTCTTTAATAGAACAGCAAAGAATGGGCTCCTATAATGGCTGTAATAATTGATAATGGGATCTCTACTGCGGTAAGAGAACGAGCCAATGTATCAACCATAAGCAAATAGACGCTCCAATCGAAACCGACACAGGCAAAACGAGCTGATTGTTATTCCCAACAAGCATCCGGGCAATATGAGGAATAATTAAGCCAACCCAGCCAACAATCCCGGCAACTGCTACAGAGACTGATGTAATGAGTGTCGCTCCAAATATAACGGTCCACTTTAATTTCGTTACTGGAATCCCTAATGATTTTGCTTCTTCATCAGGCAGCGTAAGAAGATTAATTCGCCATCTTAAAAGATATAAAATAAGCATCCCCATCAGAATTAAAGGTCCACCAATATAGAGATCTTGATAAGTAGCTGAACCAAGGCTCCCCATCAGCCAATAAGTAATTGCCGGTAATTTTTCTTCTGGGTCCGCAACAAACTTTGTTAGTGAAATGAGCGCTTGGAATAATGCAGATGTAACAACCCCAGCTAATACAAGCATAAAAATCGGAGCACTTTTTTGGACGCCACTAATGATATAGGTCACAGCAATAGCGAGAACACCAAAGACAAGAGCTGTCATTTGGGCGCCAAATCCATTGCCCATTAGTAAGATCCCTAATGAAGCTCCAAACCCAGCTCCAGCAGAAACCCCTAAAATATCTGGACTTACGAGCGGATTTCCAAACATTCCTTGGAACGATGCCCCTGCAATCGCAAGGCCACCCCCAATAAGAATCGCTAAGATAATCCTAGGTAAACGGATTTGCATCACGACAGTTTCTTCCATCTCTGACCACGTTGGCTCAATCGGGAAGATCTGGGACAGTAGGATTTTTACCACTTGTCCAATATCTACCCCGTATCTTCCTAAGCTTAATGAAACTAAAGCGAGAACAAACGGCAAGAGAATCAATAATGCGATATATCTTTTTTTCATCATCGTCCCTACTTATTGCTTAGCCGCATCGGATGATGGGTGGAGAATTTGATCCGCTTGTTCTTCTGTTACATCGTAATCGTAGAATTCGCTATAATAGCTTTGAATTTCTTCAACCATGTCATAATCAAACAGGTCAGGATGATTATTTTGGGCCATCCATTTGAGCATTAACGGAGCGTCACCGCTCGGTGGGAACCAGCGATAAATCCCAAGCGGAACTTTATGTACATTCCCATCTTGTACAGCTTTTACTTGGCTCCAATCTTGCCCATTAACCGTATTGTTTATGAGGTCTTCTGGTTGGGTTTCAGTAAAGTTTGTAATGTAGATCATATCTGGATTCCAAGCATAGATTTGCTCCATATTTACTTCATTTGTGCCGGTTATATCATCCTCTGCAACATCAATACCACCTGTTGCTTGAATCCATTGATTACCGAAAAAGTTTGCTCCAGCAACAACAATATTTTTATCTGTATGCTGATGTAGAAATAAGATCTTTGGTTTATCTTCCTGATCTACTTCGTCTAACCTTTCGTTTAACTCTGATTGAACCTCTTCACCTTTATCTAAAAACTGCTCGACCCGGTCTGTTGTACCCGTGATTTCACCCGTTAATTCTAACCAACTATTAAACGTAGCAAGAGGCTCCGCTTCAGCCACATCAATCGTTTTTAGAGCAACAGTAGGGACGCCTGCTTCTGCTAATTTTTCAATTGACTTTTCATCAGTCGCATTTTCAAAATAAACTTGAGGATTCACTTTAAGGAGCTCCTCCACATTGACTTCTCCGTTCTGAATAAATGACGTATCCGCCTCTAAAACATCAGGAGACATTTCTGCTAAAATTGAATTCTCAGCAGCATTATACGAGTTTGGGTGCATCCCAACGATTTCTTCTGTTGAATTTGTTGCAACATACCAAGTGGAGTAATAAGGAAGAATCCCACCATTCACAACACGCTCAACATCAGCAGGAATCGTCACTTCACGTCCCAATTGATCCGTAATCACCTTCTCTGCACCGTCTCCAGAGACATCCGTTGAATCTTCATTTTCTACTTGGTTACAAGCTGCCATAAATAATAAGGTTGCAGCACTTGCAACTAGCATAAATTCCTTCTTCATGTACTTTTCACCTATTTCTTATATTTTCCCTTGTTGTAACCAAGGGAGGAATCCATCAAGGAAACGTTCAGTTGCAGGCATAAAATGTAATCCAAAATGAAAGTCCGGATCTAACGTCATCACAATCCACGTTCCTTTTGTACTCACCTTATCGATATAAAGAACTGAACCTCCATCATCCGTTGCAATTAATGTATCTGTTCCTTCCGGTGGCCAGAAAACACCATGTTGATGCCAGGTCGCATCAGCCAAACTTAAGTAGTTTTGAAATAAATCATGCTCTTCATTTTTTAAATAAATGCCGCTCTTCGCATCCTTATCTAACCACCACCAGAAATTAGTGACGCGATTTTCCCATCGTTGATTTGGAATCCATTCCATCGGTTGAGGACCAAATGCAACAACAATTCCACCTGATTCGCAAATTCCATTATTTTTTCTTTCACTGAAACAACGAGTTTCATATGTAATTGCGACGGAAAAAGAATCACATCATATTTGTCTAAGCTGGTTTCAGCCAAATCTGGCAAGTATATAAGCTCTTCTATATATTGACGATATTTAGGTTCATTGTAGGTAGTATGATGAAATGAACTTCCACCATAAACAACAGCTATTTTCCTCATGTTCTTACTCCTCTCAATTGAATACGTTCGTATTCATCATGGACCCATTGAATAAGTTGCGGACCAATTCGATCGGTTGTTTTATTCTTTTCTTCAGACATGGATGATGGAAATACATCATTTCCTACATGAACAAAAATTGTCCCGTTTGTACTATTTCGGTCAATATAGTTAATTGGCTCCCCGTCCCCTAGAGTTAACAAGACTTCAGCCCCCTCTGGAGCTGGGTGATGCCCTCTAGCAAAGAATCCAGCAACTCCTTTTTTGAAGGTCATATCTTCTTCTAATACGCCGTTAAAAATAGCTGACTCTTGCTGAATATACACTTTATAATCGTTTACACTTTGAACTTCTTTTGGAATAAAGGTAGAACCACCTGGTAACCAATCTAAGAATAAATTCCCGCTAAAGATTAATACTTTCCCACTATCGAGAAACGCCTTAATTAGCTGACGATGTTTATACAGAAATTCTTGATCAACAAAACAATTAATAACCATACATTTATAATTTGATAAATCAACATGTGGCAAATCATAGATATCAATAAAATCAAAGATCGCCTTATACTCTTCGTCATTCTTTAAAACTTGTCCAAAACACGTTCCGCCGTTCAAAACAATAAAATCCTTTGACATATGTATCACCCGTATCCAATAATGATTACTATTCTCAATTACGAAAGCAAGTTTATCATCATCGATAATGAGAATCAATATCAATAATTACCAGTTCATTCTTTTTCCGCGTAGCTACTGGGATTATTATATCTTCCCGTTTCATTTGGAGGTTACGTATTTGAAAATTAATGGACAGGAATTACGTCTAAAAGAGGAACATGATTTCACTTGGTTAGAGCAATACGACAACGTCTTTGCCGTTTTTAATGAACAAGATTCTGGAAACATCTCTTTTGGTGTGCAAATAGATGATCAGAAAAAACGTTTGTGAAGTACGCAGGTGCTAGAAATCTTGTCTACCAAGGGTCAACCACTGAAGCGATCGACCAATTAGAAAAAGCCAAACACGCTTATCAAGACTTAAAACACCCGTCCCTTATTCAATTAATCCAAACAACAGAACAAGTGTACATGTTCACTTTTGTTGAGCAACGCACTCAAATAGATGTGGTAGTTTGCGTTTTGAAGGAGGAATGCGGAGATTTAAACACTGAATGTGGAAATTACATCGAGAATGCGGAGATTTGATGCGGAACGTGGAGATTCAAGAGACTAATGCGGAGATTTGAGAAGAAAATGTGGAGATTCAAACGATTAATGTGGAGATTGCTTCGGGAATGTGGAGATTTAAACACTGAATGTGGAGATTGCATCGAGAATGCGGAGAGTTAATGCG
>BAXC01000027.1 GCA_001310375.1 Bacillus sp. JCM 19041 | reverse complement strand
GGAGCTCAGGATTCAGTCGCGGAGCTCAGGATTCAGTCGCGGAGCTCAGGATTCAGTCGCGGAGCTCAGAATTCAGACGCGGAGCTTAGGATTCAGACGCGGAGCTCAGGATTCAACCCCAAAATGCTCAGAGATTTTATCTCAGAGGCATTTTGTCTACGATCTGAAAACGATGCTAGGCACCGTCTCCTCCTTTAATCTTTCTCTTCTAAAAACGCAGTTAAAGCCGTTAATGCTTCGTCCCCATCAGGCCTTCGGCTACTAAAGTTACTTCGTCCCCTTGTTTTAATACGATACTCATTAAACCAAGAATGCTTTTGCCATTAATGAGTGAAGACCCTTTCTTCAAATGAACCTCCGATTGATACTGTCCCGCTTTCTGTACAAAAATTGCTGCCGTTTTAGCATGCAGCCCATCGACAAGTCCAACTGTAACCGTTTTTTCCACTGTCATTCCCCCTCCTGTTTTGCTGCATTCCATGTATATGCAAGAAAGGGGTCCTACATGAACTTTATCTAAAGTAATAGGCATTGCAACAAGAACCTGCTCATACTAATAAACAAGTGGACAAGAATAAGGGAAGGTGGGATTAGATGGATCGACAAGAGTGGCTCACTCATATTCGAAAACTACAGCCTGCAGTCAAAACAATTACGGAAATCCAATCTGAAGCAGACAACCTCAATAAGCGTATAGACGAGTTAAAAAGCGGACCTCTTCGGTGTTTTTACCAATTGCGCCACATAAATACACTCTTTGCACTAGCAATCATTCCTTACTTATTCCTATTTCATCTTATAGGAGGCAAGCAGCTCCTTTCTCTCTATCAATTGCTTTCGTTTGATTTCGCCTTGTATAAAGGGATTCTCATTTTTCTGTTGTTTCTTGTACTCCCAATTAGCCTCTATTTTGTTGTGCTGCACGGAAGTAATCTACTTTGGAGACATTTTGGACATTACGATGAAAAAGCTTCCCATGCACAAATCGCGTTGGAAGAAGCAAATAAGTACAAAGAGGAAGCAACCAAAGAACTCCGTGATCACACAACAATCCCACTCTATTATTTAAAATCGTATTCACTAAAGAAATTTGAAAACTACTTTGAACATCATCGCGCTGATTGCTTAAAAGAAGCGATTAATCTCTTTGAAACAGAACGTAGTTTCTTACTCCATCAGTACAAGATGTTCCGTTTCCATGGCGAAAAACGCTTATATACATCATACGAACAAGCCGTCCAATTTGACAGGCAAGCGTAAAAGCTTGCTTGTTTTTACGTTATTTCTGTCCTAACTGCCGTCGCTCCATTCTCGTCGTTGCTTCAAACTGATTAATCTGTTGAGGCTGTCTTTTCCGCTTAAAAATAACCCATAAACTGACAGCCAAAATACCTACAAGTCCCCCCATTGTATCGAGTATGACGTCCTCTATTAGAGGCGTCCGATCTGGGACAAGTGACTGCCTGTACTCATCAAATACAGCATATAGAAACACAATCATTACAGAACCGATCATCGTAACGTGCAAACGGAAAAAGTAAGCAAGCAATCGACAACTAAGAACGCCAATCACCATAAATGAAAAGAAGTGAGCCGCTTTTCGTAAAAAGAATTCAATAAAGGATTCTACACTAGAGTGAGCAATACCGATTTGGCGTCCTCCATATGTAAATGATATGTCCGCTATAGAAGTTCGTTCAAGCCATGAAAGAGGCACCCTAGATAATAGTCCCCTGATGTCTTGATTTGCGTATGAGGTTGAACTAGAATGGGCGATCAAAAACACAGCAAGTCCAAGCAAAAAAAACATCATTCCTATTTTAAACAACCGCACCATCCATTCACTTCCCCTTATTTTTACTTTGTACTTCCATTATACGGATAGTTTGCCTCTTTCGTTATGAAAAAGGAAATATATTTAACAAAGAAAAAGACAATCCCCATTATTCAGGAGAATGCCTCCTCTTTTCAACTTCAAAATAGGTGGCAAGTGCTTCTTGCCACGACCGCATCGGCTTAAATCCATTCTCTTTTAATGCTCGGTGCTCAAAAACAGAATACGCAGGTCTTTGAGCAGGTCTTGGAAATTCAGTTGTTGTACATTGATGCACACTTACTTCTTGCCCAGCAAGTTCAAATATTTTCTTTGCAAACTCATACCAACTGCATGAGCCGCTGTTTGAAACATGGTACGTACCATAATGTTCAGTATTTATAAGCTCAACGATTGTTCTTGCAAGATCCTCTGCATATGTAGGGGACCCAATTTGATCAGCGACTACCTTTAGTTGATTTTTCGTTTTACTAAGTTTAAGCATGGTCTTCACGAAATTTGATCCTTGATGTCCATAAACCCAAGAAGTTCGCACAATATAAAAGCACTTATGAAGCTCTCTAACTGCCGTTTCACCAGCTAGTTTGATTGTCCATATACCCCAAGGGGGATGTTGTTTGTTCTTCATCTAACGGCTTTCTTGCGGTGCCATCAAAAACATAATCAGTGCTTACATAGACAAACTTGGCACCTATGATTCGTGCGGCAGAAACAAGATTGCGCGTACCAACTACATTCACTTTAAAAGCTTCAGTTGGTTCTGCTTCTGCTTGATCCACGTTTGTATAAGCTGCGCAATGAATAATAACGTCCGGTTTCTCTGCGGCGATTGTCTCAGCCACTTTCCGCTCATCAACAATATCTAACCCTTGTCGCCCAACAGCTACAACAGTAAGTCCTGATTTTAAACAATGTCTCACTGCAGCAGATCCAAGTTGTCCTTTTGCTCCTGTCACAAGTACTTTCATTGGTCCACCTGGCGATAATCTCCTGTTAACACGCGCTGCCACCATTCTTTTTCTTGAATATACCAATCAATTGTTTCAACGATGCCTTGTTTAAACGTATAATCTGGCTTCCACCCTAATTCGTTCTCTATTTTTTTGGAATCAATTGCATAACGACGATCATGGCCAAGACGATCCCCAACAAAATGGATTAAATCCTCTGATACACCTAATGTTTGGACAATACGCTGGACAATATCAATATTTGTATGTTCATTGTGACCGCCAATGTTATAAACCTCGCCTGGCTTCCCTTTCCTTAGTACTAGATCAATTGCCTTGCAATGATCAGTAACATGAAGCCAATCTCTTACATTTTGCCCGTCACCGTAAACTGGCAATGGCTTATTTTGCAAGGCATTTGTAATCATAAGTGGAATGAGCTTCTCTGGAAAGTGATAAGGACCATAATTGTTCGAACATCTCGTAATTATGACATCCATTCCATAGGTCTCATAATAAGCACGTGCAAGCAAATCAGCGGCCGCTTTGCTCGCAGAATATGGGCTGTTTGGAGCAAGGGGCGTTTCTTCTGTAAAATAACCTGTTGGACCAAGCGTCCCATACACTTCGTCGGTTGAAATCTGGATATACTTCTTTACACCAACCACTTTTGCCGCCTCAAGCAACGTTTGAGTTCCGACAACATTTGTTTGAACAAATATGCCTGAATGCTCAATGCTTCGATCAACATGAGATTCCGCAGCAAAGTGGACTATCGCGTCAATCTCGTAAGTGTGCATTGTGGCCTCAACCATTCTCCGGTCACAAACGTCCCCACGGATAAAAGTATAATCTTGCACTTGTTTTAAATTATCAAGATTGCCCGCATAAGTGAGCTTATCATATACAACTAAATGATCTTCAGGGTGGCGGTTAGTCATATAGCGGACAAAGGCACTGCCGATGAAACCAGCGCCACCAGTAATAAGCACGTTCATCTTTTACCCCCAATTAAAAATTCATGTCTGCTTCATGGAATAACGGGTGTGATCGATCTTTTTTTGAAAGAACCGGATTACTGCACGGCCAATCAATTGCAAATGTCGGATCATTCCAGCGAATGCCGCGATCGTTTTGCGGGGAATAGGAATGGTCAACTTTATATGCGACAAGCGTATCTGGAACAAGTGTACAAAATCCATGGGCAAATCCTTTTGGCACAACGAGTTGTCGTTGATTATGGGCATTTAATATGACGCCAACCCATTGCTTGTAGGTTGGGGACTCTTTCCGAATATCAACAGCAACATCATAAATCGCACCTTGGACACAACGAACAATCTTTGTTTGGGCATCCGGAACCAGCTGGTAATGCAGTCCCCGGAGCGTACCGGCTGCTTTAGATAAAGACTGATTATCTTGCACAAAATCATCATTCAGCCCAAGCTTTGCTAATGTCTCTTTATTATACGTTTCTAAAAAATAGCCGCGATCATCTGCATACACATTTGGTTCAATCAATACAACGTCTTTAAGGTTTGTTTGTATAATTTCCACATTAATTTCCCCCTCGCTTAGCAATGCTGAGCAAATATTTTCCGTATTCATTTTTTTTGAGAGGCTGAGCAAGTTCCACTAGCTTCTCTTTGGATATATAGCCCATCCGATAAGCAATCTCTTCTATACAAGCAATTTTTAAGCTTTGTCGCTTTTCAATCGTCTGTACAAAATGAGATGCTTCAAGTAATGACTCATGAGTTCCCGTGTCAAGCCAAGCAATCCCTCTACCAAGGCGCTCGACGTGAAGACACCCAAGTTGCAAATATGCTTTATTGACATCAGTAATTTCAAGTTCTCCACGGTCAGATGGTCGCAGTTGTTTTGCTATTTCAACGACTCTGTTATCATAAAAATAAAGCCCCGTAACCGCATAGTTTGACTTCGGTTGTGTTGGTTTTTCTTCTATTGAACGCACTTTTCCACTTTCATCAAAATCAACAACACCAAACCGTTCTGGGTCTTTTACGTAATAACCAAACACGGTTGCCCCTTTGTTTGCTTGGATTGATCGTATGAGCAATTCAGGTAACCCGTGTCCATAAAAAAGATTATCACCTAAAATAAGAGCTACATCACTCTTGCCAATAAACGTCTCTCCAATGATAAATGCTTGCGCTAACCCACCTGGCTCTGGCTGAACCGCATATTCCAGACTTATACCAAGGTCTTGCCCATCCCCAAGCACTTGTTCGTATCTATCCGCATCTTCTGGTGTTGAAATAATTAAGAACTCTTTTATTCCTGTCAACATCAACAACGAAAGTGTGTAATAAATCATCGGTTTATCATAAATTGGCAAAAGCTGTTTCGATATTGCATGGGTAATTGGATATAACCTTGTGCCACTACCTCCGGCTAAGATTATGCCTTTCATACGCACAACCTTTCTGCTCCACGCTGTTCATATAGACCAATCTATGCGACAAAAAGAAAAAACCTGCCTCTTTTATGCAGATTTCTCATTTCTCAACCTGTTCTTTTCCTCTTTTTCGCATAACGATCATGTAATAAATCATTACTACAAAAAGCCAGACTAGGATACCTACTGGAACTACCCAAAATCCCTCGATTTGTTGATCCGTTGCAACAAGGCTAAAATCTATTAAGATAGCAAAAAACAAAGCAACTATAGTGAGATTCATTTGAGCAATAAAATCTCGACACAATTGGATAAGCAAAGCAGCATTTGCCTCTGTTACTTGGACGGGAAAATTCATCATTCTAACTGCAAATCGCACTCCAAACATCGCTATCGCCATGACAGTGGCAGAATCGGCAAAATGATTATTGTCCATTTCGGCCCATACGAATAATCTCCTCCACTAAATGAAGACGAATGAATAGGTACTTCTTGCGGAATGATTGGTATTAAATAAATAAAGTAGAACCACTGAACAACCAACAAGATAAAACAAGCAAGATGGAAGCATTTCTCAAGTGTTGATGCCTTTACTTTCGGAGGATTAAACTCAATATAATTCATTAAAACAGCGCCACCTCTCGTTCATTCCATATCCTATCTATACGATAAATGAACAAAATCGTTTCATAAAAGAGCGAAGAGCTACTTTAAAGCTTCTCGACAAAGTCTCGTAAAAACGAGAAAGGCAACATCCGTCGCCCGTTAAAAGCGACGTGAATGCCTTGTAGCCATAGAAAAAACACCTCCAAGTTTTCATTAGGTTTACAATAACTGAATTTAACTTAAAGGTGTTTTTATTTGTCTCACTTTATGGGGTTAGTCCCGATCTCTGAGGTGTTTGTCTACAGTCCGTAGCAGACGGAGATCCGCTTAATCCAAGTATTGCAAATCAACTAGTCCATCAATATCAGTTGATCTCATTTGACCAGCTCCATGCTAATTTCTGCCATTTCATTTAATACTTGCTCATTTACATCCACCGTCGGGAATAACCGTTCCATTGATTGTTTAATCTCATCTAAATCAAGTTCATTCCCTGTTTCTGCTTCAATATGAGCAACAAAAAGCTCTGCTGCTTCATCTGGATTCTCTTGAACAAATTCCACTGCTCGAGTATGTGCACGTAAGTAAGCACGCGTTAACTCTTCATTTACTTCAATAAAATCATGGGACGCGGTAACAACGGTATTTGTCGACTGTTCCCCCCAAGCAAACTCATCTGCATCAAGTAAGAAAGTTGCGTCTAAATTGTCTGCTAGAAAACTCCCCCACGGTTCCTGAGTTGCAGCAGCAGCTACATCTTCTTGCATAAATAATGTTGACGTATCTGCTGGAGCCTGTGGCACTAAGTTCACATCATCCGCCTCAACACCAGCATCAGCAAGAGCTTTTCGCAACATTAAGTCCTGTGTTGAACCAATTGTTGGAATAGCTACACTCTCACCTGCTAAGTCCTCTACTGACTCTATTCCAGCACCATCTCTTGCCATAAGAACAGCACCACCATTAACTGCCCCTGCTACAATTGAATGTGCTGGTTCTTGCGTGTATATATTCATCGCTGGTCCAGGGCCTACTGTACCGATATCAATTTCATTTGACGACATTGCTTCCATAAAAGCACCACCATCTGGCACAGTCATCGTTGTAAATGTTGCTTCGTCACCAAACTCTTCAGTAAAATAATCATTTTCAAGCGCGACAATTGTTGCGATATGCGTTAAATTCGGAAAGTAAGCAATTCGTACTTCTCCCTCTGTCGATCCTCCACCACAGGCCGCGAGTACTGCCCCTGTGCTAATTGCGGCTATTCCTGCTTTTAATGATGCTTTCATATTCATTTCTCTCCCTTTATCTCTTTAATTTAAGCCAGGTTTTAAACCCCAACGTTTTTGAACCGTACGCTCCATCCGCAAGAATACAAGATTGTCTACAATCGTGCCGACAACACCGATAATAATCATAATTGACAAAACCAAATCCATTTGTTGAAGGGAGCGCCCCATGCTTAGCAAATAGCCCAAACCTCCAGAAGCACCTAGAAGTTCACCTGCCATAATAGCGCGCCACGCAAATGCCCATGCCATACGCAAGCCTGATATTAAGTGTGGCACTGAAGCTGGCAAGATTACCGTTCGCGCCAAATGCCCTCCACTTGAACCAAGCGTTTTCGCGACGTTCATATAGAGACTAGGCACATTTTTAAATCCAGTGCTTGCACTAACAGTCATTGTCCATGTTGCCCCAATTGTAACGATAAATAAAATTGCTGCATTCCCAAGTCCAAACCAAACAATTGCTAGAGGAAACCAAACGATGCTTGGAATCGATTGCAGTGCAGTAACTAAAAAACCGAGAGTATCATCAACAAGTTTGTAACGAGCTATTAAATAACCAAGAATAAGACCCAGTGTAATGGCTATCGCAAAACCAATGAGTAAGCGCCCTAATGTTACTCCGGTTGCTTGTAAAATTTGACCAGATAGTAATCCATTAATTAATGTACTTATTACGGTTATACCACCAGGGTCATTTGGAATGAGTAGAGGCGGAAATAAGAATGTCGGAAATGGTCCAACTTTAGATATGATCTCCCAAGTGGCCACGATCATCGCGATGAACACGATCCGTCTTATAGCTGTAACCATCACCAAACTCCTCCTTCAATACTTTTTCCATTTCTTCTTCAAGTTCAGCAAGAATTCTTCTCTCTAAATCAACCAAATTGCTATCGGAAGAATCACGAGGTAAAGCCGCACGTACAGGAAATTCTCTCTTTACTCGTCCGGGACGAGTTCCCATTAAAACAATCCGGTTTGAAAGCATAACAGCCTCGCGGATATTATGTGTGATAAACAAAATGGTTTTGCCTGTATTTGCCCAAATTTCAAGCAATTCTTTATGAAGGACCATCCGGGTTTGTTCATCTAAAGCAGCAAAAGGTTCATCCATCAATAAAATGTCTGGGTCCATGACGAGTGCTCTTGCAATCGCCACTCGCTGCTTCATTCCACCAGAAAGTTCGTGCGGATACGCTTTCGTGAAATTACCAAGGTGAACCATCCGCAAGCCTTCCATTGCCTTGTCTGAACTTTCTTTATTTGAATAACCTTTTAATTTTAAGCCATACGTCACATTTTCCAGCACATTCATCCAAGGAAACAACCCAGCCTCTTGAAAAACGACTACTCGATCATTCCCTGGTTTTTTAATTGTTTGACCATTGACGACGACTTCTCCACTAGAAGGCTGGTCAAGTCCAGCAATTAAGTTTAGAATTGTTGATTTCCCACAACCAGAAGGACCTAGAAGCGAGACAAAGTCGCCTTGGTTAATGGTTAAATCAATATCGCTTAAGACGTGTAGTATTTCACTTTTATTTTTTTGAAATGACTTTTCAATATGTTTAAGTTGAACTTGCACAACCCATCCCCCCTATTCCTATAAAACCTAGTTATATGATATGAATTAATGTTTTCATTAGTGTAATTGACAAGTCTATAATCGTCAAACAAAAAATACTTTAAGCAAATGAATAAAGGTTGGATAAGTTTTTCTTCCGTGCCACAAAATAGAATAGACTGTCTTTTCAAGATTGAGCAATTTTCCCTTGTCGTCCAGAGATGAACATGCTATGATTCGAAACTTATGAATGATTATTAGGAGGATCTCATTGAAACATACAAAACTCGATTGGCCCACATTTGCGATCAGTGGAGGGATATTGCTTCTATTTGTAATTGCCTCTTTGATTAATGCAGATGCTGTTGGGTCATTAATTAATACAGGCTTTGCTTGGTCATCAAGCTACTTTGGAGCTTTTTGGCAAGTACTTATGCTTGTTACCTTATTCGTTGCTGTTGCAATGAGCTTTACTGAACTAGGAACAGTCCGGCTCGGAGATACAGACAAACCACAAATCTCTCGTTTTAAGTGGTTAGCGATGCTTATGACAACTCTCCTAGCTGGTGGAGGGGTTTTCTGGGCAGCAGCGGAACCAATGTACCACTACTTAGACACACCGCCATTCTTTGAAGAAAGTGGCGCAACAGCAACAGCGATCCAAGCTGGTTTATCAACAGGCTTTTTACACTGGGGTTTCCTAGCATGGAGCATGATTGGTACTCTTGGCGTTGTTGTTCTCATGTACGCGAAGAAAAAAGGGCAACCGCTAAAGCCGCGCACTTTGCTCTACCCAATTTTCGGTGAACGCATTATGAA
Source organism: Bacillus sp. JCM 19041 (assembly GCA_001310375.1). GTDB lineage: Bacteria > Bacillota > Bacilli > Bacillales > Bacillaceae_D > Shouchella. Next base: position 35,882 of record BAXC01000027.1, on the reverse strand, counting down.
AAAAAGTGTACTAGGCACGACAGTAGATATTGTCTCAATTTTAGCTGCGTGTGCAGGTACGATCGGTCCGATTGGTTTCTTAGGCTTACAAGCCGGCTATGGCTTGAATTTAGTATTCGGATTGCCAGACACATTTGCAACACAGCTATCTATGATTTTTATTCTCGTTGGAATTTCCGCGGTATCCGCAGCAACAGGTGTGCACCAAGGAATTCAGTGGTTAAGTCGCTTTAATGTAATCTTCACGCTTGTATTAGCAATTGCAATTCTTTTCCTTGGACCAGCTCGCTTCGTCATTGATAACTTTATTAGCAGTTTTGGTTCTTACTTGCAAAACTTCTTACCAATGAGCACATACAGAGGTGACGAAGGCTGGCTATCCGGCTGGACCATTTTCTTCTGGGCTTGGTTTATTGGATTTGGTCCAATTATGGCGATCTTTATTAGTCGGATCTCTGATGGTCGAACGATTCGCGAATTGTTCCTGTCTGTCATAATCATTGCCCCAATCGTTACCAATTTCTGGTTTACTGTTGTCGGTGGAACCGGGCTATCATTTGAAATAAACAACCCAGGTTCTGTAAGTGAACCCCTTTTTGAAGGGGGATTACCTGCGTCTGTGTTTACAATTGTTTCACAGCTTCCACTTGGCACATTGTTTGTGATCGCCTTTCTATTGGTCACATGTGTCTTCGTGGCAACAACTGCTGACACAATTGCTTATTCAATTTCCATGATTCTTACTGGACAAAACACGCCACCAAGAGGTATTCGTATATTTTGGGCACTCATCTTTGGTGCCGTTGCTTCTGTCCTGCTATTCTTAGGCGAGGGCAGCATCGACTCGCTCCAGTCCTTCATTGTACTAACAGCAGTCCCTGTATCCCTTGTTATGCTTCCGACACTTTGGCTAGCACCACAAACAGCTCGAAAGTTGCTGAAAGAGCAAAATACAAAAATGAAATAACAACACAAAGAACCCAATGAGTTTTTCTCGTTGGGTTCTTTTATTTATATCAATCTGAATTAGTAACTTAAATATCTCTTTCTCAATCCTTTTTCTAAGAAGTCAACTCTTTTTTTCTCGTTTATTTACTTAACACTCGATTTATATAATCCCCATGCCCTCTTGCCAATTCTACTTCATCGGCAGAAAAAATCCAGAAATAAGAAAAGGTTATCCCTTCTTCCTCCCCACCTCCAGTAGGAGAAACTGTCCATTCCTCTTCGGTCTTATCTATCTGCATTTCATAAAAGAAACGTTCATGTATGGAACCATCATCCGCTTTCCAACAGTCTTCTGCAACTTTCTTAACAGATAGAAACTCTGTTAACCCTGTCTCCTCCTCCATCTCCCTGATAACTGCTTCATAAGCAGATTCTCCTGTTTCAACTGTTCCTTTTGGAATTTGTATACCTGCTTCTTTCACCGAATGTTGAAACACAAGTAGCTGTTTTTCTCCTTGATTCATCCTTGTTATGTAACCATACGCTTTTTGCGTCATTGAATCCCAACCTTAGAAGGTTTTTATCTATAGTATACCGAATATTTCTTTACTTGTACTTAATCTTAACATTACAAATGACACATACAATGAAAGACGGACTCACTTCCACTAAACCTCCTATGTTTTACAAATCAACAAAGGAAGAAGTCTAGACAATGAAGCATGATTTTTTAGGGGGAAAACATATTGGGAAAGAAACGTTTCACAAAAGAAGAAAATAGTTGGATGTTATACGACTGGCAAATTCTGCCTACTCTATTATCGTAACAACCGCTGTGTTTCCACTTTTCTTCAAAGCAATGGCATCAGATGCAGGTATTAGCGACGTCGATTCAACTGCCTATCTTGGCTACACGATTGCGATTGCTACATTTATCTTAGCAATGCTTAGCCCCATACTCGGAACAATTGCCGATTATAAAGGCTAAAGAAACGTTTTTTTGCTTTCTTTTTTGCCATAGGCGTTGGATCTACTGCTATGATGGCATTTGTGCCAGGAGATAACTGGCTCATTTTACTTGTCCTTTACACGATCACTGCAGTCGGATTCGCAGGAGCAAATGTGTTTTATGATGCATTTTTAGTTGATGTGTCAAAAGAAGAGAATATGCATGATGTGTCAGCACGAGGATATGGAATTGGCTATATCGGCAGCTGTATTCCATTTCTAATTAGTATAGCCATTATCGTGTTAGCACAAATGGAGATTATTCCACTTTCATTTGGTGCCGCTAGTAAAATTGCTTTTTGATCACAGCACTATGGTGGGGACTTTTTACGATTCCACTTTTTAAACATGTGAAACAACGCTACTATATTGAACGAGTTCCAAATCCAATCTCCACGAGCTTTAAGCGACTTGGTCAAACATTTAAAGAAATTCGACAATACCGAGCACTCTTTCTTTTCTTGCTTGCTTACTTCTTTTACATTGATGGTGTTGGTACGATTATCAAAATGTCGACTGCGTACGGGAGCGACTTAGGCATCGGCGCTACCGACCTTCTTATCGTCCTATTCGTTACACAAATTGTTGCCGCTCCATTTTCCATTTTATATGGACGTCTAGCACAACGATTCACAGGCAAAAAAATGCTTTATGTTGGTATTTGTGTTTATATCGTTGTCTGCATTTATGCATTCTTTTTAAGAACAACGTTTGACTTTTGGGTATTGGCAATGCTTGTTGCTACTTCTCAAGGAGGCATTCAAGCGTTAAGCCGCTCCTACTTTGCTAAGCTAATTCCAAAACATAAATCAAATGAGTTTTTTGGTTTTTATAATGTATTCGGCAAGTTTGCTGCAATTATGGGACCTTTGCTACTCGGTATTACTGCACAACTTACTGGCAATACGAACGCAGGTGTGTTTAGCCTTGTTATCTTATTTATTATCGGTATCGTCTTACTTGCGATGGTCCCAGAAACAAGCATCGCAAAAAAACAAATCAACGCAAGTTGAATTAAAACATTTATATGCCTTGTAATTGGAGAATACAGAACATGGATTCATCAGCATGTGAGCGAACTGACTCAAGTGTTTGTCTTCATTAAAAACCAGGTTATTTGCCTGGTTTTTCTTCTTTTATAAATGAAACTTTAAACGAGAGAAAAAACTCTACAAAAAAGGAATTGGTAAACGAATTTAAAGATGAGACACGCAGCGTAGCTGTGAGGCTCATCCGTCGCCTGCGGAAAGCGAAGTGTGTGCCGGGAGCGGAGACAAAACGGGAAAAACAACGCAATCTCACTTATCAGTAAATAAACTCGGCTACGGTCTCGTTTTTACGGGACTTTGCAGACAAAATTTGAAACAGCAAGTTCACCTTGAACTGCTGCCTCCCCTTTATCTACATCTGCATTCCTGATAATACGATACTTCTGTTCGTTCGACTCGCTGCATCGTTTCTTGATAAAACACGTCTTTGTTTCCAAAAATAAAAGAAACCCACCGCTTTAATAAATCAATCATTCTCTTCGCCTCCTCTCACACCAGCATATCGCCGGCATGAGATTCAGTCGTCCATAGTTTGGTCGATTCTTCTTTCATTCTTTAGGAGTAGAGCGCAACTCATGAATAGTGAAGAAGCGATTAATATCTGCCACAACGTTTTCCATCGAAGCTTTCCAAAAAGCAGGTTCTGACAACTTTTCTTGCATATGTATGGCTACTAATTGTTCAACGGGAAGCGTCCCCGTTTCACTTAGAAAACGTTGGAACTTACTTGAGAATTGAGCATCCGTATGCGCTAATTCCAATAAGCCATTACTTAACAGAAAACCAAGTGAATAAGGGTAGTTATAAAAAGGGACATCCGAGTGATAGAAATGACCATACTTAATCCATTTATACGGTTCATATTCATCTAATTTATTCCCATACGCCACTCTTTGACAATCAAGTGCGATTTGTTCTAATTGTGTAGCTGTTAATGGTCCAGCAGTTCTTCTTTGATAACATTCATCTTCAAATAAATATGCAGATCGAATGTTCATTAAGTAATGGATGCTTTGCTCAATCTTCCATTCAAGCAAAGATTTTATATTTGCCTCATTTACTTCACTCGCTATGACTTCTTCAATTAATACCGTTTCAAAAAACAACGCTGACGTTTCAGCCAATGACATTTCAAATGTTTCTTCAGAAAATTGCAAGGTCGGAAGTATAGACATTTGTTTAAAATGCCATGCGTGACCAAGCTCATGAGCAAGCTTGCGTACACATCCTATTGTACCTTCGTAAACAATTGAAATTCTTGATTCACCCATTGGTAGAAATGGTGCACAAAAACCACCCGACGCTTTAGACTCTCGTGGCTGTGCATCAACCCATCCGTTTTCAATCGCATGATAGACAAAATCAGACATGCGCGAATCAATCCCCTTAAGTGACCGAGCAACCATATCGACAGCATCAGCAAATGGAATGTTTTCTATCACTTGTTTTCCAGCAGTCGTTAAACTTTGCCAAGTGAGTTGCTTCTCGCCCCCCTCTTCCTTCTTCCAGTCTAAATAACATGTCAAAGAATTTTTGTATTGATCTACAGCTTTCCACATTGTTTTGAGTGCTTGTTTAGACAAACCATTCTTCTCTAAAGATTCATCCATATAATGAATACCCTTGCGTTCATATTCTGCTAATCGCGCACCGACAATCTGATTATAAACATGTGCGAATAACGGAGATTCTTTTTTAAGCATTTCTTTCATTTGCTCAAGAATCTCCATGCTCTTGTTTTCATTGACCTCCTTATTCGCCATCTTATTAGCTTGTGAAAATGGCACTCTCTTTGTTTCATTCCCCTCGCAAAGCTCAACCGTTAGACGCTTCCGCAACTTAATTGCTAATTGTTCCATTGAAGATGTTGTTTCTTTCACTAAACGAAACAACGGATCTTCTCCAGTCATCTCCACGTCTCGAACCACCTTGTGAAGCCCCCCAACAAATTGTTTATCTACTGTTCCTAACCAATCGTTCAATTGCCTTTCTGTTAATATTGTTGCATGTACTTGTTGACTAGCAACAATCTCTTTCACTTTTCCCTTTAACAAAGTAAGCTGATTAATAAGCCATGTTAATTCCACTTCATCTATTGCTTCGGTCGCCATGCAATAATAAAGGGACTCAAGTGCTTCAATATCTGCAATTGCCTTAGAAACTAAATGAAGTTCGTCATTACTTAAGCTTACCTTGCTCGCTTTTGTTTCTAGTTGAATCAAATCTCTTTGTATTTGCTCAATAAACTTGTTTCTAGCTTTTTCTTCTAACCCTCCACATAAACCGCTTAAATCCCATCTAGCAAGTTCCATTTCATCATTCCCTAATAAGATGATTTTTCTGATTATTCTTATCATAACACAAAGAGAGGATCACCTTCGTAAAGTCAATAAATAGTCTTCACAAAAAATGTGTCACTTTTAAAAAATAGCTCTCCCATAAAAATAAGCCAAGCGCTTTATACACTTGGCTTATTTTCAATATATATCTTGTATACACGCACATGCTTACTTATAAATCGTCCGTCCTTTTGAATCTTCTATCCCAGACATGCGGTAATAATACGTATTAATTCGGTCGCGCCATTCTCTTGCATTTGTTACTTGTGCGCCAAATTTTGCCTCAATATGGTCTGCCTGTTGTTTCGGAACAGTCTCTTTATGAATGTCCCATTCATTTACCCATTGCTCCACTTTCTCTACACCTGCAAAATGACTATCATAAATGTGCTGAATCACCGTTTTTCCACTTTTTAAGCGATGGCGATACGGAACGTGGTGAAAGAACAACAAGAGTTCGTCTGGACAAGATTCTCGCTCGCCATAAATCGTTTGAACTTCTGGCTCATATTGGCGATAATAACCGCTGCCACTATCGGTACGATCCACCCCCATCCCTTCTCGATCAGAGAAATGGTATGTACCCCAAGGCGAATACTCATAGCCATTTATATCAGGACCGTAATGATGGCCAGTATTAACCATCCAACCAACGCCAAGTGGAGCAGTGTAAGATTCATAGACTCCCCATGATTCTCCAAGTACTCTCTCAATGAATTGTATGGTCTTCTCCGGTACTTCGGTAAATGTTTGTTTTGTCCACTCACTAATGATTGCTTTAACATCTGCTTCGGGATCCCAAGCCATCACTCCATACCCATACAAATTCGCCTGCGCAAACGTATGCCCCGTCCAGTTTGAATCTCGCCCTGTGTTAACAACGGCCGTCATGCCCATTCGCTGAGGCTTATAAACGTTTCCTGTCACAATCTTAGCGACTGTTGTGCCTTCTCCTTTTGCATGTGTATCAAATTCAAGAATCTCTTGCCACATCGGAGGCAAGAAACAAACATCAATTTGTTGACCTGTATATTCCTGGGCAATCTGAAATTCGATTACGTGATTTGTCTGTTTTAATGCGCCAAACAATGGTGTAACCGGTTCTCGCACTTGGAAATCCATTGGCCCACTTTTGATTTGTAGGATGACATTTTCCGCGAATTGACCATCCAATTTAGCGAAATGATCATATGCCGCTCTCGCTCGATCGGTTGTACGATCTCGCCAGTCTTGCAGACAGTCATAAACGAAACAACGCCAGAAAACAGTTCCTCCAAATGGTTTAATCGCTTCTGCAACATGTTGGCCCCGTCAGCATGGGTTCGTCCATACGTAAACGGACCTGGACGGTGTTCTGAATCCGCTTTCACAACAAAGCCGCCTAATTCTGGTACATGGCGATAAATGATTTCCGCTTGTTTCTTCCACCAAGATATAACCGCCTTATCAAGTGGATCAGCGCTATCTAATTTCCCAAGGACGATTGGACTAGCATAGTTTATTGATAAGTAAAGAGAAATGCCATATTTCTTGAATATAGCTGCATGTTTTGCAACATCAGGCAACAAGGATTCATCAATTAAATAAGTTTCTACTTCATGGACGTTCACATTATTCATCGTAAGTGCATTAATTCCAACAGAAGCAAGCAATTCTGCATAAGCAGTGATTCGTTTCTCATCATAGATGAAGGCATTGTCTTCAAAAAACAGCGACCTGCCCGCGTAACCACGTTCAACCGTCCCGTCCATGTTGTCCCAGTGATTAATCATCCGGATTGGCGATGCGGGTCGTTCAAAAACATCAATTGTATGCAACTTGTTTCCTAGCTGCAATTGCTTCATTAGATAAAATATGCCATAAACAAGCCCGCGTTCGGTCTCACCTTTTATTGTTGTATGGTTGTCACTTGTTTCAATTTGGAATCCTTCTTCTCCTAAGTCGGCAAGGGGAGATTCATCAAGGTCTTCAAAGGTTGCAATTGTTAATTCAGCATTGATACTGTCGTTTCGTTCTACTTTAAGCTCTTCAAATAAGTGGACCATGTATGTTCTTAGAAGCTTTTCAACAGCCTCCTTTTTCCTTCCAGGTAAGTGCACAAACAGAGCACGTGGCTCCTTGGTGTTCTTTAAGCTTGGGAGCCAACCTACATCATACGCCATCTAACAATCGCTCCATTCGACTAAAATTTATGACTCTTGTATAACTTTCTTTTGGCTGAAATCTTTCATCAAATAAGAACGGCCAATTTTTCCTCTTGAACGGGGAAATCGTTTAACCATGTATAATCATCAGCAGCACCCCAAAAGGTAACTGAATCAATGACGTCCTTATATGAACGAAACAAAGAGAAGATCTTCTCATAACGATTTGCTTGCAGTTCCAACATTTCCTTTGTCGGTTCAAGCAAATCGGTTCTCCGATCATTCCAGTTAAACACAGAGAGATCCAACTCAGTCACTTCTATACGCAATCCCAATGATGCGTATGCTTCAATTGCTGCTTGAATCTCTTTGATTGAGGGACCATATAAGTTCCAATGTCCTTGCATGCCAACACCATGCACGGGAACCCCTTTTTCGAGTAAGTTTTTTAAAAGCCGAACAATTTTATCTCGTTTTTTTGGATCGGACTCGTTGTAATCATTATAAAACAAGTTTGCACTCGGATTTGCTTCATGAGCACAGACAAAAGCATGCTCTATAAAGCTCTCTTCTGCAATCCGAGCATACATGGAATCACGCAAAAAACGGTTGTCTTCGTCTGCAACTGCTTCATTCACAACATCCCAACTTTTAATCGTTGGATAACGTGCTACCATCGTTTCGATATGCGTTTTCATACGAGCAAACAACATTTCTTTTGAGACTGGACTGTTTCCGTCTTTAAACATCCATTCCCCAGTTTGATTGTGCCAAACAAGCGTATGGCCACGAACATCAAGTTGATGTTCACGGGCATACTCCACTAATTTATCTGCTTTGCGAAAATCAAATAACCCTTCTGCTGGCTGAACTTCAACGGGCTTCATACAATTTTCAGCAGTGACCGAATTATAATGTTTAGCAATATGCATTCCTTGTTTATCTAATCGCTCTGGTGCACAAGCTGCACCAATACGAAAATAGTCTTCATACATTCCAGCAAGTCCCATCAAACGGTCCCCTGCTTTTCCATACTCTCTATTCCCCGCTGCTTCCTTTCACTTAATGGGTTATAAGAGAAGGATGTAAACTCTGCGGCACAACGATTTCCGGATGTATCCTGCAATGCATCCCAACAAATGCGCCGGTAAAAAAGCCACCACCATTTACATAGTCATCTGACAGTTTGTATGATGAATAAACTGGCGCTAACTCCTCATACGTTTGACCGTCCAGTGAGTAAGTAAAAGTAAACGTATCTTCGCGTACAACCGTCCTTAAATGAATGTACTCTGCTTCATCAGGAAGTGGAATCGGTTCACCATCGACAGTAATTGATCCCCGATCAGATGAAAGCAACTGCAACACTCTTCCTTTTTCTTCACACCACGTAATCTGCAAGGAGACCCACGTTGCTGTGTTGTAATAACAAACAAGACCAGCTGCTTGCATAAATGAATCTGGATTAAAGGAAACAACGGTATCAGCATCAAAGCTAAAATCTTGCCATCTTCTAGCCACATGAGATTGTGTGAATCTAGAACCAAGTGATTCTCTTCCAAACAAACGCAACGTCCCATTTCTAAGCTCACCAAGCTCATCTGTAAATGGAATTCGGAGCGTCTGATAACATGGAAGCAGTTCGTTTCCTTCAAACAGATCTTGACCTGTAAATGATTGTTCCCATTTTACTTCTGGCAAATCTGGCGCCTCTACTTCCGATGACGGAAGAGGACCATTCACCACAATTGGCCAACCATCCTTCCATTCCATCTTTTGAATCGCTGTTTCCCTACCAAGAGGACAGTAACCTCTTTCTTCAGTTATTTTTTTGCCTGGACGATGAATCGGTCTCGCCATCAAATGAGCCAAATACCACTGTCCATCCTGCGTCTGAACCATTGATCCATGTCCGGCTTTTTGCATAGGATGAAGAGGATTAGCCCAGCTTGATAAAATCGGATTTTTAGGATGTCGTTCATACGGTCCAGTTAGATTCCTTGAACGAGCAAGTGTCGCCGCATGCTCATACTTCGTTCCACCTTCTGCCGTCAGCAAATAATAAAAGCCATCCATTTGATAAAGGTGCGGTGCTTCCGTTAAACCAAGCTCTGTTCCTGTGAAAATAACTTCTGCTTTGCCTACAAGTTTCTTTTGAGCATGATCATATTCTTGCATCGCAATCCCATTAAACGAATGCTTATTTGGCCGGTAATCCCAAACCATATGAAGTAAATACTTCTTCCCATCCTCGTTGTGGAATAACGATGGATCAAACCCTGCACTATTCAAATACACAGGCTCGCTCCACTCACCATCAATTTCATTACATGTGACCAAATAATTATGTCCGTCTTTCCAAGCTCCATCGACTATTTTAATATCTGAATAAATCAGCCAAAACATGCCATCTGCATAACTTAAGCATGGTGCCCATACTCCGCCAGAGTCTGGATTTCCACTCATATTCAGTTGACTCAAGCGATTCAGAGGACGACTTACAAGACGCCAGTTCTTCAAGTCTTTGGAATGATAAATCATGACACCTGGGAACCACTCAAACGTTGATGTTGCAACATAATAGTCGTCACCAACCCGGCAAATACTTGGATCTGGATGAAATCCTGTTAGTACTGGATTTTGAATCATATAAACCGCTCCTTTTTCAAAAATAAATTAATTAAAACGCTTACATCTTCTTTCTACCAGTTTACAAATTTCATCTTTCTCTTTCCATGTACATACTGACAGGATTTTTAGCCAAAACAAGATTCCTACTTAGTTCACTTCTTTCTTATCTAAAGAAATGCCTAAAAAACCTCTAAGACCGGTTGGAAAATCCAAGATCTTAGAGGTGCTTATCATTATGTATGGCTAATAATCATTTCGAATTTACCTGTTACAACAAAATCAGTTGCACCACTAGGCAAAACAAGATGATCCCCTTTACTTAATATAGAGGTAGTCCCATTCACATGTAATTCTCCACTACCGGCAAGAATACTCATTAGTATAAACGGTGCTTTAAAAGCAGCAGACCACCTGTTTTGAACTTCAGCTTTATAGACAGTAAAAAATTCAGTTGAAACAAGTTTTATTACTTTATGCATTTCGCTAGAATCCGTAACTGTAGGTTGAGATGGATACGGTTCGTGCGGAATCATTGAGACTTCTTTTGCTTTCTCAAGATGCAGGTTTCGCTTATTTCCCTTATCATCCGTTCGGTCAAAATCATAGACGCGATACGTTGTATCGGAGCTTTGTTGCGTTTCGAGTATAACGCTTCCCGCTCCAATGGCGTGAATCGTTCCACTCGGTACGTGAAAGAAGTCTCCTGCTTGAATTGGCGTCCGACTTAGGAGTTCGTTCCACGCACCTGTTGAACCATCAGCTCAAACTCTGCTTTTGATGTAGCAGTATGTCCTAAGATTAGTTCTGCGCCTTTCTCTGCCTCGACCACATACCAACATTCCGTTTTTCCATAAGCTTCATTTTTTTCAAGTCTCGCCGCCTGAGTGTCATTTGGGTGAACTTGGACAGAGAGATCTTGTTTTGCATCCAGCAATTTCACAAGTAGTGGGAACTCTCCAGTCGTTTCACCACCAAATAGATGAGCCTCTGTCTTCCAAATTTCGGCTAATGTTTTACCTGCATACGGACCAGTTTTCACCTTGCTTAGCCCATTTGGGTGAGCAGAAATACCCCAACATTCACCTGTGTGTTCATATGGCAGTTCATAGCCAAAATGTGTTAGCTTCTGCCCGCCCCAAAGCCTTTCTTGGAGGACTGGTTCTAAAAATATAGGTTGTTGATCACTCATTCGTTTCTCCCCTTTTCTACTCATCAACTCTTAGCCTTTAATGAAAGGGTACCATGAAATCATTGTTTCGACTATGAGCTCCATTCGACTCATTTCAATACTTATAGGAGCTTTTAAACAGAGGTTGTCGACAAAGTCGATAACGGATCCAGAATGAAAAGAAAACGTTTGTCAGACTAGGAGCGAAGACGAGGGAAGATGCGAATAGAACGTGGGTTCATGAGCATCTGACCGAGGCGAGCGACGACGTATGCGAGCGTTTTTCTTCAGTCTGAGCACCTTTTTGTGAAAAGGTGCCATTCGTTATGGACAGACTTACCTGCTTGTATAACCAGCGTCAGCATGAATTGTTGTTCCTGTAATATAAGATGCTTGGTCTGAAGCTAACCATAAAGTTGCTTGTGCAATTTCTTCTGCTTGTCCAAACCGTCCAAGCAAGCTTAATTGCGGTGCATACTCTTCTTCCGTGTAGCCAAATTGATCGAGTGCCCCTCTTAACATTGGTGTATCAATTGCACCTGGTGCGACGGTGTTTACGCGAATATTCTTATCGCCATTTTCCATCGCGGCAACTTTTGTCATTCCAACAACACCATGTTTCGCTGCTACATAGGCAATATTATTTGGCTGTGGTCGAAAACCACTCACCGATGAGATATTGATAATGGACCCACCATCACCTTGCTTAATCATTTGTTGTAATTCATATTTCATACAAAGAGCTGTCCCTTTTAAATCAATCGCAATCAACTTGTCCCAATATGTCTCATCAAATTCCGCTGCTGGCTTATCATCTGGTGTGAGCGCTGCATTATTCACCGCAATATCCAATCTCCCAAAAACATTTACTGTTTCCTCAACAAGTGCCCTCACCTGGTCAGAGTTTGAAATATCAACTTTAAAAAAATGGCTTCTCCTCCATTTTTCTTAATTTCCTCAACGGTCTCGTTGCCTTTTTCTTCATTAAGATCGGCGATCATTATTTTCGCCTTTGCCTCTGCAAAAATAAGAGCTGTTGCTTTCCCCATTCCCATTGCTGCTCCAGTAATAATAGCGACTTTGTTTTCTAGCACTGGGTAAATCGTCAAATTTATTCACACCTTCCACTTTTATACAAGATTAGTTGCGTCCTTATCTTACCCATTCAACGGAAAATATATCATTGAAGAGCCAATTTTCCAATCCGATGTTTTTCGAGATATTCGATTCTTGTAGGTAAAAAAGAAAAAGTGAGTGTCTCAATGAGACACTCACTACAGATCTATCAACAACTTTACGTAAGAATGAAACCGTCGACTCGCTTTTTTACTGATGAATTAATAGACGATTCTTTTCATCATGATCCTCGCTCCCGGCATACACTTCGCTTTCCGCGGGCGACGGATGAGCCTCACAGCGTAGCTGTGTGTCTCATCATCGTCTCTTCTCCCGCAGGAGACTACGTATATGCCGTCCGCTAGTTGCTCATTCTTTGACAGACATTTTGTTTACATTCTAAATCAAGTAACACTCGGTAAGTACGATTCCGCCCGCTATAATATTAATAATTTTACTATCTTACATCGGTTTTAAGTCTCTTTTGCGGAGGTCAACACGTCTTGTTTTCCCAGAAATTGTTTTTGGTAGTTCTTCTAAATATTCAATTGCTCTCGGGTATTTATAAGGAGCTGTTTCCGCCTTTACAAATGCTTGCAGCTCCTCTGTTAAGCGATCCAGCTCTTCGGATTGTTTGTTTAAAACAACAAAGGCCTTAACGATGCTGCCTCGAATTTCATCAGGACTTGCTACCACTGCACACTCCTTCACAGCTGGATGTTTCGTTAATGCGTCTTCTACTTCAAATGGACCGATTGTATAACCAGATGAAATAATAATGTCATCCCCGCGCCCTTCAAACCAAAAGTACCCATCTTCATCTTTTTTTGCGAGGTCACCTGTTACATAATACTCTCCTCGGAACGCCCGTCTTGTCCGCTCCTCGTCCTTATAATATTCCTTAAATAGTGCAGGTGCGGACATATGGACTGCGATCATACCGACTTCGCCTATTTTTGCTTCGTCTCCTTCTTCCGTTAAAATGGTAACGCCGTTACCAGGGGTTGGTTTCCCCATTGAACCTGGACGCGCCTCCATTCCAACCATCGTCCCAATTAAAAGTGTATTTTCCGTTTGCCCATAACCATCTCTTACAGTAAGCTGAAAGTGTTCCTGAAATGTACTAATAACAGCGCGGTTAAGTGGTTCTCCCGCTGATACAGCGTGTTTGATGCTTTGGAGTTTAAATGAAGATAATGACTCCTCTTTTGCTAGCATACGGTATTCCGTTGGTGTCGCACATAGAACAGCCACTTTATACTCGTCAATTAATTGTAGATACGTTTTTGGATCAAAAGGACCATCATACACAAACGCAGTTGCTTGTTTACCAATTACCGATAAAAACGGGCTCCAAACCCACTTCTGCCATCCCGGAGCTGCAGTTGCCCAAACAACGTCGCCAGCTTCCACTCCAAGCCACTCTGTAGACGCCGTTTGTAAATGCGCAAATGCCAAGCATGGGTATGGACAACCGCTTTCGGATTGCCTGTTGTACCTGATGTATAAGGTAAGAACGCTATATCGTCCTTATGTGTGTCCCCCTCAAAGAAAACGCTCTCATTTTCTAATAATATGTCAAGATCTTGCCAACCAACCTCTGATTTGCCAAATGTTGCTTGCACTTGTACAGTCGGCACCTCTTCAAAAGAGAGTTTGTTAAACTCTGAAGTTAATCCTTCATAAGCGATAATTCCCTTTGCTTGAGAATGACTAACTCTGTATGCAAGATCTTTTGAACGCAACATCCCAGAACAAGGAATAATGACGAACCCTGCTTTTAAACATGCTAAATAAGTCGCATAAGCTTCTGGTACTCTAGGAAAAAGAAGCAACACTGGGTCACCTTTATGCAGACCAAGCGTTGTGAGCGCGTTCGCTATTTTATTCATCTTTTCTACTAAGAGGCGGTAAGTCCATTCTACTTTTTCTCCACTTCCATTTCGCCAAATAATCGCTTGCTGATCAAGATTCGCTTCCTTTTCAAGATTCATTGCGATGTTGTATCGGTCTGGTGCATGTAGCATACGTTCCGTCATCTTTATTCCTCTCCCTTCTCATGCATCCATTATACAGAAGATTCACTTTTTTGGATAGGTAGATGGACAAAGCGTGCTTTCTTACATAAGAGTCAAATCGAAGTTGTTGTAAGGCCTTAACGAGACTCAATCCATTCCGTGCTTTCTCGTTGTGCCTCTCTTAATGCTTGTTCAACTGTCATTGTTCCTGTTAATGCTCCTTCTGCTTTGGCTTGCAATATATAGCGAGGTTGCGATGATGCCCAAGGATATCTTGGTGTTACTGCATTTGTCATTGCTTCAAGGACGGGAATCATCAGTTCCATTTCCCGTATGCTGTCCCATTCGACTGCTTCTTTTATAACCGGTGTGCTTCCCCATTCTTCCCATAAAAACCGCTGAAAGTATTCACTTGAACTAAATTTAATAAACTCCCAGGCAAGATCTTTATTTTGACTTGTTTGTCCGATCGCAAAAGGACTGCCTGAAAACATGCTTCCAACTCCATCGTTATTTTTGAAACTTTGGACAACAGGAAAACGTTCCTCTAGACCTTGTGCATAAATAGGCTTCATATTTCCATTTCCTTGGTTTACAGCAATCGCAATATTATTGCTTGGCGTCAACCAGCGCTCATCACCTTGGCCATTAATAAAACTCTTAGGCATATAACTTGATAGCTCAATCATCGCTTCAAGTGCTTGTTCCATTTCCGGTGAGTCAAAGCTCAACTCAATATCTTCCCAACGCTGGCCCGTTCCCCATTCACCATCAAACCCCTCCATAAAGTTTGTAAGCGCGAGAGCCGTGTCGTGTGTTCCAGTAAAATAAATCCCATAATTCTGTTCTCCAGTGACAGGATTTTCTCCAGTCATTTGTTTTGCTTTTTCCATCACTTCTTCAACGGACGGATAATCTGATAATGGTTCTACTCCCCACTGTTCAAACAGTTCTTTATCGTATTGAATGAAACGAGCATCACCAAGTACTGGCAAAGAGTAGATTTCAAGTTCATCATCGTCAGGACCAAATGTCTTCCAACCTTCAACTAAATTATCGTGATATACACTTAAATCAAAATCGTCTTGATCGATAAACGGTTGAAGTGGTTCAAGTAACCCTTGTGCAGCAAAATCATTTACACCTGGCATTTGATAGACATCCGCTTGACTGCCAGCAATCATTGCCTGCGTATTCGGAACATAATTGCTCCAGG
Organism: Bacillus sp. JCM 19041; assembly: GCA_001310375.1. Lineage (GTDB taxonomy): Bacteria > Bacillota > Bacilli > Bacillales > Bacillaceae_D > Shouchella. Next base: position 20,245 of record BAXC01000027.1, on the reverse strand, counting down.
GCATGATGACAAAATTAATTGTTACGCCTGGGTGCAGTCGTTCAAACTCTTCTTTCACAGCATGGAAACCCGTTGATTTCTGCGCAGTAATCGGATCGGTTGTATCTTGTAATTTAAAGCCTCCAATCATGGCAATCGTTAAGTCACTCTCTTCCATTATTTCTCCTTTTGACTCTTCTTGTGGCAAACAACCAGGTAAGATCAGCAATGAACATGCAGCTATAAGGACAGCAGGCAAACGATTTATTTTCATCTATAGTTCCTCCTATTCTTTTAAACCGCTTAGTGCAATGCTTTGAATGATATAACGTTGCAAAAAGACAAACACAATAATAATCGGCAAGACACTCATAGTAGCAAGCGCCATTGTCATCCCTGCAAGCGATGTCCCATTCTCTAAAGAGAAGCTCGCTAAAAATAAAGGAATCGTATGAAGTCGCTCTGAATTTAAGACCACAAGTGGCCAAACAAACTCATTCCAGTTACCCATAAACGATAAAATGACAAGCGTGGCTGTTATTGGTCCTGCTAAAGGGGCATACACCTGAAAGAATGTTCTGAATTCACTCGCCCCATCAATTTGGGCCGCTTCTCTTAAACTATCTGGAATTTGATCAAAAAATTGCTTTGCCAAAAAGACACCAAATCCATATAAAATCGAAGGCAATATCACCGGCCAAAAAGTATCCAATAACCCTGCTGCGTTAAACATAGAGTATAGTGGAATGAGGCGCGCTTCGATCGGAATCATCATCGTTGCAAGAACAAGGATAAACAATAGCTTTTTTCCTTTGAATGTTCCTTTTGAAAATGCGTATCCTCCAAGCAATGCCGCGGATACTTGCAAAGTGACTGAACAAAAAGTAACAAACGCTGAATTAAGATACGCACCGAAAATACGTCCATTTTCAAAAACGAGTTCGTAATTGAAGATGGCAAATAGGTCAGGAACAAACGTCGGTGGAAACGGTACTTGAATATTAGCCATTCGATCAAAACTAATGCTTACCATCCACACAAAAGGAGCCACGACAATGAAAGCAATAAGGATAAGTAACAGAAATAAGACAGTCTGTACGAGCTTTTGCTTTTTTTTATGATCTTCTATCATCCAACCTACCTCCTATAGCTTCAAGCGTGTTAATTTTAAATTAAACATCGTAAAGAATAGAATGATCAGGAACAAAAGGACAGTGATGGCTGAAGCAATGCCAAATTCAAACCCACCAAAACCACGCTCATAAATAAGAGCAACCATCGTTTGTAGCGACCTGCTTGGACTCCCTCCTGCCCCTCCAAGAACAAAGATCTCTTGAAATCGTTGCAATCCGGAAATCCATCCCATAATGAGTAAAAAAGCAAAAGTGCCTTTCATGTTTGGAATCGTGATAAAAAACCATTGTTGAATAGATGTTGCTCCATCTATTTCAGATGCTTCATATAACTCTGGAGAAATCGCTTGTAAGTTCGCCAAACAAATAATGATGACAAACCCGATCCAATGCCAGATTGTCAGTAAAATAACACCCCATTTTGATGTTGCAGGATCTGATAACCACGGCGATGTTGGCAAACCGAGCGTATCAAGCAGATGATTAATTAGTCCAACTTCTGGTTGCAAAACAAACATAAAAATCATGCTGCTGCAACAATGGACGTTACATTGGGTAAGAAAAACAAAACTTTAAACAGGCTTTTAAAACGGTGGATTCGATTAATCATGCTAGCCAGAACAAAACCAATCGGAATCGCAAGTAGCAATTGAAAAAATGCAATATAAAACGTATTATAGACCGAATTCCAAAATGCGCTCTGCCCTAGTACTCGTTCATAATTACTGAAGCCTACCCACGTTTCAATCGTTCCGTTTGAGTTGTAAAAACTCAAGCGGAACGATTCGAATACTGGATATACGATAAAACAAGCAATACCTAAAAACGTCGGCAATAAAAATAAATACCAAGTAACAGTAGATTTCATTGATTTATTCCGTCTCGTTTGAACGTTAGCAGGTGCTTCGATTGCTGTTTCATCCTTTACCCCCGTTTTTTCAGATTAAAAGATCCGTCGTTCCCATCCATTTAATTTGGCAATTGCTTCTGCAAAGTAGTAATCGCCATAAATAAGTGAAACGTCAACGTCACGGCCAACTGGAAAATTTCCGGTTGCATGAGTAAGAATTGCCTCGGAATGTAGAGGCGCTAGAGCATGTTTTGTTAGACCCGCTACGATCAATTTAGCTGCCTCTCCGTAAATATGCTTTTCATTCCGAGCAACATATTCTTCTAGCCCAAGCAAACCTGAGGCTGCAATCGCTGCCGCCGAGCTATCTTTAGGTGCATTCTCTCTATTTGTACAACGAAAATCCCATAGAGGAATAGAATCCTCTGGTAAAGCGGCAATAAAATGATGGGCAATTTTCTTAGCGGCAGCTAAATACGCCTCATTTCCTGTGTGGCGGAATGCATTGGCAAACCCATATAATGCCCAGGCGTTCCCTCTGCTCCAAGCTGAATCGCTTGCTTCACCTTGCCCACCAATGGCTTCAATAAACGTCCCGTCATACGGATCAAATGATAGGATATGGCTTGTACTTCCGTCTTCTCTCACTCCGTACTTGAGCGTTGTATCTGCATGGCGATTTGCGATATGGGCGTAACTTGGATCATTTGTCACATTACTTGCCCAATAAAGCAACGAGATATTCATCATGCAATCAATAATCGCCCAACCTTTTTTCTCATCCCCATTCCATGCTTTTATGAAATTCCCAGCTGAATTAAATCGCCCTGCCAAATAGTTTGCTGCTTTTAAACCAATTCGCAAACCGTCCTCACTGCCAGTTTGTTCGTAATCCATCACTGCGGTTAAAAGGAACTGGAATCCAACATCATGGTGAAGCACGATCGGATGTGCATCAAATGCGGCTTCAATTTTCCGACTCCATCCTTCAGCCTCTTCCTTGTAAAAACCTTCGCCAGTGACATCATGCATTAGCCAAAGCAAGCCAGGATAAAAACCTGATGTCCACCAATCAACAGCAAGATTGTCATACTGGCCATCCTTATTCGTCGCGTGTGGAGATTTTACACCGATTTGTTTTACCATGTATGCCACTTTCTCATTTAGTTGTTCAATTGTCATCACCGTTTTTTGTGAAATCATTGTCTTCCTCCTTTTAAGTTGAATCAAGCACCTTAATGATAGCGCTACCAAAAATAAAAAAGTAATGATACAATGATGAAAAATATTGTTTTGTTGTTCAAATGGAGGAGTGCGTATTTATATGAAAAAACCGTTATTCCAATTAATTCCTGAGAATAAACAAACACTCGATTGGCATAATAATAAGCTTTTTTTCCCCGAGGACTACAACGGTTATTACCATTGGCATCAAGGTTTTGAGCTATTAATCATCTTTAAAGGATCAGGAAATGTTGTGCTTAACCAACGAATGACCCCGATTAAAAATGGCAGGCTTTTCTTTTTCCAACCATTTCAATTGCACCATGTTGCTCCTGTAAAAGACTCTTCATATGAGCGCGCAACTCTTCACTTTGATCCTCTGCATACCGAGCGGATTTTACAAGTGTACCCATCGATGGTTCAGTTCTTTCATCACATACAAAATGATACATTTCTCAACCAATTTATTGACTTCTCAGATGATTTTTCCTACATCAAACGTCTATGTGACACATATGACAAAACCATTCGTACTAGTTCATTCAAAGAGCGAGTTGACCGCGAGAACTTGTTGCTTATTCAACTATTAAGCTATGTCCAACATCAATTAAAAAACCACACGCCGACTCTATCGACACGGAATTTACATTACGCAGAACGAATTATGCGCTGGATTGAGGCTCACCTCTCGGAGACGTTCCATTTAGAAGAACTAGCTGATGAACTGTATCTGTCAAAGTCGTATGTATCAAAAATATTCCGAGTTGAAACAGGAAGCAGTATAACAGCATACTTGACCGCTAGGCGAATTAAAGAAGCGTGTCACTTGCTACAAACAAGTGATTTATCACTAGATGCCATATGTACGCGTATTGGACTATCAAATGTGTCTTACTTCATTCAAATGTTTAAACGTGAAACCAATATTACTCCTCATCAATACCGGCTCGAACATCGATATCAATGACAATAACGTATAAATGCATTGCTTAAATACGCAATGGTGAAAAAGCCTTTGTTACCAAAGCACACTACACTATGGATAATGCAACAAAAAGGAGAGGATTCGATGGAATTCGTTCGCATTGGCGTTATTGGACTTGGAAACATGGGTACTTCCCATGCATCTTATATTCATAATGGAAGTGTGATTGGTGCTTCACTTGGGGCATTGCTTGAAGAACGACCAAAACGTATACAAGAATTAAAACAACATTACGGTGATACCGTACCACTTTTTACAAATGAAGATGCTTTCTTTGAATCGGGACTGATTGATGCCGTTCTCATTGCTACCCCCCACTACAGTCATCCACGCCTTGCGAAAAAAGCGTTTGCTGCTGGGTTACATGTATTATGCGAAAAACCAGCTGGCGTCTTCACAAGCGAAGTACGGGAAATGAATGAAGCCGCATCTAAAAGCGGTCTTGTTTTTTCACTTATGTACAATCAACGTACAAAACCGATTTACCAAAAGCTACGTGAACTCATTCAAGAAGGTGAATTAGGTACTATTAGACGAATGAATTGGATTATTACAAATTGGTACCGCTCTCAAAGTTACTACGACTCCAGTAATTGGCGCGCAACATGGGCTGGTGAAGGTGGCGGAGTCCTGATTAATCAATGTCCACACCAATTGGATCTCTGGGGTTGGTTGATTGACATGGAACCTACACGAATCCGTTCTTTTTGTTCATTTGGAAAATACCGTGACATCGAGGTAGAAGATGAAGTAACCGCTTATCTCGAATATGAGTCTGGAGCAACAGGTGTGTTTATTACTACTACTGCAGAAGCTCCTGGAACAAATCGTCTTGAGGTGACAGGAACAAAAGGAAAAGTAGTAATAGAGGATAGCCAACTTACTTTTTGGCAACTCGAAACGTCAGAACCCGATTTTAACGATTCGTACACAGGGGGGTTTGGTGAGCCAAAACATCGGTTAATTGACGTAGAAATAGTTGAAGAAGCAACAGAGCACCAAGGCATTACTCAAAACTTCGTTCATGCAATTTTAAAAGGCGAAAAATTAATTGCTCCTGGTGAAGACGGAATTTATGGACTGACACTATCCAATGCGATGCAGCTTTCTACCTGGATCGACAATTGGGTATCACTTCCACTCAATGAAGCTGAGTATGAGAAGCAACTTACAAAACGAGTAAATGAATCGAAAGGGAAAAAGGAAACCACCGAGACAACACTTGATGTGTCTGGTAGCCATTAAGGAGGAGAAACGATGAACAAACAAGATGGTATGACGTATGCACCTAAAGGAAAACCAAATAAAGTTGTGGAAGAAGGAGAATTCTTATTCGCTGCAATGGCACTAGACCACGGTCATATTTACGGCATGTGTAATGGTTTAATTGAAGCAGGGGCTACACTTACGTCCGTTTTTGATCCTGATCCAGATAAACTAGCCCGTTTTCTCGCAACATTTCCTAACGTACATGTTGCCTCATCAGAGCAAGAAATACTGGAAGACCCTTCAATCCGTCTTATTGCAGCTGCAGCGATCCCTTCACACCGCGTGAGCTTGGCGTTCGTTCTATGGAAGCTGGGAAAGATTACTTTACAGACAAAACGCCTTTTACAACACTTGAACAGCTTGAACTTGCCCGTGCGGCAGTTGAGCGCACAGGTAAGAAGTATATGGTTTACTATAGCGAAAGGCTTCATGTTGAATCAGCCGTTTATGCTGGGGAACTCATCCAACAAGGAGCAATTGGTCAAGTGTTCCAACTGACTGGTTTTGGTCCACACCGCCTCAATGCACAAAATCGACCTAATTGGTTCTTCCAAAAAGAAAAATACGGTGGCATTTTATGTGATATCGGTAGTCATCAAATTGAACAGTTTTTGTATTATGCCGGCTGCAAAGATGCACGTATCCTCCATAGTAAGGTGGCGAACTACAACAACCCTGAGCATCCCGAATTAGAGGATTATGGGGACGCTACTCTTGTTGGTGATAATGGCGCGACGCAGTTCTTTAAAGTTGATTGGCATACTCCAGATGGACTAAGCACTTGGGGAGACGGACGAACGTTTATAACCGGAACAAAAGGAACAATTGAAATTCGTAAATATGTGGATGTTGCACGAGAAGAAAGTGGTGATCACCTTTATTTGGTTAATGGGAATGGTGAACAGCATTTTTCCTTAAACGGAAAAGTTGGCTACCCATTTTTTGGCGAACTCATTCTAGACTGCTTAAACCGAACTGAACATGCAATGACGCAAGAACATGCTTTTAAAGCGGCAGAGTTGTGCTTACTTGCCCAACAAAAAGCTGAATGGATTTTGCCAAAGGAGGAGGCCCTATGAACGGGCCTCTCTCATTTAAAGAGAACTTGAATTTCAATTATATGGAAGATCATAAAAACGAACATAGCCTTTCATTTCACTCCCATGAACTAGCAGAGATCTATTACCTTCATAATGGGAAATGCACATACTTGATCGGCGATCAAATACTAAACCTTACTCCTGGCGATTTAATCTTAATGAATGGACTTACACTCCATTGCCCTAAACTATTTCGAAAGCATCCTTACGTCCGTTCGACGCTTCATTTTGATCAAACTTATTTCAACAGAATCTTCGATGCAATGGGCTATCCCCACATGCTCAGTCCTTTTTCAAGAGTGAAACCTTTGCGCCTATCATTTAGTGGCGATGATCAAACAGAAGTAGAACAGCACTTAAAACGTCTTCACACAAGTCAGAAATTGATTCGAACTGGAGAAAACGCTCGCTTTCAACTTGCTTTTATGGATTTTTTAGCGTTTCTCTCATCTTATTGGGAAAGCATAGATGAATCAGCCCCTAAATTAACTAGCCAGAAAGAAAAAACGGTCCAGGCAATTGTTTCTTTTATTGAAACACACTACCATGAGGACCTTCGTCTGGAAGCAATCGAAGAAGCATTACATATGAGTAAATACCATTTAGCGAAAGTATTTAAAGAAATGACCGGTGTAACCATTTTTAAATACTTGTACCAACGCCGCATCAACCAAGCGAAAATCGAATTTCTTTTAAGCACAGCAAGCGTGACAGAAATTTGTTACCAAGTTGGATTTAATTACCCATCTCATTTCACCAAAGTATTTAAACAACTAACAGGCTTGACGCCTGAACAATACAAGCGCCAAGCCATTTCAGAGTAAGTTGGCACACTAGAACCAACTTACTTTTTTGTTTTTTCATTGTCCAACTGAATCGCATAATTGTGCAAATTAGTTATACTTAATTGCAAACTAGTCATCGGATTGCCTTTGCACACATCTTGCTCCACAACATACCATTCAATCCCGTGTTGTTCGCCCCACTTTAATATTGGTAGAAAATCGATTGACCCCGCACCCACTTCAGCAAACGTCTCTTCTTCATCCTTCGTCATATCTTTTAAGTGAATGATTGGCATCCTGCTTTATAGGGTTGGATATAGGTAAGCGGATCTTGACCTCCTTTTGCCACCCAATAGACATCAATCTCCGCAAAGATCTTATTTTCTTCACTAGGCTCAAGCAAATAAGCTAATGCATCTTGACCCCCAATACGCGTATCAAACTCAAACGCATGGTTGTGATAACCAATCCGTAAATCTGGAGCTAAATGAGCTACTTCATTCAGGACTCGTTTTACCTCCCGATAACCGTCCTCTGACCTAAGTGATTCAGGCAAATATGGACAAAATAAATCGGTTGTACCGTATTTTTTTGCTTCTTGTCTAACAAGGTCAAGCTCATTAGCCAAACGATCAAATGGCACATGCATTCCAGCAGCAGCTACGTTGTTTTTTTGCAAATGAAATGCCACTTCATCTTGATCATAACCAACAGGTAAACCTGAAAGTTGTAGTCCCGCATACCCCATATCGGCTAATTCTTTAAAAACGGGTCCAATTCCATCGGTTTTTAATTCTTCTCTCACTGTAAATAAGGTTGCCGCAAATTTGTCTTTCATCAAACCAGCCCCTCTCTCCCTTACTATATTAAAGATTCAGCGGAACTACTTTTCTCTCATTGGCAAAGAATGCTTCTTGCTATCACCTTATTGCTTATCAGCCTTTTATCCCTGTAAACGTAATCCCTTTAATAAACGTTTTTTGCATAAAGAAAAACAAAATAATAATCGGTAGTGTCATTAAGGTTGAGACGGCATCATGAGATGCCACTGGGAACCTTGCTGGTTTTGGAATTGCTGCAAGCCTAGAGAGAGCGTGTATGAAGCCTCTTCTGTTAAGTAGATTAATGGACCAAGAAAATCTGTCCAAGATGCCATAAATTGGAATAGAGCAATGGCTAGGACTGCAGGCTTAGCTAGTGGAAACATGATTTGCCAATAAATGCGCCATTCACTCGCTCCATCAATTTTTGCAGCTTCTCGAAGCGTATTTGGTAATCCTTTAAAAAACTGCCTAAGCAAGAATATCGAGAAAGGAACACCAAAAAACGCAGGCACAATCAATGGCAAATTCGTACCAACCCAGCCGAACTGGTTGAACAACAAAAACAAAGGAATCATCGTTACTTGTGCCGGAATCATCATAACTCCAATCGTAACTGCAAATAACGCATTCCTTCCTCGCCATCGTAACTTTGCGAAACTATACGCTACAAGAGGGCAAGATATGATTACGCCAAGCGTACTTAAGCCTGTTATGACTGCTGTATTATACGTATATGTCCAAAACGGAATATATTTTGTTGCCTCGATGTAATTCTCCCACTGGAACGGTCGGGGAATAAATTCAGGAGGAAACGTGAAAACCTGCGTTATCGGTTTAAAAGAAGTTGATACCATCCATATAAATGGAACCAAAAAACAATCGAAGCGAGAATAAGTACAATATGAGCGTATATACGTTTTACTCGTTTTTTTGCTACCGCCTCCATAGAAACGCCTCCTCCTCAATTAGTCACCTTGATAATGAACCCATCGTTTTGAACTCCAAAACACAATTGCTGTCAGCAACATGATAATCACAAACAAAATCCAAGCCATCGCGGATGCATAACCCATACGGAAATAACTGAAGGCGTTGTCATATAAGTACATCACATAAAACGTCAACGAATCTGCCGGCCTTCCAGTTCCATTGGTCATTGCGTACGGTAATGTAAACTGCTGAAAAGCACCGATAAAACCCATCACTAAATTAAAAAAGATCACTGGAGTTAAAAGAGGAAGAGTAATACGGAATGTCTTCTGTAAAAAGCTTGCTCCATCCACTTCCGCTGCCTCATAATACTCTTGTGAAATATCCCCAAGCCCTGCCAAATAAATGATGACTGCCTGCCCAATTCCCCATAACGACATTAAAATCAAGGCTGGCTTTGACCAAAAGGTGCTACCAAGCCATGGCGGACCTTGGATACCAACAAAATCGAGCATGGCATTCACAAGCCCAAACTGAGGATTCAAAAGCCAAATCCATAAAATCGCAAGTGCGACATGAGGAACTAATGTCGGCAAAAAGAAAATGGTTCGATATACCGCCATCCCTCGGACTCGCATATTTAATACCATTGCAAGTGCAACCCCAAAAATAATACTTAGTGGAACAAACAAAACAGCAAAATAAACCGTATTATAAATAGAGATCCAAAATAATTCGTCTTGGAAAAGCTCACGGTAATTTGCAAGCCCTATAAAATCTCCACTTTGCAAAATACTATAATCAGTAAAACTATAGTAAATAGAGGAAAGTAACGGGTAAATAAAGAAAACAGCCAGTCCAATTAGCCACGGTAACGCAAATAACCAACCAGCAAGACTTTCATTTGACCTTCTATTGTTTTTACGTAGCTTAGGCGCTTTTCCTATCTCAGTTTTTTCCATTATGCCACCTCCTAGTTTTCCGCTTCAGCTACTTTTCTAGCAACCTTTTCTAGCAGTGCCTTCGGTTCATCACGACCGTGGATTGCGTATTCTACGGCCCGGTCTAGTTCATTCCATAACAACTGCCCACTTGGTATCGGTGGCCTTGCATTAGATTCTGGCAATATATCAATAAACTCTGTCATGATCTCGTTATCCCCATAGATCTCTTCATTAACCGTATCAATAACGGACATTTGGTTGTTCATTTCGCTATACGTTCGCTGCCCCTCTTCACCGCCCAAGTACTTCATAAACTCCCAAGCTTCTTTTGCATTTTTGGCTCCTTTCGGAATAATAAGAGATGTCCCACCAGACCATGTCGTAAAATGATCACCAGTTGGTGTGGGCACAGGAGTCACTCCGTAATTTAAGTCAGGGTTGTATTGATTAATCGTTGAAATTGAGAACGGTCCATCTACTTTCATGCTGTATATCCCCTGAATAAAGGGTCCATTTCATTACTGCCCTGAGCTGTATCAAAACTAGTAACTGTTGCAGCGTCATAGGTGTCAGCAATAGAGACAAGCCATTCAAGTGCCTCAATATTCTTTGGATGGTCAACTGTCAACTCCCCAGTCTCCATATCATAGAAGTCGCCTCCAAAAGCCCAACCCCATGTATAAAACCAGCCTTGTGCGGTCCAAGGAACCATGCCAAGTTCCGTCACTCTTCCATCTTCAATTGTTGATAGCTGTTCAATCGCGTGTTCAAGTTCTTTAATCGTCTGCGGAGGATCGTTAGGATCTAAACCAACTTCCTGAAAACGGTCTTTGTTGTAAAATAATAGCCTGGAATCTGTAGTGAGAGGCATTGCATAAATATCGTTATCATACGTTGTTTCGTCAACTGCGTAGTCGTAGTATATTCCCATATCGTAGTTGTCTTCTTCAATAAAAGGAGTTAGGGGTTCAAGCGAGTTTTCTGCTGCATATTGAGCAACTTTAAAACGATCAAAATGGGCTAGGTCAGGGGGATTACCGCCAGCAATCGCCGTTAGGAGCCTCTGATCATCTCCTTCGGTTGAGGCGCTATATATTGGTTGAACAAATACATCCTCTTGACTCTCATTAAAGTCCAAAGCCACCTGTTCAATGGCTTCAAGACCTCGTCCAGTATGATTGTGCCAATAGGTTACTGTTGTTCTCCCTTCAATTGAGATGGTCTCTTCAATTGCATCTTCTGCTGTATCTGCTTGTTCTCCAGCACAGCCTGCAACTACTATCAAAAGGGAAAGCACGCCCGCCCACTTAAGCGGGCGGACACAATAGGTGTTTTTTAAAGAATTTGACATGGTCGTGCACCTCCATTAACTAGAAGTGATAGCTTCGTTCGCCTCGTTAAAATACACCGCTTTTCCTGTTTTTGCCGATTTATAAATAGCTTCTAATATTTCGCTTACGACAAGAGCTTGTTCAGCTTTCACGACCGGATCTTGATCATGTCGAATCGCTTCAATCCAGAGACGAGCTTCTTTATCAGCTTGCGTTTCATTACCGCCTTCATAATAAGCAACTCCTCCAGCTTTTAAATCTGGTTTCGTCACATAGAGACGGCTAAGCTTTTCGCCATTAATACGCAAGCCGTCTCGCATATCCGCACCGGCTTTTGTACCGCAAAGGGTCGTTTTTGCTTCATCCACGTCAAGTGTATTGAGAGCCCAGCTTGCTTCAAGAGTAATCGTTGCCCCATTTTCCATCGTAATAAAGGCAAAAGCCGAATCTTCGACCGTAAATTCCTTTGGATCCCAAGGGCCAAAAGCATTTGCCGCATTTTCTGTATTTGATAATTTATAGTACACATTCCCAACAACGCTTTTCACTTTATAATTGTTCATCGTCCAAAGTGTTAGATCAATCGCATGAGTACCAATATCAATTAATGGTCCCCCACCTTGCTCCTCCTCGTTTAGAAAAACACCCCAAGTTGGGACGGCTCTGCGACGAACTGCATGAGCTTTCGCAAAATACACTTCGCCTAATTCATCTTGTTCAACAAGCTCCTTCAAGTAGAGAGAATCATTGCGATACCGATTGTCATAGCCAATTGTCAACTTCTTCCCAGTTCGTTTCGCTGTTTCAACCATTTCACGCGCTTCTGCTGCTGTTTTTGCCATTGGTTTTTCACATAGAACATGTTTCCCAGATTCAAGTGCGGCGATACTAATTGGAGCATGCGACTTGTTTGGTGTGCACACATGGACCACTTCAATCGACGTATCTTTCAGTAGTTCTTCATAATCCGTGTAGACGTCTGCTCCCTCAACACCATATGTCGCAGCCGCTTTTTCGGCTTTTTCTTTAATGATGTCACAGAATGCAACCATTTCCACGCCTTTCACTTTTGCCAAACTCGGCATTTGTTTCCCATTCGCAATGCCACCACATCCAACAATTCCAATTCGCACAGTCCGTTCTTCCATCTAAATCCACTCTCCTTTTTTATTTCAATAATGAGCGTAAGAATGCTGAGCTTTCTTTAATTGATTCAAATTCATTTTTATCAAATTGTTCTTGTTCAACCGTATACCATTCCACACCATACTGCTGTGCTGCTGCATGAATTGCATGAAAGTCCATTACACCAGAACCAACTTTCGACGTTACGAAGCTCTTCAAGATTGTTCATATCTTTCATATGAAGAATTTTTAATCGTTCCTTGTACCGATGAATCCAATCAACCGACTTTAATCCAGTTGCTTCGAGCCAGAACGTATCAAGTTCCATAAACACAAAACGAGAATCAGAGTGAGTAAATAATAAATCCAGCCCATACTTGCCATCAAATGTTTTAAGCTCAATATCATGATTATGATAACCAAAAGCAATATTAGCTTCATTTGTCTTCTCACCAATTTTCGTAAACAACTCTCCTGTTCGCTTGTACGCATCTTCGCTATCTCGATAGTGTTCAGGTAGCCCAGGACATATGATGTAAGGGCTTTCAATTTTATAAGAATAGTCAATAACCTGATCAAGAGAACGCTCCAGATGATCAATTGGAATGTGGCTTCCAGCAGCTTTTAAACCATTGTCATCCAACCTTTGTTTCAAATCAGTACTACTTGTTTCATAATAGCCCGCAAATTCCACACCATCGTAGCCAGATCTTGCTACTTCATCAAGTGTGCCAAAAAAATCAGATGCACACCGCTCTTTCACAGAATAAAGTTGCAAACCAATACGCGTCATAAATAGCTGCCTCCAAACCATATTCTTTGAAAAAAGGGTACCATGTTTACTGAAGTAGATTATATACTAGAACTATTCAATTATATTAAATATTTGTCATAAGGAGTTGTCTGATGTTTTCCCAACCAGATGCTTATCAAGAACAGTTGCTAAACGAAAATCAAATTAAGGAGCCCATTCATTGTCACATGGAGCACAGCCTACCAGACAAGCGTATCGCAAGACCACACTTCCATGATGCCATTGAATTGCTCTATTCATTTTCTGGATCTACTCGAGTGTTTGTAAGTGGCCAATCGCATAAAATGGAACCTGGTGACTTAATTATTATTAACTCGAATGAAGTTCACGCTATTTATGCAGAAGCAGGCACTGATGTCGAATACCTCGTGATTAAGCTTGACCCTGAAGTATTGTATTCCACATCACGGTCCATATTTGAATCAAGATATGTTTTGCCTTTTACACTTGCAAAGTCGAGTCCACAAACGTTGCTGACAAAAAATGAGATGTCACGTACAACCATTCCTATAACAATCGAAAAAATTATGGAAGAGTTTTCAGCAAAAGATTATGGCTTTGACTTTGCAATTCGTATCCACATTTGCACGATTTTCCTAGCTGTGCTCCGTCATTGGCGTGAGACGGGCGTTCCGATTGGAATCATGGATGCAATTAATGACGCCGATTTTCAACTTATGCGCCACGTATTTAAATTGCTTGAAACTGAGTATCCTTCTTTACTAACTGCAAAAGAAGCAGCAAAATCCTGCAATTTGAGCTATAGCTATTTTTCACGAAAAATCAAAAGCATCACCGGACGTTCATTTACTGAATTGCTTAATTACGTCCGCATCACTGAAGCAGAGAAATTATTGACTACCACAAATGCGACCATTACTGATGTAGCTATTTCTGTTGGTTATTCCAGCACAAGCTATTTCATTCAGCAATTCAAACAAGCGAAACACATCTCCCCTCTACGCTTTAAAAAGCAATTACAGCGAACAGGCTTAAGTGAAAATCAGACTTTTTTGTCTTGACAGAAAGATTCACGCTCTCTAGTATGAACGGTAATACTGATAGAGGAGGAATTCGATGATTCGAGTTGCATTGCTTAGCCGCTGGCATGTTCATGCCAATGATTATGCTCGCGAAGCAGGTGAACATCCAAACATAGAAATTGCTGCCGTTTGGGATGAAGAAGCAGAACGTGGTCAGAAATGGGCAAGTGAATTAAATGTTGATTTTGAAACAAATTTAGAAACACTCCTTGGTCGCGTAGATATAGACGCCGTCATAATTGACACGCCGACATCTATGCACACAGACGTCATTCTCGCTTGTGCAGCAGCCAAAAAACATATTTTTTCCGAAAAAGTATTAGCGCTTACAGAGAGGGATTGCCAAACGATCTTTGAAGCGACAGAACGAAACGGTGTGTCGCTTATGCTATCATTGCCACGCTTAAACGATCCATCTTATGTATACGCGCAAGAAGCACTTGATACTGGACTTCTTGGTGACTTAACGTCAATCCGTTGCAGATTAGAACATGGTGGTGCATTGTCGACGGAGAAACATCCCGAGGGCTGGCTTCCACCTCACTTCTATCACATGGAACAATGTGGAGGTGGTGCTCTGATTGATCTTGGAGCCCATCCCATCTACTTAACTAATCGCCTTGCAGGAAAAGCAGAATCGCTTTTTTGTGAAATGACCACGATCACAAACCGTGAAGTAGATGATCATACAACCGTAGTCATACGCTACGCATCTGGGGCAAGCGGCGTTATTGAAGCAGGATTTGTCGGAGAAGCCAGCCCCTTCATACTAGAACTTCACGGCACAAAAGGGAGCCTTCTCGTTGAAGACCGGACCGTTCGCATTCGCTCGTCGAAGTTAGAAGAGGACGGGTGGCACAACCCAGACTTGCCAGCGCAAAAGCCAAGCGCAATGGAACAATGGGTAGAAGAAATTACAACTGGCACGCAACCACGAATTACTAAGACAGATATGCTCGAACTTACGCGCATTAACGAAGCCGCGCGCATATCAGCGGATGAAGGTAAACGAGTGTCGCTCTAATCATGTTTGCCTCTCTATCATTTAGGGGATGATGAAAACAGAGGTGATAATAGTGGACACCCACATAGTCTTTTACGATGCCCAGTGCCCTTTATGTCGGACCGTAAAAACAGTCGTTACTGCTTTTGATTGGCGTAATGAACTTAGCTGGTTTCCTGTTCAATACGTCAGTGAGAAGACGCGAGAGAAAGCAAGTAAAATCGTTAATATGTATGACGAGATTTATGTTCTAACAAAAGAAGAAGAAGTGTTAATTGGTTTCCAATCAATCAGGAAAATCCTATCTGTCTTACCAGCATTTTTTTGGCTTGCATGGCTAATGAAACCTCAGTTTGTTGAGTGGATTGGAGAACCGACCTACCAATTCATATCCAGTCGCCGACATGATTGGTTTGGCAGGCTTTCCTATGAAGAAGCAATGGGCTTTGAATAAGTGTTTTTATGGTAAAAAACCAGCTCTATTAGAAAAGCTGGTTTTTTATCGTGATCATAAATTCCTCTTCCGCATATCATACCGTATGAGCCAGCAAGTAAGGAGAGAATGATATGCCACAACAAAATGGGTCCGCCGTTGATGACGCTGTAGAAAACGGCAATTCTCCAACAAACGATAACCATGCAAAGATTATCTTTGGGCAATGGGTCGTAGCCGTAGGTACCATCTTTGCTGCGATCGCTACTACACAGAGAACAACCATTGTTGAAGCCACTAGATCGGATTACAGCATTTACGGCAATGCACTAGAAGCAGCAGGTAACGCAATCATAGCGGATGGCATTGCTGAAGCTAGCCCTGATAGAACGGGAACCTATATACAAACGTTTGGAAATATAACAGCTCTTTATGCAGATATTGCTGACATTCCAGATGACGAAGAAATTACGTTAAATATTAAAGCAGCCTTAATCGAAGCGCTAGGCACATCGTATGCCATATTCGGCAGTGAACCACTTGATGATCCATCAAGATTTGAAACGATTTCACTCTATGGTGGGCTTTTACAATTATTTGGGAACTTCTTTGAAGCTTTTGGTGGTTTTATTGAGCTCCGAGGTGGTGAAGGTGAAACGTTTTTTGAAATCGGCACGATTCTACAAGCAATTGGCTCAATATTAACAGCCGTGTTTTATGAAGGCGATGGGGAGCGGTTTTAATCTATAACCGATTAAATGGCTCTGCTCTTCATCCATACAACCGTTTCTGCAATTCCTTCTTCCACTGGAGTATAAGGGAGATTCCCCAGTTTGATTGCTGCTTTTGTGCCATCTAAAAGAACAGGCTGTTCAGTCAAATACATCATCTCGACCATCTCTCTCATAAAAGGTGAAAATAACCCTAGTGTCCGAATCATATTTCTTTTCACAATTCGATACCCTTTGCTATGATTTGTATGCTTCGAGATTAACTGCAGCAACTCATGACCACTAATTGGCTTCGAAGCAATATTCCAGTTTTGATTAAAACATGTGTGGTCTTCTGCAAGACGAACAATCGCTTCCGCTGCATCACGTGTATATAGGAATTCGCGCCGTTTCTTTGGACAGCCAATATAATTCGCTTTTTTCTTATGCATTGCTCCATTTAACGTTTCATGCAACAATGTATTTTCTGCATTTGGACCGTATAAATCAGGCAAGTGGGCAATCAATGTTGGTACTGAACTTAAGAGCAATGTTTTTTCCATTTCCAATCGTAACTTCCCTTTTTTTGTATGAGGTGTTTTTTCCGCTAATTCATCTACTTGCCTAACTCCTTGTTTTCCATATGCATAAATATTATCAGCAAGCACAATCCTTGCTTCATTTAGTTTTGCGGCTTCGATCATCTTTTCAATGCATTGCATATGTGTATTGTCCCATTGCTCATATGGAAAACCAATTGCGTGAAAAAGAGTATCTGCTCCTACTACCGCCTCGTTTATCTCTTCTTGATTTAATACGTCACCTACCTTGATCGTCACGTTTTCCATTTCTTTGTATAAATGACGTAACTTCTCTTCTCCTCGGGCAAACGCAGTGACATGGACACCTCTTTTTACTAACTCTTGAACGAGTGCAAAACCAATTCCTCCAGATGCTCCAGCAACAAATGCTTGTTTCATTTAAAATTCCCCCATTGACCAGTGGTCAAATATAGTTAAAAAGAAAAGCCAGTTCTTTATTGGCTTTACTTCTCTTTCACGAATGCTTGCTGTACAAAAACGGCGTGACGTTGTGCAACTTCTTCTACTTGCACATAGGAGTCGGTTCTGCCTAAATAATAGGAAATAAACCCATGAAGCGAAAGAAAACCTGCATAAATATCACTAATGCTGACATTCTTGGTCGCTATAGAATGGACACTTTGAGCAAATTTTTCATAACTCTCGAACGCAGCAGGCTTCGATAACGCATCCACTTCTTCATTTTTAAACAAAAACATAAATTCATACTGGCTTTGGTTGTCTAAACCAAACTGGATAAATGCAAGAAACAACGTTAATAGTTTTGTTTCATTTGTTGCTTCCAATTGGACTGTCTTGTCAATTTGTTGATTCAATTGCTCAAAATACTGAGCAACCACTTCATTAAAAAGCTCTGCTTTGTTCTTAAATGATAGTAGAGGGCACCGTGACTGCATCCTAATTGTTTGGCGATTCCTCGCATCGATACATGTTGAAAACCTTTTTGTTTAAACTGTTCATCTGCCTCTTTTACAATCATTTCTTTTGTTAGTTCTTGTGATGATTTACGTGGAGACATGTTGCACCTCTTTTATTGACCATTGGTTAATAACTACTATACGGTCATTTACTCAGAATGTCAACATAAAAGAAGGATCAGGGCGTAATAGCCTGACCTCAGCTTGTCGACAAAGTCTCGATGAATCGAGACAGTCGGCAAGCTTTTTTACTGATGAGTGAATATATACTATTTTTCCCGCTTTGTCCTCGCTCCCGGCATACACTTGTCTTTCCGTGGGCGACGGATGATTAGTCCCACAGGAATGACCACAAAGATCTGAGGATCAGGGATGATCTTTTTAAATAACGGCTTTTTCAGCTGCTTTTAGCATCTCATATGCCCCATCCGACTTATTCGAACAAACTGCAATCATCAGTTCTCCATCAGGTTGATAAGTCATACGAAAATTTACGCCTGGGTCATAACCCATCAGGATAAATTTACGAACAAGTTCATCTTTTACCTCCATGTACCACTATAGCCGTAATAAATATCTTCTTCGACTTTTATACGATGAGTCAACAACTGATTCTGCATCTCCTTGCTAAGCAACTTACCATTTAATAGCGCATTCCATAACTTAACCATTTCAGGTGCAGTTACGAATATTCCTCCGTCTGAACCACCTTTAGCCGGTACAGAAAAAATATTTGTACGCCAACTACCATCTTCATTCTGAATATAGCCGATAGCAGTTCTTGCGGGCAGAGCATCAAGCTCAAAGTAGCCTGAATCCTTCATGTCCGAGGCTGCTAAGATATATTTTTCCACATAGTCACTGAAGCGCATGTCCGTTGCTTGTTCGATAATGAGCCCAAGTAAAATATAGCCCGAATTATTGTACCGAAATACACTTCCAGGCAATTCTTTCATCTGCTCATGTTGGAACAATGGCAGAAAGTCTTGAAGCTTTCGAATGTGATACATCGGCACTTTGACCCACAATTCCTCAAAATCATCCATTACAGATTCATCGAAGTAATCAGGTATTCCCGATGTGTGGGTTAATAAATGATGAATCGTAATCTCATTATCAAAGAAAGGGAAATCTATATCCAAACATTCAGTTATCTTCGCGTGAAATGTCAGTTTCTTTTGCTCTACAAGCTGACAAATAGCAATTGATGTAAAAAACTTAGCACCCGAGCAATGCCAAAACGTGTATTTGCTTCATTTTTTCTTTCATCTGTACGATTGGCATAGCCATAGCTTTCTGTTATTGATTCACTTTTTACTTGTACGCAAACCGTCCCTGAGAAGTCGATTTTTTGTGCCATCACTGCCATATCATTTTTGTTTTTCATTGTTAGTCCTCCTAAATGATTCTCTTTTATCACCATTTTATACAGAGATAATCACCTAGATTCACTAGTTCATGTCTGTCTATACATCGGAATGTGCCCCCTTATATAAGTAGATTAACAACCACAGCTTATCTATTGTACAGAATAATCAATGAGTTCTTCGCCCTAAAACATCTTCCATTAACGTAATTTGTTTAACAACTTCTCTCAAATAAGGGCAGTTGGATTCGCAACTTGTTGTTTTAGCTCGTTCAGTCGATCTAATTCTCGTTCTATTAGAAACACTTCCTCTTGATGCAACATCGCAAACGCCTCCTTTTCTGCTTTTCTCCCTTTCTATCCTTACCCTTGACTAAGGGTAAATCAAACTTCTTACTGTTTTCTCAATAAAACAAGCGAGAGTCCTTCCTCTATATCTTTCGTTCCAATCCGTTCATATCCCATTGATGTATACAAGCGAATTGCTGGAAAATTACGCGAGCCCGTCGAAACCAAAAGCGGGACCCCTTCTTCCGTTTGCTCTTCTACATGAGTTAATAGTGTCCTTGCAATACCTTTTCGAAAAGAGGATGGATCAACCATTACTCGACTTATATGAATGCATGTATGATTATACTCAATCGCAATTGCCCCGGAAATAACTTCCCCCTCCATATAAACAAAAAACACCTCATTTGACTGCTGCAGTTGCTCCAACGTTTCATGTAAGGGAGGAATACCATTAAACCCAATTAATTCTGCTTCTACTTTATATGCCCGTTTCTGGAGTTTGAGAATTTCTTTTGCTATTGCGTCTTCTTGTATCGTCGCTTTTAAAATCATTCTTTATCGACCTTTCTCTCTTTTCTCTTAATGCT
>BAXC01000026.1 GCA_001310375.1 Bacillus sp. JCM 19041 | reverse complement strand
ATAACATCGGTTATTCCGTTGATAATGTCGGAGACAAAAAGCAGAACGTCTTCTACGCCGCAATTTTTCAGATCCTCTAACAGCTCTAGAAAATGGTAGCTGATTCGGTAGGCGTGCTGGTGTAAGCCCCACTTTCTTTTATTCCATCTTCTCGAATATTAAAGGCATAAGCAAACAGTTCTTTCGAAACGTTATCTCGTTTAATAACGATAAACGTCGCATCTAAGTAGATAAAAACATAACTTTTCAAGGGTACGAGCCTTAAATCCCTCGACTTGGTTCTCAATTCCCTTTGTCATGATCAATACCGTTGAGCTATGTAATAAAGACCATACATTCGCTATAGTAAGTCCGTGATTCACCTGTCATTACAAAAGATTCTAAAATATCGTTGGCACGTTTATAAGGAGTGACTGTCTACTTTTAAACTCACCATTTCATTCTATTGGAATGTAAAGTGACAGGTCGACAAACTCAGTATGAAACGTACGCTGATGGCCTGCGTTTCTTAAGTTTAATGAACCAAATCCGACACACTTTATTTAGATCTTAATTTCAAACTAGGGCTTGGGCAAACTGTAGTAAAATCAGTGATAGGGAAGTCTCTTTTCTATGAGTAGAGTTGTGGTGACTTTACTCTACTAGAAAAGGACTTTTTCTTTTATGCCATGATTCATTTACACTAGATATTTACGCTCTCGTAACAACTCTCTAACATACAATAAAAATTACATATGTGTAACTTATTCAACGATAAAAATTATATTCCTTTTTAATAAATATAATCGTCTAAAGAAAATACTTTTTAGAGACTGTCAAATCTTCTTGAATGTTTATAATATCTCAGATTTAAACATAATTTACCGCTTGCGTGCTAAACTAGAACGAATAAGGAAATTTACTTTCGTTAGGAGTGTCCACATGAGTACATACAAATCACGCAATGAAGTACCAGATCATGAAAAATGGGATTTAACTGATTTATATGCCAATGTTCAAGAATGGCAAAAAGATATGGATGAGAGCTACTCACTTGCTGATAAATTAATCCAGTATGATGGTGCGATCAAAGATGGTTCAAGCTTACTCTCCTTCTTGAAAACACAAGAAGAGCTGTCATTCATCTTACGAAAAGCATTTGCTTATACAATGTTTTTGACCGATATTGATACGCGCGATTCCCATGCGCAGAAATTAAGCGCCAAAACAACGCAATTGGGTGTAAAAGTGAGTGAGTCAACCGCATTCTTTATGCCGTTTTTGCTTAGCTTGGATGAAGAAACATTACGTGATTTTATTTCCCAGGAAAAAGAACTCGAATATTTCGAAGACGAACTATGGAAGTCTTTCCGTTTTAAAGACCATGTGTTAACTAAAGAAAAAGAAGAACTCTTGTCGCAACTAGGTGAATCCTTCCAAGCCCCAAGCGATACGTTTAATATGTTGAATAACGCCGATATCCAGTTTGGTTATATTACCAATGAAGACGGAGAGCGAGTGCAACTAACGCGAGGGATGTATTCTAAGCTTATTGAAGACGAAGACCGTGAAAAACGCCAAGAAGCTTATAAAGCGTATTACAAACCGTATGTAGAGTTAAACAACACGATAGCAACAGCGCTTTCTGCAGAGGTGAAAACGAATGCCACTCTCGCAAAAGTACGTAAGTATGAATCAGCTTTACAAAAAGCCCTATTCGCTGACAATATTGAACAAACCGTATACGACCAGCTTATTCAATCAGCGAAAACCAATATTGAGCCTTTACATGAATACGCACGCTTGCGCAAAGACAAATTAGGCGTAGATGAATTGCGACAATACGACTTAAATGCCCCAATTGTTCCGGGAGTAAAAGCAGAAATCCCTTATGAAGAGGCATATGAAACAATGCTTGAAGCACTTCAACCACTCGGGGACGACTATATTGAGCTGTTAAAAGAGTTTAAAGAAAAACGATTCATTGATGTTCGTGAAACACCGGCTAAACGTTCTGGTGCTTATAATATGGGCGTTTATGGTGTACATCCATTTGTCCTGTTAAATCACCACGATGATTTAAATAGCTTGTTTACACTTGTTCATGAAATGGGCCACGCCTTCATAGTCATTACTCAAGCAAACACCAGCCACAAATTACAGCAAGTTACCGTATTTTTGTCGCTGAAGTAGCTTCTACCGTTAATGAAGTCTTACTCATTAACCATATGCTTGATAAAACAGAAGACGAAAAAATGCGTGCTTATCTCCTGAACCACTTTATTGAACAATTTCGCGGCACGTTCTTTACTCAAGTCATGTTTGCTGATTTTGAGAAACAGACACACGAAAGAGCCGAAGCTGGCGAACCGCTTGATGCGGAAAGTTTAAATGAATTATACGAAGAACTGTTCCGGACATATAACGGTCCTGACATCGTCTTTGATGACGAAGTGAAATATGGCTGGTCGCGTATTCCTCACTTTTATCGAGCATTTTATGTGTATCAGTATGCTACGGGCTTTGCGTCAGCGATACAAATCGCGACAGACATTCTCGCTGGCAAAGAAGGTTCTCTCGAATCGTATAAGACTTTCTTACAAAGCGGCAGTTCCGACGATCCACTAGAACTACTTAAAGCAGCAGGAGTTGATTTAACAACACCTGAACCTGTTGAAGCAGCAATGAAAAAATTCTCTGAGCTTGTTGCCGAATTAAAACAATTATAAGCAAAAAAGCAGCCGAGGGATAACTTCCCCCCGGCTGCTTTTTTGTCCTAGTACTTCTTTAAGATTAATAGAACAAACAAGAAAGAACAAGGCTCGCTCACCTTAATTCACAATTTGTTCAAATTTTAATTTGCATCTAAAGCATCATGTAACTCTGCTTCTGAATGAGCGTACATGTCTTCATTGTGGTTTTTCAAAAAATCTTTAAGTGCCTGCCTTGATGAATAATCCATTTGACTGACAAATACTTTCCCTTTAATCGACTTATCCATGTTGTTCACATGTTCTGGCATACTTTTATAGCCACGCTTTGCTTGTTTATTTACCGTCATATAACAACCAGCGACACCGCTGTAATAAGGCTTTTTATCTCTCGTTCCTATCGTAATCCAAACAAGCCAATAACGCTTCATACCCTCTGTTGGTACTTCATCTTCATTTGGGATAAACTTTACCCGCTTCTCTACTTGTGCTCGCGCGTGCAAAGCACCCATATCAACAAACGCCTCTGCTTCATCAATATCGATAAACACAGGTGTTACATGATCTAAGTTAATCGTTCCAGCTCCGTATCCCCCATGTCCATCATTGGAATCATTGCTAAGAATCGTAAAGTTCGACGATTTTTTCTTGGCTTTCTTCAAGTTATCATTATTGAGCAAATCCACGTTCATCCGCCCTCTCTTTAATACTTACTCTTTCGGATAAGTGTATCATAATCAAAGCTTTGATTCAGCATCTGCATCCTAAACTACAGCGTAATTAAGTTAAAACGTGTAATAGAGAGCATTTAGTCGAAATCAGGCGTATTTTAACTATATTATAAATTTTTTATAAAATATCATTTATTTTGCTGACAAATCGCTTTATATAGGTATATAATTCATTTGCACTTAAAAATCTGACAATTGAATACAGGGGGAACACAATGAAAAAGTCGTTTGTTTTAATGTTATTAACACTTGTCTTTATCCTTTCTAATCCACTAACAAGCCTTGCACATGGATTTGATGACGCTGAATTTGACGCTTACTTAGAGGAAGTAGGAGTAAGTGAGAAAGATTTAGCTGAACACCTTATGTACTGGTGGGATGGAACAACATTTTATCAATTTGAAAATGTGGACGAGCTAGCTGATTTTTTAGGGCCTCGTTTGACAGATGAGTCTATAAATGAAATCCTCGATGAATTATCGGCAGACTACGGCTATGACCGCGAAGAACTTGACTTCATTTTAGACGAATGGATTGGAATGCCTTATAGCGACTTTTTGTTCTACAATACATTTTACGTCATTGTTGATGTCATCCTTACTATAATAGAAGAGGATTGGGGTCCTTACTTCCCTGATTTTGAAGGTTTTCTTAAAGAGTTTTCTTTAAGTTATGAAGAGGAATGGGCTCTCTATGAACATTTTTGGTACATTAGTGAAACAAATCCTCAACTTTCAAATGAATTAGAAGACCTTAAACAACGTAGTTATGCATTTGAAGGGTTTGAATCAATTCGTGAACTTAGCGCAGCGGATGTAGCTGAATTGTTCTCTATTGGTGAAAAAGCGATTGATGTTCTTGACTTACATCCAAAATATTATCTTGACCGTGTAGGTGAAGATAAAAAACCAATCGATTATAAAACATTAATTAGTGGTGAAGCGATTAAAGGTTATGATTTGCTTATCGAACTTTATGATGCAGATGGTTACTTTTTAGCTGATTTTTATATAACAGCGGAAATGTTCAACTCACACTTTGTTAAAAAAGTCGTTGAAGATGTGACTGAAATCGGAAAAGTCATTACCGAAAAGCCTAAAAAACCAGCACCTGAGACGTTACTTCCGAACAAAGATAAAGTTGAAACGCCAGCTCATAAGGATACAAACAAAACAGAAAGCAATACCGCAGCCGAGCGTGATGCAAACGGTAAAGTAACCAAAACAGTAGCTGGAGCGAAAATGCCTAATACAGCTACCAATTATCCGCTTTATATTTTGCTTGGTTTTGGTTTAATGGTCAGTGGGATTATTCTTTCTCGTCGTGTCTTGCGTGAAAAGAAGGTCGCATAGTTGGCACGGTTTAAAAAACGAAGTCGGAAAAAGATTGTTTTACTCGTACTTGCCTTCTCTCTTTTAGGGGGAGGCATTTGGCTTACTTCAACAACAGGTTTCAAACTGCTTTATGGTTACTTTCTTTACAAAACAACACCAGTTGAAACAGCCGTGGCGCCGCCTGTTACAACTGAATCAGAAGAGATCCCCGCTTACGAAATGGCTGTTTCTGAATGGCAGCCAACGGTTGGCGAGGACATGGGTACTCTTACAATTCCAAAATTAAACGCAACCATCCAATCATTCATGGAACGGGGGATGACGAACTCGATAAAGGTGTTGGCCATTTTGCTGATAGTGTCCTTCCTGGAGAAGCAGATAACTCTGTCCTTTCTGGTCACCGCGATACCGTCTTCCGTAAACTTGGTGAAGTTGGAGAAGGTGATGAACTTGTTGTCGAAACAAAAAGTGGCAGTTATACGTACTTAATCCACACCGTTCGGATTGTGGATGCAGATGACCGTACCGTCATTGTTCCAACAGACGATGCACAATTAACTGTAACGACTTGCTATCCCTTTGATTTTATCGGTGATGCACCAGATCGCTATGTTCTCGTTGCCGATTTAATTGATTCAGATGTGTTTGATACTCTAATGGTTTTTAACGAACTGTAATATGAATCATTGCCCCCTTCCTTCTGGTATAATAGAGATACCTTAAGATGAAAGGGGCTTTTTCATGCCTATTGTCAATATTCAAATCCTCGAAGGCCGAACGACTGAACAAAAACGTGCGTTAGTTGAGCGTGTGACTGCGGCGGTGTCAGAAACAATCAATTCACCAGCTGAACGGGTTTCTGTCGTTATTGAAGAAATGAAGCAAGAGAATTTTGCTGTTGGCGGCGTCTTACAAAGTGATAAATAAAGATAAAAAAGACAGTCTGTTTTACGACGACGGACCGTAGACAAAATGCCTCTGAGATT
Organism: Bacillus sp. JCM 19041; assembly: GCA_001310375.1. GTDB lineage: Bacteria > Bacillota > Bacilli > Bacillales > Bacillaceae_D > Shouchella. The sequence goes on along the minus strand of BAXC01000026.1, from coordinate 39,953 downwards.
TTATCTTAGAGGTATTATTGGGTCAATTGAAGTTCGAGAGTGCTTTAGTGATACCATCTCTAACTAGCGGACGCATACACATAGACTCGCGCGGAAAGCGCAGTGTATGCCGGGAGCGAGGACAAAGCGGGAAACGCATCCTCTATTCACTAATCAGTAAAAATCTTGCCTGCGGTCTCGTTATCACTGAATTTTGTCAACAAACTAAGACGATCTGTCTTTACGACAGACCGTCTTTTTTATGTGCGTGATGCACCCGATGATGTTTACGGTGCAACAACCAAGAAATAATAAACCAATTTATACAAACAGCTGCAATTGCAGCTAAGCCAAGAAACGGCGAATATAACATTAAAATTAGAAGCAACGGGATGCCAGTAGCAAATAACAGCAAAATCAATGCGAAGCTGACCACAAATGGTCCCACCCTTCTCTTCTACGGTGAATTTATCTTAGTATTAAGATACTGTTAGTTTACCTAAAACGATCGTCCACAACTACAAAAAGGATGTCAAACAAGATGTAATTGTATGAACAATTTTTTTACATTAAAGTGGGACTATGTTGTTCCAACTCTTTCAAATATGTATACGCTTCTTTGAAATCATGTTCTGTATAATTTTGCTTTTTTTTCAACTGCCTAATTTTATCATCACGAATACTCTTTTCCAGGCCTTCAAAATAGATGATCGTCGATAACAACTCTAAAAACCTGGAAGACTTGGTATTCAAAGAATTGCATAACGGTCCGTATACCGAAAGTGGTGAACGATACATCTTTAAGAAGTCCTCACCCCGGCTTGAGAGAATATATCGATACTGAGCGTAATGCCCTTTATCTTCTTCATATTCCTCTAAAAAGCCTAAATTACATAGCTCTTCCAACCGTACCGTTAATTCATCGGAATAGGGTCCATATCGATGAAAATGGTAGCGCTCATTAAACGGAAAGCCCATGCGTTTAGCAATATAGACCATTTTCTGCAATTTTTTTCTGCCAACTACTTCACCTGACATCGAAAAGAGCGCCATCACGTTTAAATGATCGTTAAGCACATCGTCCTCCTCCTTAATCAAATCCTATAATCGATTTGATTTCTCCTAGAATTTGTTGATCATCAATAAGCTCAAATAAGTCTTTTGGATAATAGAGTTTATGATCTGTTCGCTTTTTGCCTGAAATTGATTCAACGACATCCGATTGACTCGAAAGTTCTTTTAACGACCCATTAGGCATAAGCAAATGAATCGGCACTCTTTCTTCTTCACCTGGACGATACACATCGTATGGTAAATCAGACGACGAATCCATTACTAAATAATAATCAGGATCAATTCCTGCTTGTTGAAATAAAGAGCGTAGTTTTGGCCAATCATTCATACGCTCATTCGGATGGAATTCAGCGTAATCAAATAAACGACGATTCAAAAATCGTTTGCATAAATCACTTAAAATCGAGTCATCTTCATCTTGCCAACTCTGAAAGTAAAACTGCATAATCGATTCATCTAAGCGCAAATAGTCATGGAGTGTAATGGCACCATCAAAGATGGACTGAAAATGAACGGGCGGCTGTTTAAATGCATAACCATCTTTGTGCAACTTCTTCACACGCAATAAGATTTTACTTAAAATCACTTCTGAACTTCGTGTGACCGGATGAAAATACACTTGCCAATACATTTGGTACCGACTCATAATGTAATCTTCTACTGCATGCATTCCACTTTGCTTTACAACTACTTGGTCATGCTGTGGACGCATCACACGTAAAATACGCTCCAAGTCAAATTGACCGTAACTAACACCCGTATAATAAGCATCCCTCAACAAATAATCCATTCGATCAGCATCAATCTGACTAGAAATCATACTTGTCACTAATTTATTTGTTGATGTTTTTTCAATTACTTCAGCAACCGCTTTAGGAAAGCTTGGATTTACTTCGCGTAAAAGCGTATTCACTTCTGTTTCTCCAAGGATAATCATTCTCGTCCACTCTTCATGATCCGTATTAAACACTTTTTCAAATGAATGGGAGAAAGGACCATGACCAATATCATGTAGAAGCGCAGCCGTTAGTGCCAAAAGCTCGTCCTCTTCATTCCAATATGGCTTACCTGAAAAAGAGGACACGAGTCTCCGCATAATCTCATACACCCCAAGAGAATGGTTAAACCGCGAATGCTCTGCACCATGAAACGTCAATGACGTTGTTCCAAGCTGCCTTACTCGTCTAAGTCTCTGAAATTCCTTAGTGCCAATCAAATCCCAAATAAGTTGATCACGGACATGGATGTAACGATGCACCGGGTCTTTAAAAACCTTCTCTTCTTGCAGCTTCATACACACCCACACGTCTCCTTCCTGTCTAACATCCTTTATCTATTATATGCGCGATTTACTTCAAAAAAAAGAGCCCGCATGAAATAATGCGAGCCCTTCATTTTTACGATGCTTCAGTAGCATTTCCGTCTTCGTCTATCGCGCCTCGTTTCTTTTCAGAACGATCGACGATAACAGCGAGTACAGCATCACCAGTAATATTGACCGATGTACGGAGCATATCGAGAATTCTGTCGACACCGATAATTAACCCAATGGCTTCTGTTGGTAAGCCAACAGATGTTAACACCATTGCAAGCATAATCATACCAACGCCCGGTACTCCAGCAGTACCAATACTAGCAAGTGTAGCCGTTAGTACAATAATAAGCATCTCTGTTAAAGACAAGTTCGTTGCATACACTTGGGCAATAAATACAGTAGCCACGGCTTGCATAATCCCTGTACCATCCATGTTAATGGTAGCGCCAAGTGGTTGGACAAATCCAGATACTTGTCTAGAGACACCAAGGTTCTCTTGCGCTGATTTCATTGATAAAGGCAAGACTGCATTCGAACTTGATAAACTAAATGCCATCGTCATTGCAGGTGCAAATCCTTTAAAGAATTTAAATGGACTCATATTACCTAAGAAGTAAACAATTAAACCATATACAACAAACAAGTGGAATATCAAAACACCTGTAACTGTTAACATGTAAGAAAGCAATGATCCTACTGCATCCCATCCAGCTTCACCTAATGCAGATGCAATTAAAGCAAATGCACCGTATGGGGCAAAGCCCATAACAAACGTTACGATTTTCATCATTATTTCATTTGCTTGATTAAAAAACGTTTTTACTGTTTTAACTTTATCGCCAAGAACGGCCATCGCAATACCTACAAATAACGCAAAAGCAATAATTTGTAGCATCTCCATATTAGCCATTGATTCAATTGGATTTTCTGGAATGATATTAACGAGCGTATCCATAATTGGAACGGAATCAGCAGCCTCATAGTCTTCAGCTGCACTCTCACCTAGTAGGCCAGGGTTTCCTGGTTTAATAAAGCTTGCAGCAGCAAGTGCCAGCGACAATGAAATGACCGATGTAGCCATGAAGAATGCAATTGTTTTCATTCCCATCCGGCCAAGTTGTTTTGGGTTTCCTAAATCAGAAACACCAATAACAAGGGAAAAGAATACAAGTGGGACAACCACCATCATAATTAAACGTAAAAAGATTGATCCCGCTGGATCAAACACATATTGGTTAAGCCAATTAAAACCATCTTGGTAAAGTGGCGGCAAAACGAGACCTACAAGTGCACCTAGAAAAAGACCAATTAAAATCTTAATAGTCAGTTTATTCATTTATTCTCCCCCAATCCAAAAACCATTTCCTTTTTATACCCATGCTTTTTAAAAAACAAACGATTTACTTACGAAATTTTGTAAATGTTAAGGAATAAAACGATACCGTTTACGTAGTAAAACTTTTTTCAGTATAACTGCTTATATTTATTCTTGCAACTTCCTTTTTATAGGAAAGCTATTTGCATGATATACTATTCGTATCGATCTGAAGGGATGGTCATCAATGAATTCAACAGTTAATAGTCTGCCCCAAACGTGGAGACTTATTGATAATAGCAAGGATTATATCGATCAAAGCGCTTTTCGATCATTCGCTTTTGATGATATGTTGTGCACACTTTCCGGGAAAAAAAATGTATCCTCTTCGTTTTTGTCCATAATCAGACCGTTGTACTCGGTACACAAGACACACGTTTAGCTCATATACATGAAGCGGTTGCTTTTTTAGAAAAACAAAACAACCGAGTAATTGTTCGTAATTCAGGCGGTCTCGCTGTTTACTTAGACGAGGGAGTTTTAAACATTTCCCTTATATTCCCTGGAAAAGCAGACTTTTCAATTGACGATGGATATGAACAGATGGTCACTCTTATACGGACGATGTTTCCAGAGCTTTTGATTGAAACAGGTGAGGTTATCGGTTCGTATTGCCCTGGCAGTTACGATTTAAGTATTAATGGGAGAAAGATTGCCGGAATTTCTCAAAGGCGTATTCGCGGAGGGATCGCAGTCCAAATTTATTTGTGTGTTAGCGGTAGTGGACCTATGAGAGCAAATTATATTAAAAAAATGTATGACCTTGCCGTTCAAGAGAGCGAGCCTAATTTTGATTACCCACGAATCCAGCCAGAAGTAATGGCTTCAATTAATGAATTAACGGGTAGTCATTACTCAGTACAGGACGTCGTAGAGCTTGCAAAAGAAGCTTCACAGCATCTTGGAATGAACTTAGAGGAATCCACACTCTCTCCAGAAGAAGAACTGCTTTTCGAATCACAATTAGAACGTGTCATTGATCGACACAATCGTTGTTTACGATAATGTTTAAACTCGGTGGATGCACAAAAAAAGCTTTCGGAGCGTACTCCGAAAGCTTTTTCTTATACTTGTGCTGCTTTTTGCGTAATTGCTTGCATTGCCGTAATTAAGCTTAATTTATAAACATCATCAACATTGCAACCACGTGATAAATCATTAACTGGTTTGTTTAGCCCTTGAAGAATAGGACCAATTGCATCATAGCCACCAAGACGCTGAGCAATTTTATAGCCTAAATTCCCAGACTCAAGGCTCGGGAAGATAAATACGTTTGCTTCCCCTTTTAATGGCGAATCGGGTGCTTTTTTCTGAGCAACAGCTGGAACAAACGCTGCATCAAATTGGAACTCCCCATCAATAACTAAATCAGGGCGGCTCTCTTGAGCAATTTTTGTTGCCGCTGAAACTTTCTGCGTTTCTTGCGAAGATGCAGAACCAAGTGTAGAGAAGCTAAGCATTGCCACTTTTGGATCAATGTTAAATAGCTTAGCTGTGTCAGCCGTTGCTGTAGCAATTTCTGCAAGTTCTTCTTCATTTGGTGAAATATTAATCGCACAGTCACCAAACACAAACTTTTTATCTTCTTTCACCATTACAAACACACCTGATGTACGCTTGATACCTGGCTGAGTTTTAATGATTTGCAGAGCTGGACGAACTGTATCTCCTGTTGAGTGAGCTGCCCCACTAACAAGACCGTCTGCTTTTTCCATATAAACAAGCATTGTTCCAAAATAATTAACATTTTTCAATAGCTCTCGTGCAGACTCTTCCGTTTCCTTACCTTACGTCGCGCAACAAGAGCATCAACCATTTCGTCAAGATGGGGATACGTTTCGGGATCATAAATAGTTAAATCAGCAATGATCAAATTCAGTTTATCTGCAAGAGACGCAATCTCGTCTTTATTTCCTATCACAATTGGTTCAACAATATTGTCGGTAGCAAGCTTAACTGCCGCTTCCAATACTCGTTCGTCTGTACCTTCCGGCAAAACAATGCTCGGCTTTAGAGACCCTACCTGCTGTTTTATGTCAGCAAATAAATCGCTCACGAATAAAAACCTCCTCAAAGTGTTCGTTCTTCCTCTATTTTAGGATACCCTTGTTTAATAAAAAAGGAAACCGACTTACCGAAAGCGTTAATTTTAAAAATTAACATTTAGATTACGCTTACATTTTAAAGAAAGGGTTTTCATGTTTTTTCGCGAATTAAAAGAAGGAAACAAACCTATTTCCAGGAGGATTTTATGACGAATTCAGCCATTGTTACATTAGAAGTAAATAGCCAAGTTGCAACCATAACATTAAACAGACCGGAAGTGAAAAACGCATTAAACCATGCGGCACACGAACAACTTTATGCCGCATTTGAAAAAGCGGATGAGGATCCCAGTATCCGCGTGATTGTGTTAACGGGTAGCGGCGATGCCTTTTGTTCCGGGGCAGATTTAAAAGCAGTTGATTTAAATGATATCGAGAACTTTAATTATGGCCGTGTACTTCGTGAAACATACAACCGCTTCATTACCTTACTAATGAATATTGGTAAACCGATTATCGCAAACATAAACGGGATCGCTGTAGGTGCAGGACTTAGTATCGCTCTCGCCTGCGACTTCCGTGTTGCCTCACCACAAGCCCGATTTAGCCTTGGGTTCCTTGCTATTGGTCTTGTCCCAGATGCAGGTGCCTCTTACTTCTTACCGCGTCTTGTTGGCTTCCCAACCGCACTTGAACTGGCAGTTAAAGGAACATTTGATGCTGACGAAGCAAAATCAATAGGGCTAATTAACAGCATTGGTGATGTTGATTCTTATATAGAAAGATGTAAGAAGTTACCTCCTACGGCGTATCGTTTAATGAAACAGAACTTCCGTGAAAGCTTTGATCACCATCTCGCTGAAGTGTTAGAAATGGAAGTAACCGCACAACGTGAAGCAAGTGAATCAAAGGAGCATCGTTATGCACTTGAACAATTTGTGAACAAAAGCGCTCGTTGATTCTGTCCTTTATAAAAAATGCATTCCCTATGTTATAGTAAATATAGAGAACGCATCATAGGAGGATAATCATATGAGTGAAGCAGCAAAAACGCTGGATGGTTGGTATGTTTTGCATGATTTCCGTAAAATTGATTGGAATTCATGGAAACAAGTTTCTTCAACCGAACGAGAAAAAATGATTCATGAATTTACATCTTTACTTAATAAGTGGGATGAGACGGAACAAGCCGAAAAAGGCAGTCATGCTCTTTATTCAATTGTTGGTCAAAAAGCCGATTTAATGATCATGCTTTTGCGTCCAACAATGGAAGAGTTAAACGATATTGAACTTGCTTTTAATAAGTCTGGTCTAGCTGCATATACAACACCAACATATTCGTATGTATCTGTTGTGGAGCTAAGCAATTACTTAGCAGGTGACTCAAATGAGGACCCTTATCAAAATCCACATGTCCGCTCACGACTATATCCGCAACTTCCACGGTTTAAGCATGTTTGCTTTTATCCAATGGACAAGCGTCGTGAAGGCGCGGATAACTGGTACATGCTTCCAATGGATGAACGTAAAAACTTGATGCGGAGTCACGGAATGATTGGCAGAGGTTACGCTGGAATTGTGAAACAGATTATCTCTGGCTCAGTAGGTTTTGATGACTGGGAATGGGGAGTCACTCTCTTTTCCGACGATGTCCTGCAATTTAAAAAGCTCGTATATGAAATGCGCTTTGATGAAGTATCTGCTCGTTATGGCGAGTTTGGCTCTTTTTACGTCGGTAATATTCTCCAAAAAGAACAACTTAGTGCCTATTTCCATGTATAAATAAGTAGACAAAAAACCTCTGAGATAAAATTCCCAGAGGTTTTTTTGCGTCTATTATGCTTTATCTTTTTTCACTTCTTCTTTTGTCATGTTTGGACGTACAATAATGAAATACGTTTGCACAATCATAAAGATATTACCAATTACCCAGTACAAAGCAAGAGCAGACGGAAGTGTTAAACCAGCAATAATAATCATAACTGGCATAATCCAAAGCATGATTGTCATTGGATTTGGCATACCTTCTCCCATTGGGTTTGCAGGCATTTGGCTCATTGACATTTTAAACTGGACAAACGTTGTAATACCAGCAATGAATGGCAAGATTGGATCCATTTCTCCAAGGTTAAACCACAGGAAATCACTTTCGGGCCCTTGACCAATTGCCTCTGTACGCATAATGGCAAAATAAAGCGCCATAACGATTGGAATTTGTACAAGTGCCGGTAAACAGCCTGCCGCCGGATTCACGCCATGCTTTTGATAAAGACCAATCATTTCCGTTTGAACTTCTTTTTGTTTCTCTGGATTACCTGCTGCTTTTTTCATTCGTTCTTGAATGTCTTGCATTTCAGGACGAAGTGCTTGCATCGCACGTGAACTCTTTTGTGATTTTAATGCTAGAGGTAAAATGAGCAAACGGATTAAGATCGTTACAATGACAATCCCCCAGCCAAAATGCCCTCCAGTTAAATCAGAGAAAAACGTAATAAGAAATGACATTGGGTAAACAAAAAACGAATCCCAGAAGCCTTCTGATTCTGCTGTAATTGGCTTGTCCAAGCCACATGCCGACAGCACTAGCGCCATCATTACTACGCTAAGCGTGAGCATTATTTTTCTATTCATGTGTATTGCATCCTCCTTTGTTGTCTGTACAAGCTGATTTTCTTAGACAACAAAGAACGGGTCGTCATCATCTTGGCAGCTTTTTTCCCTAAGCCTGGGATTTTCGGTCTTACTTGAATAAGTACAGGCGGAAGAGGCACCGTGTTCACACGACCGGTTGTGTCTGTATCTAGCACCGTGCGGTTCATTCGCATATGGATGCGGTGCAATCGAATATTTTCATATGCGATGCATGCCAGAATTGGCATCACAAGTCCTACACTAATCCATAAAAACAATAGCTCAATAAACACATCAACCATGCCCTATCCGCCTCCTTCCCGTCTCGATTCACAATATTTCCATCTTACCATACTCAAATGCCAAGAACAAACTAGTTTCGTACAATACTATTTTTCTTTTTTCGACAAGGCTAGCGCTTGTTTAATCCCCTCTTTATAAGAAAGTTTGCCATACATGAGAACGCCGCCTTTGTAAACGCGAGCTGCTAGATAATTTACCAGTAGTACACTAACAAGCAAAATCGCAATAAGTAGAGCAATTTCCCACCCTGCAATGACGCCAGTACCGATCCGCATAATTAATAATTGCGGCGTGAAAAATGGAATATAAGATGCCACTGTCATAAAAGCTGCGTCTGAATTGTTTAACCCAAATGTGACAAGAAAGAAACCAATCATCGCTAGATAAATTAGTGGTTGCACAGCTTGTTGAACATCCTCTGTTCGACTAACAAGGGCACCAAGCATCGCTGCCACTCCCCCAAATAAAAAGTAACCTAATAAAAGAACAAGTAAAGCATAGCCGATAAGTGACAAGTCAATAAAATCACCGGATAAATAATCAAGGATGTTATTACCACCAATCGTCACACCGATGATCAGTGCAACAACGATACTAAGAATATTAATGACGCCAACAAGGCCAATGCCGACGAGCTTACCAAACATTTGTACAACCGGATTTACACTTGAAACAATTAGTTCCATCACTCGTGATGATTTCTCGGTTGCTACTTCTGTTGCAATCATCGAACTATACGTGATGATGATGAAAAACAACACATAGGAAACACCTAAAACCGTAAAGTATGACCTCATTTCCATTGCTTCTGTTTCCACCGATTCTCCTTCTCCTAATGCTGATTGTTCAAATGTAACTGGTTGAAAGACAACAGCTAACTGCTCCTGATCAATATCCAGTTCGCTTGTCAGCACGCCTTCTTTTATCCGTTGAACTTCTTGTTCAACGCCCATTGCAAATGCTGAATCGCCGCCATAAAGCTCAGCAGTTAGTGTTTCTGCTGTACCACTTAACTGCAATACACCTTCATATTCACCTTCACGAGCCTCCTCAATGACTTGCTCAACAGGCTCTTCAATTAACTGAAAACGGTATGGTCCTTCATCATTTGGTGCAGCAAGCATTTCTGCAATTCCACTTGCATCTTCCGTTTCATCAACAACGGCAATATGATCCATATCTTGACTCGAATCATCACTTGAAAATAAATCGATAATCGTTGAGATGTTTGTTATACCAATAATTAAAAGCATAATGACAATCGTTGAAATTAAAAATGACTTCGCTTTTAATCGACCCGATGCGGTATGCGAGACAATCGTCCAAAAATTATTCATTTGCATCTCCTCCTACTTTGTCAATAAAGATATCGTGCAAACTAGGCTCTTCCACTTCAAATTTGCGAACAAAACCTTTTGCCGCTAATTGTTGAAAAACATCCTTGGCTTTTTCTTCACTTTCCACTTGGATGGAGACACCGTTTTTCGCTTCAGCGTACTTTTGTACATTACGGTCTTCTTTTAAGAATGACAAATCATAATCGGCACGAATGGCAATTGATTTCATTCCGTACCCACGTTTGATCTCATTTAAATTTCCTTGCAACACCGCTTTTCCTTTCTTAAGCATGATAATGTCTTCACACATTTCTTCAACATTGCGCATTTGGTGGCTTGAAAACACAATCGTCGTTCCTTGCTCTTGCAAGTAGCGAACAGCTTCTTTCAACATATCTGAATTGACAGGATCAAGACCACTAAATGGTTCATCTAAAATGAGCAACTCTGGCTTATGTAAAACAGCAGCAATAAATTGGATTTTTTGTTGATTTCCTTTTGACAACTCTTCTACTTTTTTATTTTCATACTCTTCCGCTTTAAAACGATGTAACCATGACTTCATTTCTTCTAAGATCGCGCCCTTTTTCATTCCTTTTAATTTTGCGAGATACGTAAGCTGGTCCCGCACAGTTATTTTAGGATATAGACCCCGTTCCTCAGGTAAGTAGCCAATTAAATTGGTTTGTTTATATGACAGACGTTGATTGTTCCATGTAATTTCACCTTCTGTTGGATCAAGCAAACCAAGTATCATACGGAACGTCGTGGTTTTCCCTGCACCGTTTGCCCCAAGCATGCCAAACATACTACCTTTTTCCACTTTTAATGAAATCCCGTCAACTGCTTTATGCTCATTAAATCTCTTTTTACATCATTAATAATAAGCGCCATAAACTTCCTCTCCTTCTTTTAATAAAATTCGTAAAATTTCTGCCATCTTCATTGATTGTTTCATTGTAATCTCAAACCCTAAGCGATTCATGTCCAACTCCGTTTGACTTTGATCTTCGGAAATAATTTCTACTTGTGGTCCTCTCTCTATTACGCAATAAGCACTATCTAGGTTTCGTGTAAGTTCAATTGGAGCATTGGTCCAAAAACGTGCATAGTTTCCAAGTAACGTATCCTTTTCATATCGACCAACGACCTGGCCCCTACTCATAAAAATAATATAATCAGCCAAATCTTTAATCTCATCAGCGCATGGGTGGCAAACACAATTGCCCGCTCCAGGTCCTCTTCTAGATAAGTAAGCCAGTCTTCTTGCATCCATTCTTGAGCGGTAATATCTACGCCTGACAGAGGTTCATCCATAATTAAAACAGACGATTTTCTAGCAAGAGCGAGTACGACAAGAACTCGACGCTGCATACCTCCTGACATCTCTCCAACAGTCTTATTTAAAGGTAAGCGATACCGTTTAACAAGCTTAGAAAACGCTTCTTTGTCCCAACCTTTAAATCCGATCTCATGAATACTAGCCAAATGCTGTAGCGTGTATTTTTCGAACCCTTTAGAGGATTGAGGCACAAATGCTATACGCTCTCTCCATTCTTCTTCCATTACGTTAAACCGTTCGATTGTGCCTTTATTAGGTTGAATCACTCCCGCTATCGTTCGAATAAGTGAGCTTTTACCAGAACCATTTGTTCCCACAAGGGCGTTAACTGTGCCAGGTTCGATCGTTAGTGAGATTGGCCCTATCTCGAAATCGTTGCTTATTTTTTTCTCAATCTGGTTACATACAATCATCGTTCATCTCCTCCTTTTTCAATAATGGAGAGAAATAATCTCTTCAGCTCTTCATCTGTAAATCCATAGTTTCGCCCGCTTATAATCGCTTGTTTTAAAGATTTCTCAACCGCATCCTGTTTCTTTTCCGACTGTTCTGTTTGATTCAACTCATTGACAAATGTCCCTTTTCCTTGAATCGTTTTTATATAGCCCTGTTGTTCCAAGTTTTGATACGAGCGTCTCGTCGTAATTACACTGCATGATAACGACGCTGCTAGCTTTCGAATCGATGGCAACACTGTTCCCGAGGCAGAGTACCACTTATAATTAACGACTTTAGTTGTTCTTCTATTTGATCATAAATGGGAGTTCTACTCATCTCATCTAACTGGATTGGTAACACATCAGACATGATAATCAACCTTTGTAAACGTACGTTCAAATACTTTTACAGAAACCACAATGACCAGCACAAGCAAAAGCAATAATCCAGTAATTGTCCACAATGGGTAATGGTAAGTGAAATAATAAATAATCCCAAAGAACCAAAGGTCACTTACGATTCCAATAATCCACAACACACCAACCCATCCCCCGATAAAAAGAAATGCACTTATCGTATCTTTCATTTTTATTTTATTTGTAAGTAAAGATTCAGAAATGACGTAGCTCACCATCGATATGACTGTTAAAATCACCCACGCACTAATTAAGGTCCCATAATGTGTATTCCAAACAAGACCTGACTGAACGATTATCGTTAAAAATATGGATAGAATGAAAAAAACGTTAAAAAACATTACCCAAATGATCGAACTAAAGACGCTCCCCCATGCTTTTTGGTTATTCTTTAAAGCTAGTAGTTTCATAAGCACGTATATGTCCGGCACGGGTGCGTTTGCATGTGGATCGCTCATCCGGTAGGCGTCGCCTCTTATAATAAAAGCGGGATAGAAAATTAAAAGCAACAGCGGTAATAGCCCTTGAACGAAATTTAGCCTACCAGGGGTCTCCATTCCAATATTATCAATAAGTAAACCAGTCACAATTCCGTATATTGCTGCCATCGCAACAACACCTAACCAACGTTTTAACGGCGTATAGCGAAATTCAATCATCATTAATTTAACGCCGATTTTCATACATAACCTCCTTTTCACTGTTTATCTGTTTATATCTATATATACAGTATCACACAGTTAATACACCCTTCAAGCAGTTATTTAATAAAGTTGTCAGCATAATCATATTTATTTGTTCATACGATTAAATGACCTTATGTGATTTGGTCTTTATCGTTAGACGCGTATTCTTACTCTTGTCATCATGAATCAGTCAACTTTGCGGAGGTGGGAAATGGCCGTTATAAAAGCTTCATCAAGCGATATTGATGTATTGGCTCGGCTCATGCGTGCTGAAGCCGAAGGCGAGGGAGAACTGGGGATGCTACTCGCAGGTAATGTAATGGTTAACCGGACCAGGGTGCGGTGTATGGACTTTGAAAATGTAAATACCATTCCTGACATGGCGTTTCAATCTCCAGGGGGATTCGAAGCTGTACAAAAGGGTTACTTTTACCAAAGAGCAAGAGAGCGAGACAGACGCCTAGCGAGGAGAGTCGTAGCTGGAGAGCGGTTTAATCCCGCTGAATTCTCATTATGGTTTTTTAGACCGGATGGTCCGTGTCCAGGTGAATGGTGGGGCCAATGGAATACTGGGCGATATAAAGCCCATTGTTTCTATCAGCTACTCCAGCTGAATGCGAGGAAGTGTTTAATACTTTTTAGTCTGAGGAGAGATAACGATGTATCCAAATCAATGGAACCAAGAAAATCGACAATCACAACAATATGGGTACGGCCAGCAACAAATGATGCAGCCGCAACAGATGCAGCAGCAGCCCCAACAAGGAATGCAATTTCCACAACAAGGCTATTTCTCAGCCCAACAGTACCAAGTCCCTGGTTTTGCGCAGCAGCAACAACCAACATCGGGGCAAGGAGGCGACACAAGTATGCTTCCAATGGAACAGTCATTTATTGAAAATATCTTACGTCTTAATCGCGGAAAGTATGTAACTGTCCATCAAACATTTGAGGGCAATAGTGAATGGAATGCTCGTGTTTTCCGTGGTCGAATTGAAGAAGCTGGAAGAGACCATATTATATTAGGGAACCCAGACACAGGTGAATACTACTTGCTCCTCATGGTCAATCTAGACTTTGTTACATTTGATGAACCTATTGACTATACGTATCCATACGACGGATCTGAACCAAGCCTTTCTCAATACTCACCACGTTAAGAAAGCGGCCTATACATAGGTCGCTTTTTTTCTCTTACAAATTACGCATAGCTGCGATGCCAAGTAGTATCCAACCGACAATAAATGCAACCCCACCAATCGGTGTAACTGCACCGAGCTTCGTTATGCCCGTGAGGGCCATTGTATATAGACTTCCTGAGAAAAACACAATCCCAATTAGAAATGCCCAACCCGCTCCATGAACAAGACCACTTCCTGTCATTTTTAGAGCCAGAAGTCCAACGCTAAAATGCCCAAACCATGAACCATATGATACTGTACACCAGTTTGATAATTGCTCATCATTCGCTCACTTAAACGCCCTTCAAGTCCATGGGCACCAAATGCGCCAATCGCTACGCCGAGACCCATCACTATTGATCCGATAAGAATAAATAGCTTTGCCATCATCTATCACCTATTCTTTATGTATTTCTTCTTTTGACTATAGCATATCATACTCATTTAAACGATTCGCTACTTGCTTTTGAACATGCTATGATAACTGGAATATACGCTCATTACAAGGAGGGTTTGTTCATGATTCGCGTTAGACCTTATACACTCTCTGATTACCCTTGCTTGCTTCAAGTGCAACAAGAAGCCTTCCCCCCGCCCTTCCCACAAGAGTTATGGTGGAGTGAAGAGCAAATCGCAGCTCATACGGAAACTTTTCCAGAAGGAGCATTGCTTGTCGAGATAGATGGTGAAGTCGTCGGATCCTCTACATCGCTATTAGTATCCAATGCGGACAAACCCCACACTTGGGAAGAAATTAGCGATAATGGCTTTCTTCGTCAGACACATGACCCTTATGGCGATACATTATATGGCATTGATTTATGTGTACGCCCAATCGCTCGAGGGAAGGGCGTTGCCAAGACTATATATGATGCTCAAAAGCAAACTGTTATAAAACTAGAATTAAAACGGTATGCAGCTGTTTGCCGCATCCCAGGATACAGCGCTGTAGCTAGACACTACTCGCCACAACAATATGTTGATCTTGTGAAATCTGGTGATTACCATGATACCGTTCTTTCATTTATGCTCAAACAAGGACTTAACCCAACCCGTATTCAACCCAATTATGTTGAAGACGCGGAATCACTTAATTATGGCGTGTTTGTTGAATGGAAACCTTAAAAAAGCATTACTACCCGACAACGTTCATTAAAAGCAAAGGTCGAGAATACCTTGCCCACTTTATCTCCGCTCCCGGCATTCACTTCCATTTCCTTAGGCGGTGGATAAGCCTCACAGCTTAACTATAGGTCTCATCTTCATCGCTTCTTCCGCAGGAGTATCTAATGACCCAAAAAACCTCTGAGATTATCTCAGAGGTTTTTTCCTCATGCTAGTGCTTATTTATTTTCTTCAAGCTTTTTCTTAAAGTCTGTAAACCCTCCAGCAACACGCTTATCATTTGTTGTCAACTTACTTACAATCAAGATAGCCAATGTAGCAATAATAAATCCAGGTAACAGTTCATAAACGCGTTCGTTCATACCAAGCCATTGATACAGATTTGTATTTGCCCAAACAATCACAACGACTGCTCCTGTAAGCATTCCTGCAAAAGCACCCCACTTGGTCATACCTTTCCAGTATAAACTTAGGAGCATTACAGGACCAAACGCTGCACCAAACCCTGCCCATGCATAACTTACTAATTCAAGAATTGAACTATCAGGATTCCACGAAAGAGCAAGAGCAATAAGTGCAACTACTAAGACGGCCCCACGACCAAGGAAAACCAATTCCTTGTCTCCTGGCTTTCTTTTCAAAAACGTCTTATACAAATCTTCCGTCAGTGAGCTTGATGTTACAAGCAACTGCGAAGAAATTGTACTCATTACCGCCGCTAAAATGGCGCTAAATATAAAGCCAATTACATACGGATGAAACAGCATTTCGCCTAGTACAACAAATACTGTCTCATGCTGACTACCTACATTGGGATCAAGGAAAATTCCTTCTCCACTTAAATAAGCGCGTCCAACAAGCCCTGTAAACATCGCACCAACAATTGATAAAATCATCCATGTCATACCAATCCTGCGGCTGGCTTTGCATCTCTTGCTGTACGCATTGCCATAAAACGAACGATAATATGTGGTTGCCCAAAATAACCAAGTCCCCATGCTAAGGAACCTATAATACCTATAACCGATACTCCTCTAAAAATATCAAGCAAATTCGGATCAATGCTTCGAATTTCATCAAAGGATGCCGATAATCCACCAACTTCAGCTAATGCAAAAGTTGGTACTAAAAGCAAAGCAAGCATCATTACGCTGCCTTGCACTACATCCGTCCAGCTCACCGCTAAAAAACCGCCAAACAATGTGTAAATAATTGTTACACTCGCTACAATCAATAGACTCGTATGGTAGTCTATGCCAAGGACTGATTCAAACACAACCCCACCAGAAACCATACCTGATGAAACGTAGATCGTGAAGAATAAAATAATAATAAGTCCTGATAAAATGCGCAGAAGTTTGGACCCATCAAAAACCGGTTTTCTAGAAAGGCTGGAATAGTTATTGAATCATTTGCCGTTTCTGTATATGTGCGTAAACGTGGAGCTAGAAAAAGCCAGTTTAAATAGGCGCCAATAATAAGTCCAAGCGCAAGCCATCCGGCGCCAAGTCCCGTTATATACATCGACCCAGGCAAAGCTAACATGAGCCATCCGCTCATGTCTGATGCACCCGCACTAAGAGCGGCAACACCAGGAGATAGCCCTCGTCCTCCCAGCGTGTAGTCCGAATGGCTAGCCGTTTTCTTATAGCCATACCAACCAATGATAAGCATTAAAATTAAATAGGCAACAATTGAAATTATTATTTCATATGAAATGTGAATCAACATCCTTTCCTACACAAAGAAACCGCCTCTCATCAAAGAGACGAGCTTAGAAATCCAGCAAGTTTCTTTTCTCTGCTGTCTTTTGCTGTAATGGTTGTTCTTGTGGTATTTTTTGCTGTCTTTCTGTCATATGCTGTTCCGGGACAGAAAATGCCGGTTTCTGAATCAAATTCTCCGTTCCATTCTTAACTACAGGAGCTTCTTCCTCTCGACCTGACTTTAACAATTGGCAGTAGCCTTCAATCATCGCCGCCGCTTCTTTTAAAGCTACTTCGTCTCCTGACTCGACGGATTGGCGCAACCTTTTTACTTGGCGCTCCATTTGAGCAATCACATCTTCAACTTGAATGAGCATACGCGTCCTCCCTTTCCTTCGAGCACTGATTTATCATAGCACGGAGAGACCCTAAGAATCGAATAGAATCATTTACGTTTACTTTGTATTTGTATCAAGAATCAGGGCTGACGAAAAGTGACCTCCCAAATTCAAGCAAAATGCCGCACATCCTTCATATGCTTCCCAATTGCTCATAAATGACTACTTTTTTACCGCTAATTCTTTGTAAATATCACTAAGACAGAAATAGCCTGCATGATGTGCAATCGTCACATGTTTTGTCCATAGTTGAGCCGTCATCTGGGCATCTGCTAATGCATGATGTCGTTTCCTTATCACAATTCCATACGCCTCACACCAATCATCTAATGTTCTTAGCTCTCCTTGATGAGCGGCCGTGATACTAGTTAAAAACGTTGTATCAACAAGTCGGTGTGTAAATGTTTTTCCAAGCTCTTGCCAAGTTGCATGACGCAGGAAGCGACGTTCGTGTGCGGCATGGTGCGCAATCAGTGTGGAGCTACCAACAAAATCATAAAAAGCCAATAACACTTCTCCAACCAGTCGAGAGTTCTCGAGCTCCAGAGCCGTTAATCCTGTTAACTCAAGCACGTCATTTGATGGCGGATGCTTTGGCTTAACCGTTTCATAAAAATGTTCATGTTCGATCTCTGACCCCTTCACTTTAACGGCGCCGATTGATAAGATTCCATCTCCTTGATCTGGATTAAACCCACTTGTTTCCAGGTCGAACACAACCATCGGTAACTCTGAAAAGGGTACATGGAGCACATCTTGCTGAGCTTCTTTTTGGTACCTGCGAAGCCTTGCCATTTGGCTTGCATTATCTGGCTGAGAAGCCGACATCGTTGAACTTAATCTCCCCGACAATTGGCGCATGAACTGAATCATATTCATTAACTCTGATCGCCTGCCTCAATCTGTTTTTGGACAGCCTCATAAAAACGGCGTCCTTCCCGTATCCATCTTTTTAATTGCTTTCGATCATCTTTTTCCAGTCATCCGGATTCACATACGTAACAACACCTAAGTTCTCTTTCCACTGCGCTCGTTTTTCGATCAATTGTTTAAACGATTTTTGAGCCTCTACAATCTCACTTTCCGTTCTTTTGTTCGCTTCAAAACGATCCAGAGTCGACGATTCGAACAACGCATCTTTTAAAGCTAGCAAGCGCATTCCATTTACAAACGGAAACAACACTTGTTGCTTCATGTTCAACGAGCCTGTTGCTCTCCTTGTTGCTCAACCAATAGCTGACCAAATAAATTTAATCCTTGAGGAAGCCTACCGGTATTATCTGCAAACCGCTTTAATAAATATGGATTTTCTTTCACTTTTTCCAACAATAAACCTTTCAGTGACCAAACGTACTCTCCTTCACCAAAGATCGGTCTTGCATCAAAAAAAGTAAGCACATGCCTTAAATGTTCAAATGTATCGTCTTGAAGCCAACCTTCTAATTGCTCCTCCCAATTGACAATGGAGCGGCACCACCGTTGCTTTGAAGCCATTACTCCCCCAATACAACGTTCGTACCCAGCATCCTCAAGACGCTCAACAATTCGTTCTCCCAGTTCAAGGAAATAGGGCAAGCATTGTTCGTTGCCTTTAAAGACAATGCCGTGGTCTTGATCACTATCATGAATTTGCTCTTTTCGGCCAGCACTACCCATCACAAAAAACGCAAATGGAGCGGGGATCTCTCCCTGCTCCTTCATCATTTGCGAAATCCCCGCTTCTACTGCACTTATTAATTTTCCCTCATGAAAACTTTGCAATTGTTTAGCTTTATCCATATTAAGATCCCGTTTTTGAGGAATTGGACGTGGATTCAGACAAAACATTCTCCGGATAACCATAAGAACCATGTTCACTCATATCAAGACCAAGAATTTCTTCTTCTTCTGTCACACGCATTGTACCGCCAACAAGTCCTTTTGTAATAAGCAACAATACATATGAGGCTCCAAAAGCGAATAAGCCACAAACAACAACGCTTAATGCTTGAACGCCAAGTTGATCAAATCCTCCTCCGTAGAGTAAACCCGCTTGACCTCCGTTCATTGCAGCTAGTTCTGGTGTTGCAAAGATTCCATTCGACAATGTCCCCCATACACCAGCTACACCGTGAACACTAAGTGCAAAGATTGGATCATCAATTTTTAGCTTATCGAACATTTTCATGCTGACAACAACGATAAGTCCACCAATTATACCGATCACTACCGCCGCCCATGGGGCAACAAACGCACAAGATGCTGTAATGGCAACAAGCCCCGCAAGGGCACCATTTAATGTTGTTGGTACATCGGCTTTCCCATTAATCGCCCAAACGAGAAACAATGCAGCGATCGTACCTGCACCAGCAGCCAATTGTGTATTTAAAGCAACATAACCAAAAAATGCATCAGCCACTCCACCTGTTGAACCAGCATTAAAACCAAACCAACCTACCCAGAGGATTAAAACACCCAAAGCCGTAAAAACTTGGTTATGACCAGATAAATCATTTACTTTTCCGTCTTTTCCGTATTTACCAAGACGAGGCTTAAGGATAATGGTTGCTGCAAGTGCCGCCATCGCCCCAGTTAAGTGAACGACTGTCGACCCAGCAAAATCTTGTTTCCCAAGATCAGCAAGCCAGCCATCATCAGACCAGATCCAATGAGCCACAAGAGGGTAAACAAATGCTGAGAATAGAACCGCAAAGATTGCATACGCCGCAAGCTTGCCACGCTCTGCAAATCCACCAAATGCAATCGTTAACGCAATTGCAGCAAATGTGAGTTGAAAAAAGAAATCAACAGAGCCGACGCCATCAGCGTAGTCTCCATAAAAGAAATTAGATAACCCTATAATTGCGTTTCCTTCTCCATAAATAAAGCCGTATCCAACTGCCCAAAATACAAGAGAAGCAACCCCTACAGTGAAAATCGTTTTACCAGCTATATGCCCCGCGTTTTTCATTCGAGTAGAGCCTGCTTCAAGTAATATAAACCCACCTTGCATCAAAAGCACCAATACAGCCGCTATTGTCAGCCATAAATTATCCATCAATACGATAGTGTCTTCCAAATGCGTCTCCCCCTCACGCTAAAAATCAAAAGCTATAACGGTTATTATATCCCTTTGTCGTAATTGTTCCATAAATGCGTCAGTTTATCTGACATCGTTTATTACCTACACATCCCAGCATAGAATCGCGACAAAACGCCTACACTAAAAAAGTGGGTTTAGGCCTGCAAGCCCATCTTTTCAAATAAGGCGAGGGGGACACATGTAATGATGCCACAATCAGAAAAACAACAATCTCAACAAATGGCTCCAACACTCAACCACGGAGGCCATGATTTGTTTGACAGCCACGAAATTATTGCAGGATGATAAATGTGCTCGATCAATTTATGATCTTCCGCACATTTATGACAGATCAAGAACTTATTTCTCTTCTTGATCGCCAATATGCTTTTATCGAAAGTCAATACAATGTACTGGCAGAAGCCTTTTCAACAGGACAAAAACCGAGTGCTTCAACTGGCGTATACAACATGCAATTGTCTCATGATGTCCAATTTGGAATCACACCATCCCAGCCAAAAAAACCAAACCGCACTATTTCCGAAGTAAAAGAAGCAGGTTTATCAGCATATGCTGGATTAATCAAATCACAAGCCTCTTTAATGGGAATGGCTGCATCAGAGATCACCAACCCTATCGTGCGCCGAATTGTCGCCGATACAGTACCGAATTTTATCGAACTTGCTTACGAGATCTTCCTGTATCAAAATAAGCATAGTTATTACCAAGTGCCCCAGTTAAGTCCTAGCGACGCTGAAAAGATGGTTCATTCGTATCAACCAGTAAACGGACAACCAGCAACAATGCCCCAGTCCAAAACGCCGGTGCAATAAAAAAGCAGCTGCACTTAAGTGCAGCTGCTTTTTTATTGATCTTCTGACAGTGGTTTCTGGGCAAAAAAACGAATTAACATTGGCAGAGCGATAAATAACGTTAATACCCTTAGCATTTGCAACGTTGCCACAACCGTTGCATCAAGTTCAAGTGTCGCTGCAGTTGAGGCCATCTCCGCCGCTCCTGCTGGGACGATCGCAAGAAGTGTCGTATAAAATGGCAACGGAGTAAGTACAAAAAAGACAAGCGCAAGACCTACGCTCATGACCACATATAGAGACAACGCTGCAGCACTAGGTTTCCCAATTCGTGCTAGCTCTTTTAGCGTCTCCCTATCAAATCTCATGCCAATTAACGAACCAATCAACACTTGGCGCTACCAATTACAAAACTCGGCATTTCATAATTTGGGACAACAAACTGATGTAGTGAAAATCCGATAATGATTGCGACAAACATCGGTGCGCCAGGAAATGAAATAAACCTGCTCAGAAAAAAAACAAGAGCTGCTGCAAGCCCAGCCAGACCAGCTAAACCAACGTTTGCTCCGATTGATTGAACTGGCTCAACAATATCGACACCGGTTGTATTTGTGCTATCCCGACAATCAAAGGCACAACAAACACAAAAAGCGTAATACGTGCTGTATGAAAAGCTGCGACAATACGTTGGTCTGCATTGTACCGTTCACTAAGTGCGATCACTTCCGAGGCACCACCTGGCAGACAGCAGAAAAAAGCGGTGTTCCCAGATGTCTTTGACCACTTCCCAAACAACTTTCCAAGCACGATCCCTCCGGCAAGTGTCAGCACGAGTGTCAACAAAAAAGCAGGCAAAAGCATTCGGTATGCCCATACTTCTTCAGGTACAACCATAAATCCGATTGAAATACCTACTAATGCCAGCGAAACAGTAAACAATTCACTCCGAAAAATAAGTTTTTGAACAAAAAAAGGACCAAATAATCCCCGTCGTCAATGCCCCTAGAAGCCATCCGGCTGGCAAACCAAGA
Organism: Bacillus sp. JCM 19041; assembly: GCA_001310375.1. Classification (GTDB taxonomy): domain Bacteria; phylum Bacillota; class Bacilli; order Bacillales; family Bacillaceae_D; genus Shouchella. The sequence continues at coordinate 17,695 of BAXC01000026.1, read as the reverse complement.
GCCTGCATAAACCATCCTACGGTGAAGGAGACAATAAAAAAGATCACTTTACTTGTCATAGCGCTCGCCAAGCTCCGCTTTCATCGGTAATTGCCACTCAATTTGTTCCTCTCCTTGACCTTTAAGCCAATCATTGATTTTCGAAAAAGGTTTGCTGCCAAAAAATCCTCGATGAGCAGAGAATGGACTCGGATGAGGAGATTGAATGATGCAATGACGTGTTTCATCAATCCGAGCTCGTTTTGCTTGTGCATGCTTACCCCAAAGGACAAAAACAAGCGGTCTCTCACGCTCATTTAACCGATCAATGACTTCATTGGTGAAATTCTCCCATCCCATACTCTGATGAGAACCAGGTTGTTTTTCGCGCACGCTTAAAACTGTATTTAATAGGAGTACTCCCTGCTCGGCCCAATTTACTAAGAATCCATGGTCTGGCTTGATACAACCAATATCCGCTTCGAGTTCCTTATACATATTTCTTAAAGACGGCGGAATAGCGACATCGGGCTGAACGGAAAAGCTTAGTCCGTGGGCTTGACCTGTCCCGTGATAAGGATCTTGTCCTAAGATGACGACTTTCGTATCCGAATAAGAGGTCAGGTGAAGTGCGTTAAATAGATCATTCATATCTGGATAAACGGTCTCAGTTGCGTATTCTTTCTTAAGAAATTCCCGCAGCTCCAAATAGTAAGGCTTCACAAATTCTTTCCCGACCACATTTGACCAATCATTTTGTAATGTAACCATGTTATCCCGCCTTTTTCTTCCTCAGTCTCTTTCATCATACTCCTGTATTAGCTGATCTGACAAACAGCAAAAAAACGGCAGATAAGTAAGCTGCCGTTTCATTCCTTACAAGATTAAATGAGCCATTAAAACAATGATTGGTAGTGTAATAACCGTACGGATTAAGAAGACAAGTACAGCATCCAAGAAGTTAAATGGAATTTTCGATGCAATTAATACGCCACCTGTCTCTGACATGTAAATCAATTGTGATACGGATAACGTTGCAATAACAAACAAAGTAAGTTCATTTGTAATCCCTAAAGGTTCAGCAAGAATTGTTGGCAAGAGCATATCAGCAAAACCAACTAATATCGTTTGACTTGCTTCAGCCGCTTGCGGGACATTCATCCATTCCAACAACGGAACAAACGGAATTGCCATCCATTCAAATAAAGGTGTGTACGTTGCCACACCAGCAGCAAGTGTACCAATTGTCATAACAACTGGTAATACACCAAACCAAAGGTCAAACACATTCTTTAAACCACTTCTTACATTCTTTTCATGCTTTACGCTATGTTCTGCTCGCGTTACAGCTTGCACAAAACCGCTTTTAAATACATGCTTTTGTTTTGGTTCAACTTTTCCTTCTGAACCATCAATGTACTCATTCTTTTTTAATGAAAGTGGTGGAATTCGCGGCATAATGACTGCTGCAATGAAACCAGCTACAAATAATGTTAGAAAGAATTGCCAAAACAAATGACTGATTCCTAATTCCGATAAAATATAAATACTAAAAGTAATTGAAACAACGGAGAAAGTAGATGCCACAATCGCTGCTTCACGCGCTGTGTACTTACCAGATTCATATTGTTGATTCGACAGCATAATTCCTACTGTACCGTCCCCGATCCATGAAGCAATCGTATCAATTGACGCTCTTCCAGGTAAGCGAAATAGTGGTCTCATTAAGTTTTTAAGTAGAGCACCTACAAATTCCATTAATCCGAAGTTCAGTAAGAGCGGTAATAGCAGTCCCGCAAATAAGAAGATCGTAAAGAGAAATGGAAGCAAATCAAACAATAATACTTGTCCTGTATCTGCTGAGACAATAAATTCCGGTCCGATTTCAAAATAAACCATAAACGCGAATAATGCACCGAGAATGCGGACAACAATCCAACTAGACGTTGTAGCAAAAATATCGTGAAAGAATGAACTCTGAACGTTTCCATTCCGTTTGCTCACAGTCGCAACAATTGAGAGAATAGCTGAAATACCCATGACAATAGCTACAATCAGGATAATGACATTTTCTGTCAATAAAGCCATTGTCAAATCCGCTACATAAGCAACTGGTAATAGCACTTCACCATCAATTGAAAATGGCGTCATGAATAAAAAGATACCGATTATAGAAGGTATGAGGAACAAAAGTGTATTTTTCAATGTAATTGTTTTTATGTTCATGAAATAAAATCCCCCGAACGGATAAGTATAAGTGATACTGAATCATTATACATGTATTTTATTTCTTACGCTATGGAAACTTTATTCATTTTCTATATTTTCCTCTTTAAAGTTAAAAGAATGAGTAATTCCTAATAGTTCCTGCGCCTTCATCTCCAATTTATGGATATGAACTATGACATCACTCATCGCTTCAGATTGCTCACTTGCGGCAGTCGCTACTCGTTCTGTTTCTGAACCACTCGCTTCACTTGCCAGCTTAAACTGTTCGATCTGCTCAGTTAATTCAATTGTATTTCCTGCGATTGATAAATCTCTTTATTTAAATGAATAACTGCCTTACCTTCACTGATTCCTTGCAGTGCTGCCGCCTCTGCGGAACGTTCTCTCCATTGTTCTTCCGCAAGTTCTCTTTCACCTGCAGCCAAAGGTGCTATAACTGTTGTTTTAACTTGTTCAAACCATTCGGCATATTCGTCTTCCCACGTCCCTACAGCAACTACTGAAGCAACACCCGTCAACAACGCATCATAGATCTCTCGTTCTACTATTGCCATTTTCGCTAATGCCTGCCCATTCTCCTCTATTAAATCGAGTGATTCTCTAAATGAATGATTCAGCCATGTTGTGTGGACAACAAAAAATAGGAACAGACAAAAAAATGAACATTAGGCCAGCTATTAAAACATAACCGCTAATTAGTTTTTTCTTAATCATTCCCATGTCTCCTTGCCTCTCTATCCTTTATATCGGAAGTTTAGTCATTCCTTTCCATACATAGTGCTTGCTTTAATGACGAGCAATTCTTTAGTATAATAAACACATTGCAGATAAAGGAGTGGACAGAATCAATGGAACGATACAAAGCTTTAACAATAGCCGGCTCCGATACAAGCGGAGGAGCTGGCATACAAGCCGACCTAAAAACCTTCCAGGAGCTTGGGGTTTATGGAATGAATGCTCTAACAACCATTGTCGCGCAAAACCCCTTTGAAGGTTGGGCTCATGAAGTTTTCCCACAGGACCCGGCGGTTGTCGATAAACAAATCGATACGGTCTTAAAAGGAATTGGCGTAGATGCGGTTAAAACAGGAATGCTTGGCTCAATTGAGATTATCGAAATTGTCGCTAAGAAAATAGAGGAATACGTAGTCGATCAACTTGTTGTTGATCCAGTCATGGTATGTAAAGGAGCAGATGAAGCTCTTAACCCTGAAACCGATGCTTGTTTACGTGATGTTCTTGTTCCAAAGGCATTTGTGGTTACACCAAATCTATTTGAAGCGTCCCAGCTGTCGGGTATAACAGTCCAAACACTTGATGATATGAAGGCAGCAGCACAAGCAATTCACAACCTCGGTGCACAACATGTTGTCATAAAAGGTGGAAGTAAGCTTGACCATCCGACAGCGGTTGACGTTTGGTACAATGGCGAGACGTTTGAATTGCTTGAATCAGATGAAATTCAAACAACATTTACCCATGGAGCAGGCTGCACATTTGCTGCAGCAATTGCAGCCAGCCTAGCAAAAGGCAAATCGGTATCTGAAGCAATTTACACTGCAAAAGAGTTTGTAACAGCGGCGATTAAGCACGGTAGTAGACTAAATGAATATGTTGGTTCTGTGGCCCACGGCGCTTTTAACTTTAACAAATAAACAAATCCCCCTGTGTAATTACAGGGGGGTTGCTTATTATATGACGTTATTTAATGTATGCTCTTTGTTCATAAGTAGCCATTCGGCCATACGTTCCATATCTGGCGAAAACACTCTATCTGAACGTATTGTTGGAACAATTCCCCGTGCTTTCTCATAAAAACTATTTGTTACTGGCGCCATTTTCTCTATACCACGTATCTCAACTGCCTGCAGTGCGCAAATCGCTTCAATTGCATACACTCGTCGCACATTTTCAATGACTTGCACAGCGTGCCTGGCACCAATTGTCCCCATACTGACATGATCTTCTTGGTTAGCAGAAGATGGGATAGAGTCAACGCTCGCAGGATGGGCAAGTGTCTTGTTCTCCGATACAAGAGAAGCCGCAACATATTGCATAATCATCGCACCAGATTGAAGACCTGGACTCGGACTTAAGAAAGGGGGCAAATCGTTTAACTGCGGATTTACAAGCCGTTCTACCCTACGTTCAGAAATATTTCCAAGCTCCGCCATCGCAATTGCCAGAAAATCCATCGCAAATGCAATTGGTTGACCGTGGAAATTCCCTCCAGAAATCACTTTGCCCCCATCATCAAAAATAAGTGGGTTATCAGTCGCCGCATTCATCTCGATTAATAATTTCTCTTTTACATAACTTAATGTCTGCCACGTGGCGCCATGCACTTGTGGAATACAACGCAATGAATAAGCATCTTGCACTCGTAACTCGCCTTGTTTTGTTGTTAGTTTACTACCTGCCAAGTAGCTGCGCATGCGTGCAGCCGTTTCCACTTGTTCCGGATACCCCCTTGCAATATGGACATCCGGATCAAATGCATCCATTATGCCATTTAAGCCCTCCATTGTTATTGAAGCAATCAATTCCGCTTGATAGGAAAGTCGTTCAGCTTCGATATACGCGACAACTCCAGTCGCTGTCATCGCTTGTGTACCATTTATAAGAGCAAGACCTTCTTTTGCTTGCAATACAAGAGGTTTCATACCAATTTGTGCAAAACAGTCTCTCGTCTCCATTCGCTCTCCTTTGTAAATCACTTCTCCCTCTCCAATAATAACGAGTGCTAAATGGGATAGTGGAGCAAGATCTCCACTTGCTCCAAGTGACCCTTGTTGGGGAATACACGGGTAAACTTCTTTATTGACTAGCTCAAGCAACATTTCAACTACTTCTAAACGAATACCAGAAAATCCTTTCGCAAGAGCATTGGCGCGTAATACCATCATTGCCTGGGAAATCTTATCGGAAAAGAGGGGCCCGACGCCACATGCATGAGAAAGAATGAGATTCCGTTGCAATTCCTCCACATTCTTTGAATCAATTCGCATATCACTGAATTTACCGAACCCGGTATTGATACCATACACCGTTCTACCTTCATCAACAATTTGTTCAACTGCTCTTCTACTAGCATCGATTTTATCGATACAGGCCGAACTAAGCCCTACTTTGACTCCATCATATAAAATCACTTCTAAGTCGTGAAACGTTAATGTTTCACCTGTTAAGATAACCATACCTTCACTCCTCTATCTGATTAAAGTCCAAACAAAAAGAGGCTGCAGCTTGAAATCACTTGATTTCAAAAACTGCAGCCTCGATGAGCTGGTATTTACTATGGATAAGGATCTTCGTTCGTCTTCTCCGGCATAAGCCATCTCATCCACTCCACTAATTACAAATTATATTGATCCCAGTGTATGTTATCATGGGACAATTGTCAACGATACCGTAACTTTCCTTCACAATGAAAAACAAACAATAGCGTTAAAAGAATCTAGTAATAGAATAAAGCCTCTTTCCGAAAAAAAAGGTCTCCTGAACGAAAGGAGGACCCGTTTTTTCGTTTATGCATTATTCCGTTTCAAATTCATGTTCAGCAAGCGTACTAGCGATAACATCTTCAACCGCACGAATATTTTTACCTTCCCCAAGATAGTTATTAATCATAATGGAGAAGATCAAGCCCGTTCCATCTTTCGCTTCAACATAACCAGATAAGCTAGAAACTCCGGATATGGACCCCGTTTTCGCGTTCACGTTTCCTTTCGTCGAGTCCCCAGTCATTCGATTCCGTAGTGTACCACCAATGAGACGATCCGCTTCGCCAGCAACAGGCATTGAATGCTTAAAGATCGGGAACCAGTCCGTTTCTTGAACCTCAAACAGCATCTGCGTAAGATCATTGGCTGGAATCATCGTTTTATGGGACATGCCGGACCCATCGCGAAACTGGATCGTATTTGCATCGACCCCAAATTCACTTGCGCTATTTTCTATCACTTCAAGGCCTTTATCCCAACTTCCTTCTTTCGAGATAACTTTCCCCATCTCTTTTGTTAAAACTTCTCCATGGCCGTTATTGCTTAACTTCATAAATGGAATCAGCAATTTCTCAAGGGTCATAGATTCTTTAGATGCAAGAACCCGAGTAGTGTCTGGAGCAGGTGCGACCTTCTCTGTTGACTTGCCAATAAAACCGATCCCTTTTTCTCCCAATGTTCGTTTAAACACATCAATTGCGTAACCTGCTGGCTCCCATACAGACGACCACGAACGCGAGAGCGTTCCATCTAAAGGCATTGTACCTTCAACGATAATCTTGTTATTACCATGTTCACGTTCTATAGAAATCTCTTTTTCTTCACCAGCCTCCACCATCTTGGTATTATTTATAATCTCCACATATCCTGTTTCCGGACGCACAATAATTTTTGCCTTTTCACCCGTTTTATTTGTAGGAATTACTTCTACAATGACAGTCCCTGCATCATAATCACGATCGGGAGAGAGTGTTAAAGCAGAAACTTGAGCTCCAGTATAAAAAGGCTCATCCGACCAATTCAAATCTTGTGAAAGGCGCTCATCATCATACCACGTATCGTCGCCAATCAAATCGCCCTTGATTTTAGTAATCCCCTGATTTTTTAATTCTTCAGCAAATTGTTCAAGATCTTCCTTTAATAAGGTCGGATCTCCTTTTCCCTTCAGATAAAGATTGCCTTGCAGTACGTTCCCTTTCTTTTCCCCATCTGTTAGCACCTCTGTGCCAAACCGATAATCTTCACCAAGCGTTTCCAAAGCAGCGGCAGCTGTAAAAATTTTCATATTAGACGCCGGGTGAAGCCGTATATCTCCGCCTTGCGAGAACAGAATCTCACCCGTGTCCCCATTCCTGATACTAACCCCAGTTACCGTTCCATCCAAATACTCATTATCGAGTGCATCTTCAACCTTTTCTTCCAGCGATGCTATTATATCCGCATTTTCCTCGTATGCTTTTGCCCATAGCCCATCTTCCTCTTGCATAAATAAAAAGGAGGCTATCAGTAAAACTCCAAGAGACATTAAGCCAATTTTCCTATAGGTTTTGTCATTCATACACATCCCACACTCCCAATTTTAATTTTGAATAGTTATCATGAAAGATGAACGTGTTCTTGTATAAAAATAACGTAACACCTAGCCATTCCTTTATTCACGAAATGTGGTGATGAATCAAAATGAATTAAACCTAACACCTAATCCCCTGAAATTGTTGTCTTAGCCTACACCCACAGTATTTCTACTACCCCTTTCATAAACTATGTATTGGTTAATTGATAAATCACAAAAAATCCCGTACAACAGAAACCGCAGTACGAGATTTTAGTATATAACTGACCCCTCTTACGGGATCGCTACTTTTTAACAACTTAAAACTTGCTTTGATACGCATCAAGTTCCCAAGCATGGACACTCGTGCGGAAGTCATCCCACTCTCCACGCTTTAAATCGATATACTCTTCAAATGCATGATCGCCAAATGTCTTACGGCCAATTTCACCTGTTTCGAAACGGTTAATCGCATTTTCAAGGCTTGTTGGTAGGTTTTCAATGCCACGTTCGCTAATTTCAGCAGCTGTCATATTGAAAATATCGGCATCAACTGAAGCAGGGCATTCGGTTTCGTTATCAATACCATCCATTCCTGCAGAAGCAATGATCGCAAATGCTAAATACGGATTAGCTGATGGATCTGGGCAACGGATTTCTACACGTGTTCCTGCTCCGCGTGTTGCCGGGATACGAACAAGCGCAGAACGGTTTGATGCCGACCAAGCGATATAGCAAGGTGCTTCATAACCAGGTACAAGACGCTTATACGAGTTGACAAGTGGATTCGTTACTGCAACAAAGTCTTTTACGTTATCAAGTAAACCAGCAATAAAGTGATATGCCGTTTTTGACAAAGCGATTTTATCATCTTCGTTGTAAAAGCTATTTTCCTGCTTTTCAATATCAAATAAAGACATGTTAACGTGCATACCACTTCCATTTTCTCCGCCAAGTGGTTTTGGCATAAATGTCGCATGTAGACCAAATTGTTTTGCAACTGTTTTTACAACCCATTTATACGTCGTTGACGCATCCGCTGCACCCAATGCATCTGAGTATTTAAAATTAATCTCATGCTGTCCAATTGCGACTTCGTGATGGGATGCTTCGATTGTGAAGCCCATCATCCGTAACGCTTTATATATGGCTAAACGGACTTTTTCACCATCGTCTTTTGGAGATGGTTCAAAATAGCCACCAACATCTTGTGTACGTAACGTTGGTTGTCCGAATTCGTCTGTATCAAACAAAAAGAACTCAAGTTCAGGCCCTACACTGATGGAAAACCCATTATCAGCTGCACGCTTCACTGTTTTTTTCAAGACATTGCGGGGGTCCCCATCAAAGTCAGAGCCATCTGGCTTTTTTACACTGCACAAAAACCTCGCTTCAGAATATCCTTCTTCTTCTGTCCAAGGAAGAACAGCAAATGTTGTAAGATCAGGATTTAAATAAAGATCAGACTGGTTAATTGGTGTAAAGCCAGTGATTGAAGAACCATCAAACATCGTTTGACCATTCACCGCTTGGTCCAATTGATCTGCCGTGATCGTTACATGCTTCAGCATCCCTTCAATGTCTACGAATTGCATGTGCAAAAGTTCTACACTTTTCTTCTCAATTGTTTCGCGAATTGTCTCTATTAAGCTCTCGCGTGTTGGCGCTTGTGTCGTCATTTCGACCACTCCCCTAATGTTAAGATGAATTCCATTCATCTTTTTTCTTGTTACTACTCTATGATGATTAACGCCAATTCGCAATTAGTTTGTCAGATAATCTAACAAGTTAATATTCAGATAAAAGTAAGAAGATGGAGCAGACATGCACGACGCTGCTCGTTTTTAATATTAGATAAAACCAATTGAGGTCAGGTTAACGTGAGCAGTATCAGATTAGATTGTTTTGAATGAGCAACCATTAGGCTGCTTTCCAACGCATAAACGTTTGACTCACCGCCTATGCTAATAACTTAAAAACGAGTGGCAACAAACGACTTCTTAATACGACAAAAAGATCAAGAAGTTTGAACTCCTCGATCCTTTTTATTCAGTGGTTTTGTGACATTACATAGATTCAACTGTTTTTGGCTTTCGAGCAAGCGCCATTATACCTGCAATGATATAAAGAAGCATTGGTATAAGCGGAATCATCAAAGTTAATGTCACGAACGTTAAAATGCCATACAAAATTGTACTCCCTAAAAACAAGATGCTAGCTACAATCGGCTTATTCTTAACAAGAATAACAGCGGCAAGACCTGCCCCAGCAGTAACGAAAGCAACAATCGCATATAACGTAAAGTTCATATTGCCAATAAATTCGCTTATAAATACCGCATCTTCATTCGCTATTGGCGCAATGTCCTCTGCACCTTCTTCTTCGAAAATCAAGCTATCAGGATCGGTCATCTCCATTAAGAAATCCTCAATTAGACCTTGGCCATTTGCAACGGCAACCATACCAAACATTAGCCCACCAATGACAAACATAATCAAACCAATGATCCCTAAAACCCGTTCTCCAGTTCGTTTTATGTCCATTTCTATCTCACTCCTTTCCCATTCTTTTTATGTATTACGGACTATATCAAATAGCGTTTCAAAAGAATCGTACCATGATATTCTATTTTTTAACAGAAAAGAACTTGAAAGCAATAGCTTTCAAGTTCTTCTTCATTAAGATGGACGCTTTGAACCACTGTTACTGCGGTTCGAATTTGCCCATTTACGGTTTTGACCGCCACCACTACGACGGTCATCACGGCCGCCACTACGCTTATTGCCATAAGGGCGACGATCTCCTTGAGGACGACGTCCATCACGGCCTCCGCCTCCACCACCATGGCGTTTTTTCGAACGAAGTGGTGCTTCGCTTGTTAGCTTCACTGGTGTTTGATCTGGCTCTTTCGTCAGCAATTTCAATGCAGCAGATAAAGCAGTAACAGCATCTGTTTCTTGAAGAAGTTCTTTCGCTGCCACACGGTAGCTATCTTGCTCACCTTTAGCAGCAAGTTCACGAAGTTCTTTTAACGCCGCAAGCTTCTGTCCTTCAAGTGCTTCTTCAAATGAAGGTTTTGGACGCTGAGTCATGCGTTTTTTCGACACACGCTCAATCGCCTTCACATGATCACGCTCTGGTTTTGTTGAAAGTGTAATTGCAATTCCAGAACGTCCCGCACGACCTGTACGACCGATGCGGTGTACATAGCTTTCAGGATCTTGTGGAAGGTCAAAGTTAAATACGTGCGTTACTCCGCTAATATCTAAACCACGTGCAGCTACATCTGTTGCAACTAGCACATCAATTAAACCTTCTTTAAACTTGCGAAGAACGCTGTTACGTTTCGCTTGGTTTAAGTCACCATGTAATCCTTCAGCACGGTAGCCGCGTTTAATCAATGCTTCTGATAATTCATCCACACGACGTTTTGTACGACCAAATACGATTGAAAGATCTGGTGTTTCTAAGTCAATCAAACGACATAAAACATCAAACTTCTCACGCTCATGCACTTCAATATACTGTTGAGCAATGTTTTCCATTGTTACTTCTTTGGCTTTTACAGAGATGCGTGTTGGTTCTTTCATAAACTTGCTTGCAAGAGACTCCATGCGACGAGGCATTGTTGCTGAGAATAGAAGCGTTTGGCGCGTCTCTTCAGGCGTTTCAGCCAAGATTGTCTCAATGTCTTCAATGAAGCCCATGTTTAACATCTCATCCGCTTCATCAAGTACAACCGTTTCAACTGTTTCTAAACGGATTGTTTTGCGACGCATATGGTCCATAAGGCGACCAGGTGTAGCGACGATGATGTGTGGACGTGCTTTTAATGCACGAATTTGTTTACCGAAATCTTCTCCGCCGTAAACAACCGTTGTACGAACACCTTTCGAGCGACCAAATTCTCTAAGTGCTTGCTCAACCTGGTTAGCAAGCTCACGTGTTGGTGCAAGAACGAGTCCTTGAACGACTGGATTATCAGCGTTGATACGGTCAACTAAAGGAATACCAAAAGCGCCCGTTTTTCCTGTTCCTGTTTGTGCTTGACCAATGACATCCTTGCCATTAAGTACAAGCTGAATTGTTTCTTCTTGAATCGGTGTAGCTTCTGTGAAGCCCATTTTCGTTAAAGCTTGAACGACTAATGAGTCCAAACCAAATTGTTCAAAATTTGCCAAGTGATAAAAACTCCCTATATATTAGATTGAAACGCCTCTCGCGCAGGGAAAAAGGCTGCCTGGATGTAAAAAGCCAGTCGCAAGGCTCGCTTTCAACATCGAGACAGCCTTATATCTGATGAATACTTACAAAAACGACGTACTCGATCCGTACGTTCGCACAAAAGGCGCTCCGTTGTTCTCAAAGAAAAATCATAACATAAATCACTCATCTACGCAAGAAGATTCCGTTTGCTTCTCTCGCCACAATCTGTCATTCATAATTAGTAGTTCCCCGCTGCCCTTACGCTTATTCGTATCCCTATTTACGAGCCTCGTTACTTCCACTGGTTGAATGTGGAATTCGTTATACAATTCTCGAATCGCTTGTGTATCCGAATTACTTAGAACGACATAACAGCCGCGATCATTTAATTGGGAGAACATACGTTTAAGACGAATATGATCATATAATGTAAAACGAGGGGCATACGCTGCAAAATTCCGATCTGACCCAAAATAATATGGCGGATCTAAGTAAACAAAGTCACCCTCTTTGGCTTGCTCAGCAGTCGTTAAGAAATCAGCTTTCATTAATGAAATGTGTTCTCCATTTAAATACTCGCTCGCCTTACGAATCACTTTTTCATTGACGATATTTACTTTTTTATAACGTCCAAAAGGTACATTCACTTGACCTTTTTTATTGATCCTATATAACCCACCGTAACCCGTCTTATTCAAAAATAAAAAGCGCGAGGCTTTCTCTACATTAGACATACGGTCATATAGTGGCAGACGATCTAAATCGCGAACCGCATAGTAATAAGCTTCTTGGTTTTGGTGCACACTTAAGTGCTGAAGTAAGTCCTCACATTCATCCCTAATTACTTTATACGTTAACATCAGTGTCTCGTTAATATCGCCAATAACCGCTTTTTCTGGAGCTAATGAAAAAAACAAAGCGGCCCCACCAGCAAATGGCTCAATATAACGCCTATAAGACATTGGGACCAGAGGATGCAAGATAGGCAGAAGTTGACGCTTGCCCCCTGTCCACTTAAAAGGTGTTCTTAGTTTCTTTTCCATTAATTACCTCCATTAACTGGCTTATATATATATTATACCCAATTAACGGTCTCTTTAGGCCTAATTCTAACGTATGAAAAAAGCTGCGCATATGCACAGCTTATGATTCTTCTTGCTCTACTGGCTCATCATTCAGGAAAGCCCGAAATTCTTCTTCTGGTCTGTTCCCTTCAAGACGTCGTACTTCTTGTCCATCTTCATATACAATCAATGTTGGTGTAGATCGAATCGCATATGGAGCTCCCTCATCGTTGTACTCAAGCAAGTTGAATTGGTCAATCGCAACCCCTTCATCGTCCACAACATCCATTAACACTGGCGTTGCTGCTTTACAATGTTCACATGTTGGCGAGAAGAAGTACACAACCGCATCTTCGCCGTCTTGCAATTTATTCTCCAAATCATCAGGCATAATCACGTTTTGGTAATTTGGATCATCAAGTTGATCGATCGTTGCTGAATGTAAATCATCCGTATCATATTGTGTATTGTTTTCAAGCTGCTGATTTTGATTCAAGTTCTGTATGATGACTAGTACGATAAATACTGCGACAACCGCTCCGCCTATAATCGCTAATTTTTTCATTTAAAAATCGCTCCTAACGCTTTCTAATAACATATACACTTGTTAAAAAAATGAGTAAAAATGCTGTACCTGCTAAAAAAGGAATCGTAATGAACCCTAACCAATTAATGTATTGACCTGAACATGAGACTAAACCACAACCAATCACATCATCTTCCGCTACAGGAAGTTTCTGAATCGCGTAATGATAGGCTGAGATGCAAAACCCTATACCTGCTAATACAGCCGAATAAATCGCAACACCGCGATCCTTTCGAATAATCCAACGGCAATTAAAATGACCAGAGGATACATAAATATTCGCTGATACCAGCATAGAGCACACGGCTCAAACCCTTCTATTTCTGAAAAGTAGAGGGATCCTAGAGTAGCAATTAAGGATGTGAACCATGCGAATAAGAGCCCATTCTCAGCCTTTTTATTCATGGAAATCTCCTTTCTCCAAACCATCGTCTGTTTTTATTTTATACTAGCTTCCCCTAAGAACATATGGCAAATATCCAAACTTTTTCTGAAACTTCTTTGCTCATTTTACCATACTGATCAGAGCTTTTCATTACGTTCAATTGAAGGAAGCAAACCGAGAATCATACTTGCTTTTAAAAATATTATTCCAGCTTTGGTTAAAAAAGATGTTTTTTGTTAATCGTAATAACAAATTGAACTGACGGGGGCTAGAGAATGAACGATAAGCAATCTGAATTAACTTCCATTTGGCAAATGTCATCTCACCATAAAGCATATCCACCACTCCAATCGGACATAAAAGTGGATGTAGCAGTGATTGGTGGTGGCATCACTGGCATTACCACCGCCTATTTATTAACTGCAGCTGGGAAAAATGTCGCTGTGCTTGATGCAAACCAATTTGGTCGCGGTACAACTGGCCATACTACAGCAAAACTGACAACCCAACATGACCTTATTTATGATGAGCTTCTCTCTCATCTAGGCAAGGAAAAAGCAGGTCAGTATTATCAGTCTCAAGATGCTGCCCTGTCTTTAGTAAGACAGCTCGTTCAAAAAGAGAACATCTCCTGCGGATTTTCTAATGAAGATGCCTTTTTATATGCAACAACACACCACGGTGAACACCGTTTAAGAAGAGAGAAAAAAGCATATGAAGCGCTTGATATTCCCCATGAATTTGTCACTTCAACTCCAGTAGAGTTAGGAGCGCGGGCTGCGCTAAAAATACCTGATCAAGCTCAGTTTCATCCTTTGCTCTTCCTTACTCATTTGTGTGAAAAAATGATCGAAAAGGGAACTCAATTATTTGAAGAAACACTTTGTATCAAGGTTTCTAATAAAAAAGACTCGGTAATCGTTCATACCGATAATGGCCATACCGTAACCGCCAATAAAGTCATTGCAGCAACGCACTATCCGTTTATTGACGGCGGTGGGCTTTACATGACTCGTCTAAAAGCTGACCGCTCGTACGTCGTGACTGGTTCTATTTCAACCCCTTGGCAAGGGGGTATGTATTTAAGCGTGGAAGAGCCAAAACGATCGCTCCGTGGATTAACGTTAAACGATAAACATTATGTCCTTGTAGGTGGTGATCACCATAAAGCTGGACAAGGCATGGACGCTCGTGAGCATTATGATGCACTGCATCATTTCGCAGCTGAAACACTTGAGTCGTTTAAACCAGAACAAGAATGGTCTGCTCAAGACCTCACAACTGTTGATAATGTACCTATATCGGACCACTTTCTAGCTTTGAATCCAATGTTTTAATAGCGACTGGTTTCAGGAAATGGGGTATGACTGGTGGTGTGTGTGCGGCACAACTATTATCTGATTTGATTATTGATGGGAACAGCTTGTATAGCGATTTATATAAGCCAATGCGTTTTCATTCTGATCCAAGCATTAAACATTTCTTGAAGGAAAACGTAGATGTAGCAAAGCACCTAATAGGCGGGAAGTTAAAACGCGATGTTGAGGACATTGATGATTTAGAAAATGGACAAGGAGCAGTCGTTAAGTATAAAGGCAAAAAGTCGGTGCCTATAAAGATGAAGACGGAAACCTTCATGTTATAGATACAACCTGTACACATATGGGTTGTGAGTGTAACTGGAACCATGCTGATCATACTTGGGATTGCCCATGTCATGGTTCGCGCTACTCACATACAGGCGACGTCATTGAAGGACCAGCTAAAAAGCCATTAAAGAAATTAAACGAATGAAACACATGTAGCTAGTCTGACCTCTGAGATAAAATCTCTGAGGTCTTTTTTTGATCAGTTGGAGATACAGTGAAAAAGAATCGAATATTGCACACCAGTAAAAATGCTTATTTATGGGATTGTTTTTACGAGATTTGGTCGACAAGCCAACACATGCAGACTAGTGCATGTATTTTTTTTCTCCTTTTGCGACTCCAACTTAAATATTATCGAATTCCAGAAAATGGACCAATTCCATTTTATTTACGTGTACAATTAAAGAGATGAAAGGGGGCAGTCTATTTTAAAAATGGAAATAAATTTTAAAAATATGAAACCTTTATATGCATTCATTACGTAACTGTGGTAGACCTAAAAAAGGAGGAGCGGCATGGAATTAACAACAATATACTTTACCATCCTGCTCGTTAGTGGCGGTTTAACGGTTGTATATGTTTTACTTTCAGACGTGCTTGATGGCATTTTCGACATCTTTGATGGTTGGTTGTCACCAACACTTATCCTCTCAACACTTAGTTTTTTTGGGGCCTCTGCTTATTTGCTTGAACGATTCTCACCATTTACTAGCGCCATTTCCGCTTCCATAGCTGTGGTAATTGCACTTGTACTCGCGATCCTTTTTAATTTATTCATTTTAACTCCATTACAGCATGCAGAAGAATCAAACGCATATGACGATGAAGATTTAGAAGGACGGACAGGAGAAATTATCTTGTCCATTCCAACTGATGGCTATGGTGAAGTTGTATTGCGTGGTGACAGTGGCACAATCGCAAAAACAGCAGCATGCGTAGATGGTACAGAAATTCAGGCAGGTACAGAAGTAGTTATCGTCAAAATCGAAAAAGGGATTGCGTATGTAGCAATGCTTGATTTCGATCTTGATACATCATTTTAATTTATAGGGGGAAGAAAAAATGGCAATTGAACTTATTGTAATAATTGGTATCGTCGTTGCAATTCTACTCGTTTTACTCGGCGTATTTGTTACTCGATATCGTACAGCAGGACCAGATGAGGCATTGATCGTTACAGGTAGTTACTTAGGTGGCAAAAACGTTAATATGGATGATGCGGGAAATCGGATTAAAATCGTACGTGGAGGCGGTACATTTGTTATGCCCGTTTTCCAACAAGCGAAGCCCCTTTCTTTACTCTCAAGCAAACTGGACGTGCAGACACCAGAAGTTTACACAGAACAAGGGGTTCCTGTTATTGCTGACGGGACAGCGATTATTAAAATCGGTGGATCGATTGGCGAGATTGCAACAGCAGCGGAACAATTCCTAGGCAAAACAAGAGATGACCGTGAACAAGAGGCGAAGGAAGTATTAGAAGGTCATCTTCGTTCAATTCTCGGCTCAATGACTGTTGAAGAAATTTATAAAACCGGGAACGTTTCTCACAGGAAGTACAAAAAGTAGCCTCACAAGATTTAGCAAAGATGGGTCTAGTTATCGTATCCTTTACTATTAAAGATTTACGCGATACAAATGGTTATTTAGAATCACTAGGTAAACCAAGAATTGCTCAAGTAAAACGAGATGCAGACATCGCTACAGCAGAAGCTGAAAAAGAGACACGCATCCGCCAAGCAGATGCGCACACGCAAGCAAAACGAGCAGAGATTGAGCGTGCTACTGAAATTGCTGAATCAGAAAAGAATAACCAATTAAAAGTGGCAGCCTACCGTAGTGAGCAAGAACAAGCAAAAGCCCAAGCAGACCAATCGTACCATCTGCAAGAGGCACGTTCGAAACAAGAAGTAACCGAACAACAAATGCAAATCCAAATCATTGAACGCCAGAAACAAATTGAACTTGAAGAAAAAGAGATTGCTCGTCGTGAGCGCCAATACGATGCAGAAGTGAAGAAGAAAGCCGATGCGGATCGTTATTCTGTTGAACAATCAGCTCACGCTCAGAAAAGCAAGCAGTTTGCAGAAGCAGACGCAGACAAATACCGCGTTGAAGCATGGCAAAAGCCGATGCAGAACGTGTACGTGTCGACGGCCTTGCTGAAGCGGATGCAGTCCGTGCACGCGGGGAATCAGAAGCAGATGTTATTCGCTTAAAAGGTCTTGCCGAAGCGGAAGCGAAAGAAAAGATCGCAGAAGCATTCGAAAGGTATGGCGAAGCTGCAAAACTCAGCATGATCATCGACATGTTGCCTGAATATGCTCGCGAAGTGTCTTCACCACTATCCAATATTGATAAAATCACTGTTGTTGACACTGGTGGCTCTGGTGAAGGCGGTGGCGCTAACCGTGTAACGGGTTATGCGACTGACTTAATGGCCGGATTACAAGAATCTTTAAAAGCAACAAGCGGTATTGACGTAAAAGAACTTGTCGAGAATTTCTCAAAGAAATAATAAAAAAGAGCCTTGCATAAGTTG
>BAXC01000025.1 GCA_001310375.1 Bacillus sp. JCM 19041 | reverse complement strand
ATCTTTTTTTGTTACATCCGCTTGGACAAGATGCAGGACGCCTTTCCCCCATTTTTCTTGGAGCTTAAGCGCTTGTTGTTCATCACTGAAATAGGTAACGGTAACACTGTATCCGCTCTCAATCAATGCCTCTGTTACCTTTAAACCAAGGCCCTTCGTACCCGCAGTAATTAATGCATGCCTCATGTTCTGTCCACCTCTTCAACGTTTTCAAGTCGCATCTAGAGAAACGTTTCTCTCTCTTTATTCAACGATACAACATTGGTTTAGTCAAACGCAAAACAAAAGACAGCAAATGCTGCCTTTGAGATTATGGGATAGGTAAACTCTACAATGAAGCACAATTAGCTTTCTTTATCTTCTTTTGTTGCTTTTACTTGTTCGTCTGCCGTTCCTTGAGCATACGATGCAAGCAGTTGGTCATGAGCGATATGCTCTCCTTCTTCATTGTGTATCCTTAACTTCCAGCTCTTTTTTCATTCGATCGCCTCCTTGACGTTAGTCTGTCTCAATAAATAGAAATAAACCCTCTTTTAGAGGGTTTATTTCTATTTTGGTACAGCACCTAAAATCACGTATGCTTTTTCTAGTGCTTTTTTCACTTGTGTGAAGCCAGTTCCGCCAGCACTATTTCTGCGTGCAACCACTGTTTTTGGTTGCAAAACTTCATAAATGTCTGTTTCAAATAAATTACTTGCTTGCTTATAATCTTCCATTTTTAGATCAAGCAAGAACATATTTTGCTGAATCGCAGTTAAAACAAGTTTGCCAACCACTTCATGTGCTTCACGGAAAGGCATTCCTTTTGTCGCCAAGTAATCTGCTAATTCAGTGGCATTTGAGAAATCTTGTGAAACGGCCTTCTCCATTGTTTCCTGTTTAACAGTCATTGTATCAATCATGCCAGCAAAAATCCGTAAGGAACCTTTAACAGTCTGGACTGTATCAAACATTCCTTCCTTGTCTTCTTGCATATCTTTGTTATATGCAAGTGGCAAGCCTTTAAGCGTAGTTAATAAGCCAAATAGATTCCCATAGACACGTCCTGTTTTCCCACGTATCAGCTCGGCCATATCTGGATTTTTCTTTTGTGGCATAATGCTCGAACCGGTTGCAAATGCATCATCCATCTCGATAAATTGAAACTCTTGCGAAGACCATAAAATAAGCTCTTCGCATAACCTTGATAAATGCATCATCAAGGTTGAAGACGCGCTGAGGAATTCAACTATGAAATCTCGATCGCTGACTGCGTCTAAACTGTTTTCATAAATACCATCAAAGCCAAGTAATTCGGCAGACATGTTCCGATCAATTGGAAATGTTGTCCCTGCTAGAGCACCAGCACCAAGTGGTGAAATATTGACTCGTTTTAAACTATCTTCAAAACGACCATAGTCACGTTCAAGCATCCAAAAATAAGCAAGCAGATGATGAGCAAATGAAACAGGTTGAGCCCGTTGAAGATGTGTATATCCAGGAATAAGGGTTTCAATATGGATCTCTGCCTGTTTTGTGAGTGCTTCTTGCAGCGCTCGAACGGCTTCCATAATGGCTTTTGTCTCTTTTGTTAAATACAAGTGCATGTCCGTTGCGACTTGGTCATTACGGCTTCTCCCGGTATGAAGTTTACCACCTACAGGACCAATTTCATCAATCAGCTGTTTTTCTAAGTTTAAATGAATATCTTCCTCGGCAACAGAGAAGGCAAGGGTGCCTTCTTCTGCTTTTTCCCGAAGTATGTTTAAACCTGCTTTGATTTGGTCCGCCTCGTCTTTTGTCACAATTTCACAAGCTGCAAGCATAGTTACGTGAGCAACACTGCCCTCAATGTCTTCAAACACGAGTTGCTTATCAAAACCGATGGAGCTCCAAACTCATCTACCATTCTTCTGCAGATTTAGTAAATCTTCCGCCCCAGAGCTTGCTCACAATGTGACCTCCTTTTTCTCCTTTGTCACCATGCTGTGAACTTTTGTTGGTAAACCCCAAAGAGAAATAAAACCTACTGCTGCATTATGATCAAATTCATCGTCTGGTGTATATGTCGCTAATTTTCATTGTACAAGGAAAAAGGAGACTTTCTACCTTCAACAACGGCATGCCCTTTAAATAACTTTACCCGTACTACACCAGTAACATGCTGTTGCGATTCTTTCAAGAACGCTAGTAATGCTGGTTGGAGACTAGAAAACCAAAGACCTTCATAAATGACTTCTGTTAATTTCTTTTCAATAACTGGTTTAAAGTGTGCAAGTTCTTTCGGAAGTGTTAAATCTTCTAATTCCTTATGTGCTTTAATAAGCGTCATTGCACCTGGACACTCGTAAACCTCACGAGATTTTATTCCAACAAGGCGATTCTCAACATGGTCAATTCTTCCAACTCCATGTTTTCCGGCAATGTCATTTAACTCGAGAATAAGCTGGTAAAGTGGATAAGCTTCCCATTAAGTGCGACTGGCACTCCTTTTTCAAAAGAAATTTCAAGCACATCTGCTGTATCCGGTGTTTCTTCAAGTGGCGCAGTTAATTCATACGCTCCTTCTGGAGGCGTCGCCCACGGGTCTTCAAGAATGCCACACTCATTGCTGCGTCCCCAAAGATTTTGATCGACAGAGTACGGATTGTCTAAATCAATTGGAATTGGAATGTTATGCGCCTTTGCATACTCAATTTCTTCATCTCTTGACCACGCCCAATCACGCACTGGCGCAAGAACTTTTAGATCTGGATTTAACGCCTGAATGGACACCTCAAAGCGTACTTGATCATTCCCTTTTCCGGTGCAACCATGCGCAACAGCTGATGCTCCAGTTTGCTCAGCGATCTCTACTAATTTTTTCGAAATAAGTGGACGAGATAATGCTGAAACAAGCGGGTACTTTTGTTCATAAAGTGCATGTGCTTGCAATGCGGGAAGGACAAAGTTTTCCGCATATTCTTTTTTTGCATCGATTGTATATGATTGAACAGCACCAACATTAAGTGCTTTTTGTTTAACGAATTCCAGGTCCTTACCTTCGCCTACATCAAGACCAACTGCAATAACGTCATAACCTTTGTCTGTTAACCATTTCACCGCGACTGATGTATCAAGTCCCCCAGAGTATGCCAAAACTACTTTTTCCTTCTCCATATGAATCCCCTCCAACATGAATAATAATTCTTATTTTATTATTTTTATACATAAATAACTAAAAAATAACCGGGAATCAACTCCCGTTTCGCATAAAAACTTTTTTTTTATTAATTAATATACATAACTTTAACAGCCTTCTGCTTGTTTGGCAAGAGGATTCCTAGAACAATTTATAAAATAATGTCTCTTTAAAAGGAATCCTCCAACCGAACAAATAACTATGTTCGACGCCATAACCAACGCTTTTGATAGATCTTTGTGCATCACGTATAACGGTCTGTACATGTCGATAAGATGACGTACTTGTTACAATTCCTGCTGCAAGCCGCTTCCCCGGAACTTTTGTATGGTTTATGCAATGCACTAGCCCCCATTTTAATGATTGAAAAGCAAGAGCATGCACAACCTCTTCGTTTATTACTTCATCTTTTACCCGATAAAACGGTTGGCCTTGCTCATGTTCAATTACTTCCATAAAAAGAAGCTCCCATTCCGCTCGCTTTACTTGATTAGGCAACAACGAATAATTAAGCAATCGCATTGCATACATCGATTCGAAAGGTGAATCAAGTGTAAACCCATATGAATGGGCCATTCGTGAAATGACCCTACTAGAAAGGAACAGTTGAAGAGGGATGTCCGCGACCATTCTTCTATTATTTTTTGCAACAAAAAAACCTTGACCAAATGCTTGAAGCCTCATTCGTGCCATATCCTTGTCCAATGCATTCTCATAATCCATCACTTCTTTCCCACTCGCGTCAAAAGCGATGATTGGCTTATGTACTAATGCCAGCTGTCCGTATTCTTGATGCAATAATTGATGCAATTGAATAAGGAGAGGCTCAGCTTGCGAGAGCCATTCCACTGCCTTCTGACTCTTGATTTGGTAATTGGATCGCTTGGCATTCTGCTCCAGTTCACTTTCATACAGCGCTATTTGCTGTTCCATTCTATTAATGTAATTCATGATTCGTTCTCCTTTGTTTGATCTGTCTGAACGAACATTTTTCGCTTAAATAAATCAATGTACGAGAAAGATGTACCTTCCGTCTGAGCATGTTCAAGCACACGTAAATCGGTATTCATTCGTTTCACATAATAATAGAACAAAGCCTCAGCCGTTTTTGGTTGAACTGCGCCCCCTTCTGACTGATCATACTGTGCTAATATTCCATGCTTTACTGCCATTATCTCTGGATCACTTGGTTCAATTGCCTGTTCAGAAGCAGCTCTGTTAATGATTTCAATACTAAGAACAAGCTGTCCCATTAACTCACCCGCATCTGTATATTCAGGTGCCAAAGGATCTCTTAATGCATGTACTTTTCCAACATCACCTAATAAACAAAGGGTGAGTGCAATATCTTTTTGTACATGTTGATAAAGAGGTAGCAACTGCAGGGCAGCGTACATCAATTCTACAATCTGTTCAAGTAACCCTGCGTAATAAGCATGGTGTAATCTTTTTGCTGCTGGAATTGTCTCAGTCGGTCACGAATTGATCGGTCTCCATAAATCTGTTTGATGATTGATTGCAAAACCGGAGATTCCACTTCATCCATCATCATTCTTAATTCATGCCATAGTTCTTCACGTGACAACCCTTTCTTAGAAATCAATTCGGTTCGGTTCACTTTGTCTTCATCCACAGCTAAACGTATTTTTTGGATTGTCAACTGTTTCTTTGATCTAATACCTCCACATTCCCTTCTACTTTTACTACGGCTTTTGGAACAAACTTCTCTTGTTGTTCGTCCGTTATATCCCATAACCTAGCTGAAAGAAGCGTATGCTGCTGTTGAAGTACAAAGTTTGCATAGAGAGATCCATTTGCTGCTTGCTTCACTTCACGTTCCCGTATCATATAAAATCCACTTACTGTCATAAGGCTGCTCACCTCCACCTCATTATCTTAGCTGACGATCCATAAAAAGGCAAAGCACTAAAAAGTCCTATATCCCCGTTATTATGCAAATAAAAAAAGCTAGGCAATAACCTAGCACCTTCTTCATTAAGTTAAACGAACCGTGTCGCGTGCAATCATTACTTCTTCGTTTGTTGGAATAACAATGATTTTTACTTTAGAAGTGTCTGTGTTAAGAAACGCTTCTTTTCCACGAACATTGTTTTTTGATAGGTCTGCTTCTATACCCATAAATTCAAGCCCTTTTAAGACACGTTCACGAATAACTGAGCTATTTTCGCCAATGCCTGCCGTAAAGACAATCGCATCTATTCCGCCCATTCTTGCTGCATAAGAACCCACGTACTTGTGGATTCGTGAGGTAAATACATCAAGCGCTACCTGAGCTCGCTCATTACCTTCATCCGCCTGTAATTCAATATCACGTAAATCACTTGAAAATCCAGTAATTCCAAGTAAGCCGCTACGCTTGTTTAACGTTGACACGACTTCTTCAACTGTTTGACCCGTTTTCCCCATAATATAAGGAATCAATGCGGGGTCAATATTACCAGAACGCGTCCCCATCGTTACACCAGCAAGTGGCGTGAACCCCATCGATGTATCGATTGACTCTCCGCCTTTAATCGCTGCAATGCTCGCTCCGTTTCCAAGGTGACAGGATAATATGCGAAGATCTTCAATAGGCTTTTCCAACAATTCCGCCGCACGTTGAGAAACGTATTTGTGGGAAGTGCCATGAAAACCATATTTACGAACACCATATTTCTCATAATATTCATAAGGTAAACTGTATAGATACGCACTTTCCGGCATTGTTTGATGAAAAGCTGTGTCAAATACTGCAACCGCTGGAACAGTCGGAAGCACTTTTTTAAATGCTTTTATTCCCGTAATATTCGCTGGATTATGAAGTGGCGCAAGCTCCGAAACTTCTTCAATGCCTGCAAGTACATCATCTGTAATTAATACGGAATCATTAAACTTCTCTCCGCCATGAACAACACGATGGCCAATTCCTTCAATTTCATCCAAAGACGAAATAATGTTTAAGCTTGTTAGTTTATCAAGCAAGATTTCAACTGCAGCAGAATGGTCTGGAATATCTGTTGTAATGGAATGTTCTTCACCATTCGCTTCAATTGAAAATACGCCGTCTTCCAAACCAATACGCTCAACCAACCCTTTTGTAATGATATCCTCTTCAGGCATCGATAAAAGCTGGAATTTCAGGGATGAGCTTCCCGCGTTAATTGCTATAATTTTTGCCATGGTTCTCTCGCAACTCCTTTTTCTGTCTAAAACACTATACTCCTATTCCATTTAAGCATTGACAGAGGCTTATTTCAAGCGGGCATATATGGTAAAGCGCATACATTAAAGTAGTGGAAAAATAGCGTTAATTAAGACATTAAATACACACAAAAAAAACGCTAGGAAATCCTAGCGTCCAAGTTGTTCTTTAAACCAATTGTTAATACGCCCCATCATATCTTGCATTGCCTCAGCATTCGAAAACGCAGGTAGTTCTGCAAGTAAAGCCTGACGGGGAATTTGAATGTTTTCCGCCTTTTTTTGAAGCAATAAGATGCTTTTCTGCTGCTGTTTATTTGAAAACATCGATGACGGAAGCTGAAGTAAGCCTAAAATAACTGATTCTTGTTTTAAATATTTATTCAGCGCCTCTGCCTGATCGCTTTCAAATAAAAAGTTTGGAATTAAGAGCACCGCAAATCCGCCTGGATGTAATGAGCGAATCGCTTGTTCAATCATTAGATGGTGTATATACGCATGTCCTTCTAAAGCGCGTAATTCAAAACTCTCTGCAACATCATCTTTTGGATAATAACCAATAGGCAAGTCACTAACAACAATATCTGCTTTTGGAGGAACAACTTGCAAGCTATCTTGATGGTATAAGCTGATCTCATGTTTTTGCAAATTTGCGCTCGTGAATGCATTTTTCAATAACGTCTCATCAACTTCAAACCCATACGCTTCAAACGCTTTATTCCCGTGATTGTTAATGGTAAACAAGAGATTCCCCGAACCAACTGCTAAATCAAGTAGAACTGGTTCATTCGTCTTGTCCACCAATTTGTTAACAAGGTAGCTTATATAGAGGCTAACAGCATCGGGTGTCATTGAATGATTGGATTGGACAGCACCTCGCATCCCTTTTATTCCAGCCAGCTGAAAAGCTTTACGAACATCTTCTTTTGTCCATTCTAATTGTTTCACTTCATTTAATGCATTGATTAACTTGTCTTCAGTCTGCGGAGTTACTTCTTGCAAAATGCTTTCTTCAAATAGGTTATCGCCAGCTTCTGCCAACGCATCCAAATAAGTTAATTCTAACTCTTGCTGTAAGATCTCTGACGCTTGGTCTAGATAATCAAATAAACGGGTTACATTAGTTGATTCCATTTACTCCACCTTCTTTTTTCGTCCAAATATCTGCCATGTATTGTACAGAATTACAAAAACAAAGTCCACTGCTTTTGCAGTGGACTGCTCATTACGCTTTTTTTGCAGCTTCGATTGCAGCATCATAATTTGGGTGTTCACTTACTTCATTCACATATTCAGCATATACAACTTGATTATTCGCATCTACAACAAATACCGACCGAGCAAGAAGTCTTAATTCTTCTATTGCTACACCATATGCTTCTCCAAAAGAAAGATCTCGGTGGTCAGATAATGTTTGGACATTGTCAATTCCTTCAGCCGCACACCAACGCTTTTGCGCAAATGGTAAATCTACACTAATTGTAAGAACAACCGTATTTTCTAGACTTGCCGCTTCTTCGTTAAAGCGACGAGTTTGAGCATCACAAACGCCTGTATCAATGGAAGGAACAACACTAATTAAACGTGTTTTTCCTTTTGAATCATCGAGCTTAACCTCTGATAAGTCGTTAGCTAATACAGTGAAGTTGGGTGCTTTGTCTCCCACCTTTACTTGTGTACCTTTTAATGTAACAGGTTGTTGTTTGAACGTAACTTGTGTCATTTGTCTTCCTCCTTCGAAACGTTATGTCCATTTTAATTTTACTCGTTTCATCCTTACGAATGCAAGGCAGCCGCTTATGATTGCTTCATTTTCTTCGGGCTTGTCTATTTGACGGTTTCCTCATTACACTCTAAACTATGAAAGTATGCTTATTTATTTTGGGTATCGAAATATCAAAGGATGTGAAACCATGTCAAAGCAGCCGCTTTGGACACCAACATTTTTATTTGTATGCTTTAGTGCATTTACTTTGTTTATGATTTTCAACTTATTTATTCCAACGCTACCGCTCTTTGCTCTTAATGCTTTTTCTGCAACAGAACAACAAGTAGGGTTAATTGTTGGATCGTTTATTGCCGCTTCAGTCATCGCTCGTTTATTTGCAGGGCTTTTGCTTGATCGTTTTGGAGAAAAGAAAGTATTATTGCTTTCATTTTTAGTCGTACTCATTTCTGCCATTTTGCACATTTTGGTCATTTTCCTTTGGATGGCTTCTTTTTTTGCGTTTCATACAGGGGTTAGGATTTGGTGTTGCGACAACTGCCGCAGGAGCTCTTGCAATTATGATTGCTCCAAAAACGCGGCAAGGAGAAGCAGTAGGTTATTACAGCATGTTTATGAGTTTAGCAATGGTTATTGGACCTGTCGTTGGTCTACAAATTGTTCAACACGGTACTTATACTGGTCTCTTCCTTTTAACTGTTGGCTTATCTGCAACTGGACTCTTTTTGGCCGCCTTTATTATCTACAAACCTGAGAAGAAAGCGCCTGAACCAATGAGCATTAATCGCTTTATTGCACCCCAGGCTGTGTCAGTAAGCTTTTGCTCTTCTCTAGCATCATTTGCGTACGGTGGTATTCTAAGTTTTATCACGCTATATGCTGTTTCGCTCGGGATGGAAACGGCAGCAAGCCTCTTTTTTGTCGTTTATGCCATCGTTTTGCTTGGTTCAAGGTTTGTGACTGGACGTCTATTCGACCGCTTTGGTGAAAACGCCGTTTTATATCCTACACTTGCTTTATTTACAGTTGGTCTTGTTCTCCTGTCACAAGCTTCTAGTCTAATTACATTTCTGCTTGCCGCAGTTTTAATGGGTGCAGGTTTTGGTTCCGTTCTTCCAAGTTTTCAAACCTTAGCCGTTCAATCTGTTTCTAGAAAACAAGCTGTTCAAGCAACAAGTACGTTTTATATATTGTACGATCTAGGTATTGGGGTCGGTTCATATATTCTTGGATTCGCCGTAGCAGGATTAGGCTTTTCATTTATGTACATTGTTTCCGCAATCATTGTCGTAATTGCCATCCTTGCTTATTATTGGCTACATCACCGCAAGCTTAAACGATTAAATATCCGACGAATCGCAGACATTGATTATGAATAATTACATTAAAAGAGTGCACCATTGGAGCTCTTCAAACCGTAGACAAAATACCGCTGAGAGTTTATCTTAGCGGTATTTTTAGGTTATGTGGGGTCGGACATGCTCATCTTTCAATTGACTAACTTTTTTAAATCCATAGTTACAATAATCCCGCATACACGGGCATTAATCCCTCACTTCAAAACTTGGAAATAAAGCGAAAAAACCTGGATTCATCTATCGCTTGAAAAGCGAAGACGTAGCGAGAACAACGTGGGAATAAGCATCGGATAGTCACTCATCAAAAAAGCTTGTCGACAGTCTCGTTTTAAAGAGACTTTTTCGACAAGCTGACGTAATCCAATGGAACACCTTTTATACGAGTGGATCTTCATATGGTTTATGATGTGGTGGCTCATCTTCATGCCTAAGCATATGTTGGATCTTCTCAAATGCTTGAGGAGCTAGATCAAGCAATCGATCATACAAATGGGTTGAGCTATCTAAATGAACCATATTAATCCCTTTGCTATTTACCACAAGAAATGCAATTGGCGTAATTGACACACCACCACCGCTACCACCACCAAAAGGATGCCCCGGCTCTTCATGCGAATGGGAGTGTTCTGTATAAAATTCGCTCCCACCTGCAGCAAAACCAAAACCTACTTTTGATACAGGCATTATAATACTGCCATCGGGTGTCTCGACTGGGTCACCAACAATGGTATTCACATCTGCCATCGCCTTGATGTTCTCCATCGCAGTTTTCATCAAACCTTGTATTGGATGTTCTGACATTGCGTTCGCCCCTTTTCCAATCCAACCATTCTAAAGCGCTTGCGCGTTTGCATTATGGTTGGAGTTCTTTTTCCTAGACCTGTAGCCAAGTGCAATTAACAGACCTGTATATATAGCGTGCCCGAGGCGAAACGAGGCTATGCATGAAAAAGAAACGGCAAAACCAACAGCTTGAAAATGGGATTTAACCGCAAGTTCGTTTTTAGCTCGCCAATCAAGCCTATGTGAGGCCCACCCTAGAATAAACCCTTTTACTCCCCATAACATTCCAGATAATTGTGCCGTACTTGCCGCATCACCAGTGCTAATTCAGTATGCCAAGTGAATGAAGTAACCGTTACTTTTCTCAAAAATGCTTCTGCTCTATACTTGAACTTAGGAAAATGTCTTAACCATTCGCGACTATTGTGAATAAATCTTTTCATTGTTGATAACGTCCATTTTTTCTTTTTCACTTTTTCTTTCCCTAGATTTCGTTCTTCTTCAGTAAAGGAAAAGGTTTGGTTAGAAAGATTTAAATCCATTGTCGGTGCTTTCAACTCAAAAAGCGTCATCCCTAACAAACGTACATATACTTCCAACAAGTCTTCTTTATGTTGTCTAGTGTAGATGCAGCTTATTTGAACTCTCATAGCCAAAATACAGACAACAAGCACAATAAACACGACCGTTCCATATAGTATCCAAAGATGCATAGCCAGTGCCTCCTTTGCTTGTTACTATATGCATAAATGCAAAAAATAACCAGCCGATCTCTCGGCTAGTTATTTATTAACAATGGATTACATACGTATCAGCAAATAAATCGTGAACGCCTTGTTTTTTTGGTGTACATGCAACGACAACATACAATACCAATAAAAAGTTTCCAAACAAAGGAGCCTGATGCAAGAATCGACCAACTCCTTCACGAAATAAAACAGTCCCCCACGTTAAATACTCTCCATCTTTTGACACGACTTTAAGACCAAAAATCATTTTCCCCAACGTTTGCCCAAAGAACTTCGTCAGTAGAGAAAAGTAAATGAAAAACAAAAAAGCATATAGAACTGAAGGTACTAAGACCATCGTTGTTAAAAACGTAGTAAACGAGCCATCTCCTTGTACAAAAGGAAGCCAAGTGCCCACCAAAGCCGCGTTTACACTACCAATAATCAATAAATCAAATACAAATGCCCAAAACCTCATCCAAAAACCAGCATAGCGCACTTCTTGTTGTTTTATTTGCACATGTTCTTGTTCTACCATTTGGGCAGGCTGATTTCGTAAATAGCGCTTTGGTCTTACAGTTCTGATCGAAGGACGTGTCTCCATCTTACTCCTCCTCACTCATAATCATACATATATAACGCTCTTGGTTGATTAAACTCATGTAACTTTTGTTCAGGCTCTTTATCCCCGAAGAAATGATTTGTAGCGAGACCAAATAAACTTCCAAAACTTTGGAATTCACTCGTTGTTACGACTTGATAGTTCCGACCAAGATCTGTCTGCATGTCATCAATAACATCATCAAGACTCCCTAAACTGTCAATTAAGCCTTCTTCCAACGCTTGGTTTCCTGTAAAGATTCGCCCATCACCTAATTCACGAACTCGAGCTTCATCCATGTCTCGACCTTCTGCAATGATCGACACGAATTCATCATAGTATTCATCGACAATCGACTGAATGATTTCATCTTCTTCTTCGAGTGGCTCACGAGTAGGCGACATCATATCTTTATACGGTCCACTTTTATAAACATTTTCTTCAATTCCGAGATTATCCAGTAGTTCAGTAATATTCATTGAACTCATTATAACACCAATAGAACCTGTTAACGTTTGTGGGTTTGCGTATATTTTCTCTGCTGGAGCGGCTAAATAATAGCCACCAGATGCTGCCATTCCCCCCATTGATACATAGACTGGCTTTTCTTTAACTGTTTGCGCTTCAACAACTGCTCTGTGAATTTCTGCTGATTCAAGCACACCACCACCTGGAGTATCCACATGAATAATGATTCCTTCGACATCAGAACGATTCATTGCTTCGTGGAGGTTGTTTAAAAAAGAAGTATGATTGTAACCCCCCGTATCAAAAAACCTTGTTCACCTGAATTAATAATTGGTCCATTTACTTCCAACAGTGCAATTGTCCACTTGTATCCCCTTGACGCACAATCTTCTCCTCAACTCCACCAAAAAAGGTTTCTGTCGTTGAAGAATATGTATTAAATGCAAAAGAGACTGTCGTAATTAATGAAAATAATAAAATAAATAAACCAATCCCTAATGCTACCCACCTTCTAGCTTTCATTTGTATCGTGCCCCCCTATATTAAAATTGATTTTGCTCATAGACTATTTTGCCATCCACAACCGTCGCTACTATGTTCGCGGTTGCA
The DNA here is from genome assembly GCA_001310375.1 of Bacillus sp. JCM 19041. Classification (GTDB taxonomy): domain Bacteria; phylum Bacillota; class Bacilli; order Bacillales; family Bacillaceae_D; genus Shouchella. The sequence continues at coordinate 33,939 of BAXC01000025.1, read as the reverse complement.
ATCTCTCCAACAGAACAAGTAAGTAAATCTCGATCAACAATCGTCATATCGGCATCATAACCACATTTCAGCTGACCTCGACTCTCCTCTTTACCAATTGCATATGCGCTGCCTTTCGTAAATAACGCAACCGCTTCAAATGGCGACAATTTCTCACTAGGCCATATCCCTCATGCGCTCCATTCACATCACGTCTCGCTACAGCAGCATAGATTCCAAGCAATGGCTCAACAGGTTCGATTGGAGCATCTGAGCCACCAGCACAGTTTATGCCATTAGTGGCTAATGTCTTCCAAGCAAACGAATATGGAAGCCTCTCTGGACCAAGGCGTTCCTCTACCCATGGAAAATCGGACACCACAAAACGAGGCTGAATATCGACAATTAGTTTTAAGCCCTTCATTCGTTCAATTAAATCAGGTCGCGCTACTTGCACATGGATTAGCCGATCTCTCATCGCTTTTGTTGGGTTAGCCTCGATCGCATCTAATGCCATTTCTAATGCTGCATCGCCAATGACATGAATTGCCACACCTAAATGGCGTTCTCTAGCTTGGCGTACAAGACTATTTAGTTTTTCTTGCGTATGAATAACTAATCCAGTCGCCTCTGGATCATCCGAGTAAGGGTTACTTAACGCAGCAGTTCTCCCACCTAACGCACCATCAGCAAAGATTTTTAATGCACCTAGCTCAATGTATGGACTAACTTGTAATTTGTGCGCAAAGCTTGACTGGTCAAATGCAGTTATTTCCTCATGATGAACAAGCAAATGAGCGCGAAACGGATTACCTGTATGAATCGTTTCTTCATACACATTCACGGTCTCGGCAAGACCATTATAATAATGCAAATCTTCACTATGCCCGCCTGTTAATCCGTGCTGATGACAATCCGTAATAGCTGCCTTTAATGCACGCTTAATCGCTTTTTTGGAAAGTTTAGGCATACATTCTTGTACTAAAGTGACCGCTTTGTCGTGGAGCACCCCTGTCGGCTTCCCGTCTTCATCGCGTTCAATTCTTCCGCCTTCTGGATCTTGAGTATGTTCGTTAATTCCTGCAAGATCTAAAGCAATTTGATTGACAAACGCCGCATGGCGGCAAATTCTCATCACAAAAACTGGATGATCTTCACTTATACGATTCAAATCTTCTAGCGAGAGGCTTTCATGATTCGGATCATTGTGTTCGTTCCATCCAAGCGCTTCTATCCATTCACCTTGTTCTGGCGTGTTTTCTGCTGCAAGTAAAACAAGCGCTTCATCTTTTGAATTTGTTTTCGATAAATCCAAGCGCAATAGCTTTTGCCCATGGGCAATCAAATGCAAATGACTGTCCACAAATCCTGGAAAAACAACGGCTCCATTTACGTTACGTTTATGTATAACCTTCGTCTCCCATTTATTAAATAAGTCCTTTGTAGATCCAATCTCAATGATCTTACCGTCTTCTTCATAAAGAGCAGACGCTTTGTCTCCTTCATAAGCCATCGTATAAAAAATGCCATTGTACCATAATGTCCCCACTAAGATCCTCCTTTCACCTTAGCCCAAGTATATCACCTAAGTTGCTCCGTTAAAAACAATTGAAAAGGAGCAGGGTTTCCCCTGCTCCTAGCCATTCATATGAAATTATTTTTGATAACCACCCATTTGTTGCTCTGCTTGAGCGACAAGACGTTTCGTAATTTCGCCACCAACAGATCCGTTAGCGCGTGAAGTAGAATCTGGTCCAAGGTTAACCCCGAATTCAGAAGCGATTTCGTATTTCATTTGATCAAGAGCTTGTTGTACGCCAGGTACAACTAAGTTGTTTGAGCTGTTTGCCATGTGTCTCACCTCCTTCGGTACTTATAGAATGTACGAAAAAGAAAAGATCATGCATGCAATTTAACTGGAAATTTTTTAAAATAAATTCTCTAGCTCAGAGTCTAAATCATCGGCAGATATTTGAATCGTTTCAACAGCGGCAACTGCCTCTGCGCATTTTGCTTCAATCTCTACATACTGCTCAAATTTGTTAGCTTTTTCGCGTTTAGGTTTTGTTTTCGAATCTGTCGGTAAGAATATCGTGCAACAGTCTTCATAAGGAAGAATCGAAATCTCATATGTTCCGATTTCCTTTGCATAACGAATGGTTTCTTCTTTATCTATAGCAAGCAAGGGACGTAAAACCGGTAAGTTCGTTACCTCATTTATAGTATTCATGCTCGCAAGTGTTTGAGAAGCCACTTGTCCGAGACTTTCACCATTAGAAATAGCAAGGATATTTCTATTCTCTGCGATTTGTCCTGCAATTCGCAACATCATCCGCCTCATAATCGTCATTTCAAAGTTTGATGGTACTTCTTTATGAATATGCGTTTGAATATCTGTAAAAGGAACAAGATGAACCTTAATTGAACGTCCGTATTTAGATAGTTCTTTTGTTAAATCAAGTACTTTTTGTCTCGCACGTTCATTTGTGTACGGCGGACTATGAAAGTGCAACATTTCAACCTCTGTCCCTCTGTTCATCATCATATGAGCAGCAACTGGCGAATCAATTCCACCTGAAAGCATATGAAGAACTCTTCCGCTCGTTCCAACTGGCAAGCCTTTAGCGCCTTTATATGCACCAGCTGTTATATACGTACCGGATTCCCTTACATCTATCACAATCTCCGTGTCTGGATGATGGACATCGACTCCGATCTCGCCATCGAGCGCCTTTAGAACAAACCCGCCAACTATTTGGTTAAGATCCTGAGAACCAATTGGGAATTGCTTATACGCCCGTCTAGCTGAAACCTTAAACGTTTTTGAGCTCTTGTTATGTTCGGTTAATAAGTATAAGGCACCTTGCTGTATGACTTCTAATTCACTCTCAACCCTCACTGCTAAACTGTAGGATTGGATACCAGATACTCTTGCTAGTGCATCAATAATGGGAACGTAATCAGCATCATGAAGTTCTACAACGATTCTGCCAAAAGTACGCTTCGCCTTCACACCTTCAAATGGTTTTAAGACGTATCGAATATTTGCTAGCAACACTTTTTCAAAATGGCTTCTATTTTTTCCTTTTAGAGCAAGTTCACCGTAACGAACAAGAATATGATCCATCTTCATTTATTTCATTACCTCCTGTAACTTAGGTATTATTGATTGTAATGTTTCTATACAAACATCTATTTCTTCCTTCGTCGTTTCAAAAGATAAGCTAATACGAATCGAACTACTAGCCTCTCTTCATTTAATCCACAACCAAGTAAGATCCGACTCGGCTTTCCAGTTTTCGTTGAACATGCAGATTGAGTAGAAACATAAATCTTTTCATATCCCAATGCTTGAACAAGCACTTCTGCTTTTAACCCTGGAATAGAAAAATTAAGAATATGAGGAGCCGCACCTTCTGCGGGCGTATTAATTAGTACTCCCTTTATTTGTTCAAGCTCACCACGCAAATGCATCGTCAATTGTTTTAGACGTTTTTGTTCGTTTACAGCTTTTTGAGATGACTCCCTAATAGCCTTTGCAAAACACGCAATACCAGCTGTATTTTCCGTCCCTGCACGCAGCATTTGTTCTTGATTGCCCCCTTTTGTCATACTTTCTAATGCTTTAGGGTTTTTAGAGAAGAGCAAGCCCGTCCCTTTTGTACCGTGTACTTTGTGCGCAGATAGTGTCATTAAATCAATTCCTGCTTCTATAATCGAAAAAGGAACCTTCAACAAACTTTGAACAGCGTCGACATGAAATTTAATTTGTGGATATGATTGCAAAACCCTCCCAATCTCTTCAATCGGTTGGACAGTACCTAACTCTCCTTGAACATGACCAATACTGACAAGGATCGTACTTGGTCGAATTGCTCTCTTTACTTGATCCACCGTAACACGACCAAACTGATCCGCTTGGAGATACGTAACATCATAACCACTCTGTTCCAATGCTTGTAGGTTTTCGTATACAGAAGCATGTTCAACCGTTGTTGTGATTATATGAGCATACGAATGACGCTTCACCGTACCGTAAAGCGCCAACGCGTTAGCTTCCGTTCCGCCAGAAGTAAAAATAAGTTGGTCACTTGAGCATTCAAGGAATGCGGCCATTTTTTTCCGGGCTTGAATTAGGACTTTTTCCGCTTCCATTCCAAGCGTATGTAATGAAGACGGATTGCCAAAATACTCATTTGACAACTTCGTGTACAATGCCAACACTTCTGGATATGGTCGTGTTGTCGCACTATTATCAAGATAAATCATTGTTATGGTTGTACTCCTTTTTCATGATTACATCATAATTAATAAGACTTTCCTCGGATATCTTAGCATATCCTCTTGTTCGTTTACATAAAAAAGCGCAGTTTCCAGGAAACTGCGCTTTTTATTAAGCACTCATATGCTTTGTAACTTTGTTAAGCAAATCCGGTTCATAGTCCCTTACTGCTGCCTGGACTAGCTCAAGTGCATACTCGTATTCATAACGCAAAAAGGCTTCTTCCGCTTCATCTAATGCTGTTCGAACGGAATCATCTTGCATACGATAACGGTTGCTGTACTGAATGGATAATTCAGCCAACTGGGCTTTTTCTACAATTGCTTTTATTTCTTCCGCATTTTTCTCAACCTCTAGAATTGCTTCTTCAACAAGCTTTTCTACAGATTCCATTTCAAGCGGTAATTGCCTAAGTGCTTCTTGTGCTTGTACTACCTTATTTTCCGCTTTATCAAGAGATTCTAAGTGAGTAACTGGAACACCAGGGAGATTGCTTTTATGCAAAATCCGTTTTGTTTCTAGCATCACTTCGCGCAACCGGCTAACTGTGTCCTTTGCCTTTAATTCATCTTTTCGCAAACGCTTCAGTCGGTTCACACTTTCAGCAATACCATTCGTTAATTGATCCATATACTTTAACCACTCTTCACACATCTCATAGATAGAAGAGAAAGTTTGTTTTTGGTTTTCAGCAACATCAACAATCACATTTAATTGACTCTGCGCTTGTGTCAGATCCTTTTGCAAGGCATGTTGCAAATGGGTTTCTTCTTCAGCAATCAAATAACTTTTTTGTACATGCGTAGTTTCATGCAATAATTGCTGCATCATTTCACTTGCCTTACCTACTTTTTCTTTTAAAACAGGTAACTGCTCATGCAACTTGTTTTTATACGTTACTTCTGCTTCCAAGTTCTCGTAAATCTGTTCCATTCCTGTATGGACAGCTTCTAATGTAGCAGCAGCTTCATCTACTTGAAGCTCTTTTAACAATTCATAAGCACCTTCTACATCCTCATTAAACTGTTCAATTCGAGTTCCAAATGAAAAAGACGTCAAATGATACCCATCTTCTTCCATATGCTTAATGCCACTTTGCAAGTTCTTTAAATCACTCGGAAGCGTAGATCTTGCCTGGATTAACAGTTGCGGCAACCGTTCCATTTTGGCATTTACCTCTTCTAATTCGTTGGTCATTTCTAATAATTGCTTCCTAGCTTGTAGATAACTTCCATTTTCAGTCGACTCTTCAAATGAAACAAGCGTTCGCTTAACCTTTGCCATTACTGCATCCAATGCTTGAATTGCTTCCCCGAAAGAACCTCTACGCTTTAAAAGATCGCCTGACAGCTTATGGTATGTCTGTTTAATATCCGTAATCTCGGCACGATTTTTTTTCTCTGCAGACACTAAATGTTCTATGTCTTCAACCATCATATCGAGCTGTTGTTCAACTGTAACCATACGGTTTTCAACCCAAGATAACTGATCTTTGGCTTTTCGAATGCGATATTTGCCCGCAAACTCTTCAACCTCCAACAGCTGTTCTTCTATGCTTGGCAAAATCGTTTCAATGATTTCATCCCAATCTTTGCGCCAAGCTTCAAACTTCTGTTCCGTTTCGCCAGCCATACGCAGTTTTTTCACTTTGGAAATCTCATCCGATATATTTCGGTTTAATATGTTCATTTTCCGCTCATCTAGTTCATCGACTGCTTTATGTATGTGCCGCCTAATAAAGATCCCAGCAGCTGTCCCTATTGTAATTAACACCAATAGAATAATTATGATTGTCACAAATATATCCACATGAAACTCCTCTCTGCCGCTGCTTGTCCCATTTCATTTGTCGTTGTCTACAATCTCACACTTTATCCCTATTCTAATACGTAATATAATACCATGAAAGCGACAATTTGTGTGGAGTTTCAACAGATAGCCTTTCGACAAATTCCTGCAAAAGACAAATTCGATGATGGAGTTGAACATATGTTGCAAAAAGACGGTCATATTCATTCACCTTATTGCCCCATGGTTCAGCAGATACTTGGGCAACTTACTGTGAGGCTGCAATCAAGTTAGGATTAAAAACGATTACATTTACAGAACACGCGCCACTGCCTGCAAACTTCATTGATCCTACCCCACAATCAGATAGTGCAATGAATGTCCATGACCTTGCTCTTTACCTTTCTGATATCGCCCAACTAAAAAAAGAATATGCCTCTGCTTTGGACATACACACTGGTTTAGAAGTAGATTTTATCACTGGTTACGAACAAGAAATAACCTCTCTCTTAAATGAGATAGGTCTATCACTCGATGACAGCATTTTATCTATCCACTTTTTAAACATACATGGTAAAAATTATTGTATGGATTATAGTCCTGCTGTTTTTGAAGGAATGGCTCATTCACTTGGAAGTATTGATGCCGTATATGCGCTTTATTTTCAGACGCTTCTTCAATCCGTTTACGCTGATTTAGGTCCATACAAACCAAAACGAATTGGTCATATAACATTATGTCGTAAGTTCCAAAAAAAGCTTCCGGCTACACACGACTTTACAAATGAAATAACAGATGTGCTAACTGCCATAAAAGAACGAGGACTCGAACTCGACTATAATGGCGCCGGTCTTTCAAAACCTGATTGTGGAGAAACCTACCCTCCTCTAAAAGTGGCAGAACAAGCAAAAAAAATGGGCATCAAGCTTATCTACGGTTCAGATGCTCATTCTGCTGCGGGCTTGATGGCGGGAGCAAAAGAGATCCGTTAAGTCAAAACCCGCATCACAACCCTGCGCTCTGGTATTTGTAACACTTGCGCAATCCAAGAGTTAGCGTGGCGAACATACCGATCAATAAATTGTTTATCTGCAGGAGTGAGCATAAAAAGCTCACGTAAGTATTGCGGAGAAGAAAAAGGTAATGTCATCATATTGCGCAACTGCAAAACAACAAGATCGACCGGAATTCCTTTCACTTTGTTTTGTTCCATACACCGAGCAATAAGTTGTTCGAGCAAATACTGTTCTTTTCGTAAATAAGTGCTCATTACTTCCCGTACAAGCGTGGAGTCCAAAGTCATTTCCCGATGCGCCATCCGCGCTAGCCAATGGCACGATTGCTGGTAATGTAGTACGCGCTTAAACATTGATGATAAAACGATTGTTGCTTCTGTTTGCTTTTGCTTTAGAGCCTGCTCAATCGTATCAACATACCCTTCAAAGAAATCTGTTACAAGCGTTTCAAACAACGCTTGTTTTCCACCAAAATAATAGGAAATTAACGCAGGATTCACGACCGCTTCTTTTGCGATATCACGCACAGAAGTTCCATGATAACCATTCGCATAAAACAAGGCAGTTGCCGCTTCTTTAATTGATGCTTTTGTTTGTTCGCTCATCATGTCTCCTCCGTTCTATATTTATAATTGACGTGCGGAGTTTTTGGATTATAGTATATGTATTCGATTTTCTTCCCTCTACTCCTGTCTACAAAACAGTGGCTATTAATTACTTTTAGACAAAAAGCGCATATGCAGCGCGGCTTTACCCGATTTTTGCCAAACGAAAGGAGAACTTGTCATGTTCACAACCAATCAATACCCAACAGATGATAAAAAAGCTTATGAACTTTTAATTAAGCAAGCGAGCTCCTTACTTGAAGACGAGCCTGATTCACTAGCGAACTTTGCCAATACGAGCGCCCTCCTCGGCCAATTTCTTAAAGATATCAATTGGGTTGGATTTTATTTCATGAAAGATGGCGGACTTGTTCTTGGTCCTTTTCAAGGATTGCCTGCATGCACCCGCATCCCTATAGGCAAAGGTGTCTGCGGGACAGCTGTTGCTGAAAATAAAACAATGCTTGTCGCAGACGTTCATGAATTCCCTGGTCACATTGCTTGCGACGCCGCATCCAATTCAGAAATCGTGATTCCTGTTCGTCATAATGGTAAAGTGGTAGCCGTTCTTGATATCGACAGTCCTCTTAAAAACAGGTTTACAGAACTTGACCAAACGTACCTGGAGAATCTTATTGAAAAAATCGAACCCTATCTAGTTAGCAAGGTTGACAATTAAACGACAATTCGTTATGATTATTCGGTGTGAGTGACAGCCCTTGGCAAACTGTCTTCTGTTCATTTCATTCCTCAGCGGCTGATTATGAGGTGTATCGCGTAACTTCTAGCTGTCGAAGCGATGGTACATGAAAATGGAATGGCTTTATTCAGAGATTGCCTGACAGGTTGTTATTTTGCAACATCAAAATAACAAGGAGGAGACTAACTATGTCTCGTTACACAGGTCCATCTTGGAAACTGTCTCGTCGTCTTGGTGTTTCACTAAGCGGCACTGGTAAAGAACTTGCGAAGCGTCCTTACGCTCCAGGTCAGCACGGTCCGAACCAACGTAAAAAACTATCTGAATATGCGCTTCAGCTTCAAGAGAAGCAAAAGCTTCGTCACATGTACGGAGTTAACGAGCGTCAATTCGTTCGCATTTTTAATGATGCTGGCAAAATGTCTGGTATCCACGGTGAAAACTTCATGATTCTTCTTGAATCACGTCTTGATAACCTTGTTTACCGTCTTGGCCTTGCTCGCACTCGTCGTGCAGCGCGCCAACTTGTAAACCACGGTCATATTCTTGTTGACGGTTCTCGCGTTGACATCCCATCTTACCGTGTAAAACCTGGTCAAGCAATCAGCTTGCGTGAACGTTCACGTAACCTAACTGCTGTGAAAGAATCACTTGATGTGAACGACTTCACACCAGGATATGTAACATTTGACGAAGAAAAGCTTGAAGGAACGTATGCTCGTTTCCCAGAGCGTTCAGAGCTTCCTGCTGAAATCACAGAAGCGCTTATCGTTGAGTGGTATTCTCGTTAATAACGAACGAAACCCAAGCCAAATGGCTTGGGTTTTTTGTATAGTTTCACACGAAGACAAGCAGCTCCAGCTAACTGGAACTGCACGTTCATTAATTAATTTTTAACTTCGTAAATTTCCGCTTACCTACTTGAATAATCATCTCATCTTCAATCGTCACAACCGCCTGAATATCGTCTTGTTTTTCTTCATTGATTTTTACGCCACCGCCTTGAATCATGCGGCGCGCTTCTCCTTTTGACGATTGCATTTTCAACTCAACAAGTAAATCAATTAACGAGATCTGTTCTGCTCCCGTCCAAACAACTTCTGGCATATCATTTGGAAGAGCACGTTTTTGGAAAACCGTTTCAAAATAACGTTGCGCCTCTTGTGCTGCTTCTTCACTATGGTACATTTCTACAAACTTACGGCCTAATTTCATTTTCGCATCGCGGGGATGGATGCTACCATCAGCTAAACCTGTTCAAGTGAAGCAATCTCATCCATCGATACGTCTGTTGCAAGCTTGAAATATTTCGCCATCAATTCATCTGGAATCGACATTGATTTTCCAAAAATCTCATTTGGTGCTTCGTCAATACCAATGTAGTTATTAAGCGACTTTGACATTTTACGAACGCCATCAAGCCCTTCAATAAGGGGTAATGTTAACATCACTTGCTTCTCTTTCCCGTATGCGTCTTGAAGTTGACGGCCCATTAATAAGTTAAACGTTTGGTCCGTCCCACCAACTTCAATATCTGTTTCCATTGCTACCGAGTCATATCCTTGCATAAGTGGATAGAAAAACTCATGAACTGAAATTGGCTGGCCACTCTTATAACGCTTGCTAAAATCCTCACGCTCAAGCATACGCGCAACCGTCATTTGGCCCGCTAGTTTAAGCACTTCATCAAACTTAAGCTCTCCTAACCAATGAGAATTGTAAAGAACCTCCGTCTTTTCCATGTTAAGTACTTTGCCATACTGTTCTACATAAGTCTGGGCATTTTGTTTAACCTGTTCATCCGTCAGTACTTTCCGCGTTTCCGACTTTCCAGTAGGGTCACCTACTTTTCCAGTAAAATCACCAATTAGCAATTGAATATGATGACCATATTCTTGAAACTGACGTAGCTTTTGTAACACAACCGTGTGACCAATATGGACATCTGGCGCAGATGGATCCATTCCGAGTTTAATATTTAAAGGCTTGCCTGTGCGCACGCTTTTTTCAATTTTTTTACGAAACGCTTCTTCCGGCACCACTTCTACAACACCGCGCATTAGCGCTTCTACTTGTTCATCTACCAACTTCTCTTGCTCTGTCGTCAACTCGATTTCCTTTGTCATCTGTTTTCCTCCTCTATAAATAAACACAAAAAAAGCTCCTCCAAAAGGGACGAACTGTAGTCGCGGTACCACCCTCGTTGAAGACAAACGTCTCCCACTCGATTGATAACGGATTTCCCGTCTTTGCTCTCGCAAAGAATAGCTCCCAGCTGTAATTCTGCATCATACCCTGTACTAGCTTGCACCACCCGCTAGCTCTCTAAAATCAGATTGTATTTGCATACTCCGGCTCTTCAACGCTATCATTTTTCAATTAAATTTAGTTTTATCATAAGCCTTAAACGATGTCAATAGAACATGTATGCCCGTATAACGATTTATGATATACTTTCTACATTAGGGGGGAAAACATGAATCACTTTCTTTCAAGATGTAAAGACGGATGGAACCGCTTTGTAGAGAAGCTATCCGAAATCGAGTTCTTCCGAAAAATTGGCATCACATACCAAGTGTTATGGAACTTATTGCTTATCACTTTAATCATAGGATTATTATCTGCTATGTTTGCCGGGGGTGCAGCCGCAGGTTATTTCGCTTCACTTGTTGCTGATGAACCATCTTATTCTGAAGAAGACATGCGGATGCAAGTTAGCTCACTCACTGAAACGAGTGAAATTTATTTAGCAAACGATGTTCTTTTGGGAAAGCTTCGTAGTGATGTTGAACGAGAAATCGTTAGCCTTGACGAGGTTGCTGACGAAGTCAAATGGGCGATTATCGCTACCGAAGACGAACATTTCTATGAGCATGAAGGCATTGTTCCAAAAGCATTATTACGCGCAACAATGCAAGAACTTTCAAATGCTTCCATGCAAACAGGAGGAAGTACATTAACTCAACAATTGATTAAACAACAAATCTTATCGAACGAAGTCTCATTTGATCGCAAAGCAACTGAAATAATGCTTGCAATGCGTTTAGAACAATTCATGTCAAAAGATGAGATTCTCGAAGCATACTTAAATGTGGTCCCTTTTGGTCGAAATGCATCTGGCCGCAATGTTGAAGGAATTGAAGCTGCTGCTAACGGTATCTTTGGCGTTACTGCCGCTGAATTAACCCTACCACAATCAGCTTATTTGGCTGGAATGCCACAAAGTCCATACGGTTATACACCTTTTACATCCGAAGCACAAGTGAAAGATGATGACGGGCTTCGAGCTGGGTTTAACCGGTACAGAACGGTTTTAAACCGAATGCTTGAAAAAGGGTATATTACAGAAGAAGAACATAACGAGGCGCTATCATACGATATAACCACTGATTTCGCAGAAAATGCGCCCGATCCAATGAGCAAAAACCCAATGCTCACTTCAGAAATTAATAGACGAGCAACAGCCGTTCTTGTGCAACAGAAAATCGATGCACACGAAGGTTGGGACCAATTAAGTGCAACTGCACAGGAAATTGAACGAACAGAATTTCTAGAGCAAGTAGAAAACGCTATTACAAATGGTGGCTATAAAATTACAACAACGATTGATAAAGAGTTATACGATGCAATGAATGAAGCAGCCCAAAACTCTGATGCTTTTTTTGGAGCAGAAAAAAAGTGGTCAACGTGAGCAAGTTGGTTCAGTTTTAATCGATAACAACACAGGCGCCATTTTAAGTTTTGTTGGTGGACGAGAAGAAGATTTAGATCATCAATATAATCACGCGACCCAAGCCTATCGCCAAGCTGGTTCAACGATGAAACCGGTACTGGCATACGGGGGAGCGATTGAGGCGGGTGTTACTCAACCCGGTCTTGTAATTCCAGATACAGAAGAACGTTACAAAGTTAATAACAAACCAGTCAACAATTTCGACCGATCTCATAAAGGCAACTTAACAGTACGTGAATCCGTTATCCAATCACGAAACGTCCCAGCGGTTCGCGCTTGGTGGCATGTGCCTGACTCGCTTAAAGAACAAATTCGAGATACAGCCGGATTTGGCGCAGGATCAAACCGAGTACCCCTTTATGAATCTGCAGCAATTGGTGGTGGCCACGTAACCGTTGAACAGATGGTAAGCGCCTTTTCTGCATTTGGTCATAACGGGGTTCGTAATGAACCGTACATGATTGAAAAAATTGAAACGTACTCTGGTGAAGTCGTATACGAACATAAACAAAAAGAACATACGCTTTTTAGTCCACAAACGAATTATCTTGTGACCGATATGATGCGTGACGTACTTTATGCAAGCAATGGTACAGCAAGTGGTGTTCCAAGAAAGTTAAACTTCAGCGCTGATTGGGCAGGTAAAACAGGGACAACAAATGACTCAAACGACTCTTGGTTTATCGCAACAAACCCTGATGTCACTCTCGGCGTATGGAATGGGTATAGCGGAGAAAAGCTGATTAGCTTAGATGATAGAATTAGTGGCATGTCAACCGGGGCCCGTACACAAAGCATCTGGCGAACATCGCCAACGCAGCTTACTCAGCTAAGCCTGATTTAATGACAGCGAATGGAAATCGTTTTGAACGTCCAAGCGGCATAACAGAAAAACGAGTATGTGGTCTTACTGGTGGTTCTTCCAATAAAGTTTGTGACGATGAAGGTTTAGTAACAACGGATCTTTACGCATCTGATATGCTTTCTAAAATCGATGGGCTTTCACCATTCCAATCTCAACTGAAAAGCGAGATGCAAAGTTTGTTAAATGCACAAAGAGAAAAAGAGCGAGAAGAACGACGCCAGCAAGATGATGATGAAGACGAAGAGGATACTGATGACGAGGAAGAGCAAAGTAGCGAAGAAGTGAGCTCTAATACAGATGAAGAGGAAACAGATGATGAAGACGAAGAGCCAGATGATGATGAAGAACTAGAAGACGAAGAGGACACAGAAGTAGAACAAGAAGAGGACGAGGAAGATAACGAAGAGGATTAAAGCAAATTAGGCGAAGAAAAAAGAACGAATGTCCGATAGTGGGCATTCGTTCTTCAATGTGCATAACTCATCTGTTAAAAAAAGAAATCATCAGGCAGCATGATGATTTCTTTTTCTTTATTGAGAATAAACCACTTTTAATCTTCCATTGTTGAAAGATCGCCAGTCGGTAAATCTAACTCCCATGCTTTTAACACTCGACGCATGATTTTACCACTACGCGTTTTCGGAAGCGAAGAGCGGAATTCCATTTCTCTAGGTGCAGCATGAGCAGCTAAGCCTGTTTTAACAAATTGGCGGATTTCTTCTTTTAAATCATCAGAGACTTCATAACCTTCTCTTAGCGCAATAAACGCTTTAATAATTTCTCCACGCACTGGGTCTGGTTTTCCAATTACACCTGCTTCAGCAACTGCCGGGTGTTCAACTAGTTTACTTTCCACCTCAAATGGGCCAACACGCTCACCAGCAGTCATGATTACATCATCGATTCGCCCTTGGAACCAAAAATAACCATCTTCATCCTTATAAGCTGAATCACCAGAGATATACCAGCCGGCTATTTCAAAATAGCTTCTATATTTTTCTTCGTTGTTCCATACGGCACGCATCATGGATGGCCAACCTTGTTTAATTGCCAAATTCCCCATTCGGTTTGGAGGAAGCTCAATGCCTTTATCATCAACGATCGCCGCATATACCCCTGGAATTGGTTTTCCCATTGAACCAGGACGAATATCCATTGCTGGGTAATTACAAATCATTTGTGCGCCTGTTTCTGTCATCCACCACGTGTCATGGATGCGCTTATCAAATACCTTCACGCCCCATCGAACCACCTCCGGATTAAGCGGTTCTCCTACACTTAATACGTGACGTAAGGATGACAAGTCAAATTGCTTCACGAGCTCATCGCCTGCACTCATTAACATACGAAACGCTGTTGGCGCACTATACCATACAGTAACATTATAGCGTTGGATCGTCTCATACCAGTCAGTTGGTGAAAATCGTCCGCCACGCACAACATTTGTAACACCAGCAAGCCATGGACCAAAAATGCCATAAGAAGTGCCAGTCACCCAACCTGGATCTGCTGTACACCAGTAAATGTCGTCATCTTTAAGATCAAGCACGATTTTTGCCGTGTGGTAATGCTGTACCATTGCTTCATGCACATGGAGCACACCTTTTGGCTTACCAGTAGAACCCGATGTATAGTGAAGAATGAGTCCGTCTTCTTTATCAACCCACTCAAGCTCAAATTCTGGTGATGCTTGTTCTAAGCGTTTATTTAATTGCAAATAATTATTCTTGTCCTCATAGTTTTCGTCTGCAACAAGGACTGTTTCCAAATTCGACAAATCATCGAATGGAACTCGTTCAAGTAATGTTGGAGTTGTAACGAGAACTTTTGCCCCGCTATCTTCGAGTCGGTCCCGCACAGCTCCCTCCATAAAGGCTTCGAATAAAGGTCCTACAATTGCTCCTAATTTAATTGCACCAAGAAGAGCAAAATACAGTTCCGGCGAACGAGGCATAAAAATGAAGACACGGTCTCCTTTTTTTTACCCCAGCTTCTTTTAATACATTCGCCGCTTTATTTGAATGTTGCTTCATTTCCATAAAAGTATAGCTCTCATCACGTTGTGCGTCGCTATAGTTAAGCGCGATCTTTTCAGCTTTTCCGTTTTCTGCATGACGGTCAATTGCTTCGTAAGCTAAATTCATCTTTCCTGTTTCGTACCATGAAAAATCTTTTTTTACTGATTCCCAATCAAATTGTTGTACTGCATCTTCATAGTTTGGTAAATTATGATTCCCTCTCATTGCAGGAAGCGCTTTCATGATAGCTTCACACCTCTCCCTCTCTAATTTAGTTCATTATATACAATGAACATCATTATTTCAAATAATAAATCTCTGCATCTTCTATTTATTTCTACTAATTTGTCAAAAAAAACGTTGATCCCTTCTTGTTTCAGCAGTGGCATTGTATAATGAAGAAGAACATTGTCAAATTGAGGTGAAGCTATGGAGCATCCAAAACAATTTTTTCGTGAAGCATTTCGTTATTCTGATATTGAGCTTTATTTAGAAGGACCACTAAAATACAGTGAACTACAATTCTATTCCTTTCATACCGACCTTACATCGTTTCGTCCAGCAACACTCCAGAAAAAAGCATTACTCGAAATCTCTGAATTACCAGAAGGGCGCATCAATGTCATTCGTCACAAAGATATGATTGTTGGCTATGTTACCTTTGTTTACCCAGATCCGCTGGAACGTTGGTCAGAAGGAAAAATGGAAGATTTAATCGAACTTGGAGCAATTGAAATTGCACCTGAATATCGAGCAAAAGGGCTAGGAAAAGAACTACTCCGACTTTCCATGAAAGATAAAGCAATGGAAAATTATATTATTATTACCACAGAATATTATTGGCATTGGGACCTTAAAGGAAGCGGACTTGATGTATGGGAATATCGAAAAGTCATGGAGAAAATGATGAATGCTGGAGGATTGACTTGGTTTGCTACAGACGACCCAGAGATTAGTTCGCATCCGGCGAATTGCCTAATGGCGCGTATCGGAAAAAATGTTAGCCAAGCTTCCATCGAAGCATTTGATCAACTTCGGTTTGTGAACCGATTTATGTACTAACACCAGAAAGGAGGGGCGTGTTCTGTTCACATTACGTGAAACAGAACTACAACGATGAAATTAAAAAAAATTATGCACACAGATGTTTACACATTAAACCAAACACAAACTATCAAAGAGGCGATCCATCTAATGGAAATGCAAGCTATTCGACACATTCCGATTATTAATAGCGCAAACCATGTCATAGGCATTGTCTCTGATCGGGACATTCGTGACATACGCCCTTCTACTCTAACGTCTGACTATGATGAAAACCTTTTTTTGGAACCGATTTCAATTATCATGAGTACACCTGTTTTAACTGGTCATGAAGATGATGACGTTCAAGAATCAGCACGGCTGTTTTATCAAAACAGAATAGGCTGTCTTCCAATAATTAAAGATGGAAAGTTAACTGGCATAATTACGGAATCAGACATGCTTTATAGCATGACTAAGCTCCTCGGTGCAGATCGCCCTAGTTCTGTCATTGAAGTATGTGTTAAAAATAAAACAGGTATGTTAGCTGATGTATCAGCCATTTTTAAGAAGAGCCAAGTAAATATTGTTAGTGCAGTCGCTTACTCAAGCGAAAAACAAGGCCATCATATGCTTTCATTTCGAGTGCAAACAATTGACCCTAGACGTGTTATTCGTGCTTTACAGAATGAAGGGTATGATGTTTATGGGCCGGCCTCCACGCCCAAGGAGGGGAATTATGACTGGAAAAGCGGCATTGATTTATGGTGCAGACGGACCCCAATACAAATTCCATGACACGCACCCCTTTCATCCACTGCGGCTTGAACTTACGCATACGTTGTTAGAGGATATCGGTGCTTTGACTGGTTTTGATACGATTAATCCTCAAATCGCTACTGATGCGATGCTGGAACTTGTTCATGACCCCAATTTTATTAAAGCCGTTAAGCTTGGAAGCACGGGAAAATTAACTGATGGTCTCGCACAAGCACATGGTCTTGACACAGAAGACACGCCCGTTTTCCCTCATATGCATGAAGCTGCTGCTTATTTAGTTGGAGGTACAATTGCTGCTTGTGACGCCGTCTTAAAAAATGGGTATGATCATGCTTTCCATTTAGGGGGTGGTTTGCATCACGGATTTCGGGGAAGAGCTTCTGGTTTTTGCGTATACAATGATTCGTCAATTGCAATTGAATATATTAGACGTACATATGGGGCAAAAATATTATATGTAGACACTGACGCACATCATGGTGACGGTGTACAATGGAGCTTTTATGAAGATCCAGATATTTGCACGCTGAGCATTCATGAAACAGGTCGTTATCTTTTTCCCGGGACGGGACATGTAACTGAAAAAGGGGCAGGTAAAGGGTACGGATTTTCAATCAATATCCCCCTTGATGCTTTTACAGAAGACGAATCTTTCCTTTCTGCCTATGAAGATTCATTCCGAGAAGTAGCTGATTTTTTTTCGTCCTGATATTATCTTGACCCAAAATGGTGTTGATGCCCATTATTATGATCCACTATCTCATTTACACCTATCAACAGCAGCGTACAAAGCGATTCCTAAACTTGCGCATGAATTAGCACATCAATATTGCGGTGGCAAATGGGTAGCGATTGGTGGAGGAGGATATGATAAATGGCGCGTTGTTCCCCGTGCTTGGTCCTATATCTGGCTTGCAATGACAGAACAGTTGGACTTAGGGAATGGCGCATTGCCAAAAAACTGGTTAGAGCGGTGGTCAGCAACAGCACAAGAAACATTACCTACTGAATGGAATGATCCTACATTCCCTGCAGTACCAAGAAAAGCAGAAATAACCTCTAAAAACAAACTAACTGTCGAAAAAGCACTCTCGCATATTCGCACTGAAATGAAACAAGAGCAACGACGGGATTAAACCCAATCGTCGCTCTGTTTTTTATTTCGTTGATCCTCTATTTTCAATCCGGTGAGGAAGTGTCACAGTCTGTTCTGCTACCTCTTCTTTGTTCATCAGTTTCGTCAATAGACGCATTGAGACTGCACCAATATCATACAACGGCTGAACAACTGTAGTTAACGTCGGACGAACCATCGTTGCTAAACGCGTATTATCGAAACCAACAATTTCAAAATCATCTGGAACTGAGTAACCTCTGTCTTGAACACCATGAATCACACCAAGCGCCATTTCATCATTAGAAGCAAAAATAGCTGTTGGTTTTTCTTCTAAAGCGGTAAATGTATCCATTGCTTCCATTCCAGAATCATATGTGTAATCTCCAATGACAACAAGATTTTCATCAAAATCAAGACCATTTTTCTCTAACGCTTGACGGTAACCAGCAAATTTCTGATAGCCATTGATAGGATCCTCAAGTGAACCACTTAGCATACCGATACGTTTATGACCATGATCAATCAAAGATTGAATAGCATCTTCAGCAGCTTGTGTATATTCAATATTAACGGATGGGAACGAGTTCTCATTATCCAACGTTGCAGCTAATACAATTGGTACAGGCGAACGTTTAAACTGCTCCGCATGCTCTTCCGTAATTTCTCCACCCATGTACACAATACCGTCCACTTGCTTTTCAAGCAACGTATTAATTAGATGGATTTCTTTTTCTTTGTTTTGGTCAGAGTTACAAAGAATAATATTATACTTATACATGGTCGCAATATCTTCAATCCCACGTGCAAGCTCTGCAAAGAAAATACTTGAGATATCAGGGATAATGACACCTACCGTTGTTGTCCGCTTGCTAGCAAGCCCTCTTGCAACAGCATTCGGTCGGTATCCAAGCCGGTCAATTGCTTCCATTACTTTTTTCCTCGTAGTTGGTTTTACATTCGGATTGCCATTTACAACCCTCGATACAGTCGCCATTGAAACGCCTGCTTCTCTTGCCACATCATAAATTGTTGTATTCATTAATAATCGCTGCTATTACTTCATAAAGCAAAGCAGCTACCTCCTCGCTCGATCTATGTGTTATCAATGTGTACCATTATTAGTATAGAAATCTGTTTTTCATAAGAATAATCTCTATCATCATACGATACACATGACTTTCATGCAATGAAAACGAATCAGATTTCATACATTTTCATAAATGAAAAACAGTTTCTTCTTATGATTTGTAACAGCCTTCTAGTAATAATGTGCCCGCTTTCAATTCTTTTTAAACGAGAAAAAGTGACTCCCGTGTGGGAGCCACTTTTTTTATGATTGATTAACTGTTGGTTTGTATAAGCCCGAATCGATCAGAGCATCTAAAAACTCGTTAAATTCTTTTAAGTTCATTTGCTGGGCAGAATCAGATAATGCAACAGCTGGATCTGGGTGCACTTCCGCCATTACCGCGTCTGCTCCGATGGCAAGCGCTGCTTTCGCTGTTGGAAGCAGTAGATCACGACGCCAGTAGAATGAGTCACATCGACCATAACCGGCAAATGCGTTCCTGCTTTAAGATCGGTACAGCTGAAATATCAAGTGTGTTACGCGTTGCCTTTTCGTACGTCCGGATACCACGCTCACACAACATTAATTGGTCATTTCCTTTTGAAACAACATATTCTGCAGCGTGGATAAATTCTTCAATTGTGGCAGCAAGACCACGCTTCAGAAGAACCGGCTTCTTAACAGAGCCAGCTGCTTTTAGAAGTTCAAAGTTCTGCATGTTACGTGCGCCAATTTGAATCACATCAACATAATCAACAGCTAATTCAATATCATTTGGTGAAACAATCTCACTGATGACTGACATATCAAGCTCATCTGCTACCCGCTTTAATATTTGCAGCCCTTCTAAACCTAACCCTTGGAAATCATAAGGAGATGTGCGAGGTTTAAATGCACCTCCGCGGAGAATTGTTTGACCACGTTTTTTCATTTCTTTGGCAACAGTAAGTACCTGCTCATAACTTTCTACTGCACAAGGACCAAATACAAATTTTTGTGTTCCGTCGCCAATGACTTCTCCTTTTAGAGAAATCGTTGTATTATCAGGATGTTTTTTTCTTGATACAAGCAATGCTTTGCTATTATCTTCTTCCTGAAGTTCTAGACTTGCTTTAAATATCTGTTTAAATAAATGCTGTAACGTCCCTGTTTCAAAAGGTCCTTCATTATGAGCAGCAATATGGTCAAGCATACTACGCTCCCGAACCGGGTCAAATCGAGTGATCCCTTGCTCTCTTTTTAATGAGCCAATTTCTTTTACGAGTCTAGCACGCTCATTTATTTGCTCTAATAAGGACAAATTGACTTTATCCAGTTGTTCTCTTAATGCATCAAGCTGTTCATTACTCATCTTCTCTCCACACCTTTCTATCTACTTTGAAAATCAACTTTTGTTTATTATAGCTGAGCTGATTCGAAATGTCACGAATAAATCTTTAATGCATGAACGCTTTTATGCATTAAAGATTTTATTTAACAAAAAAGCAGTGGTGATCCACTGCTTTTTGTTGTTATTTTTTCGCAGCTGCTTTTGCTTTCTTTTCAGCATCGTCAACTTCATTTTTTACTGTTTCTGCAATGTTCTTACCAGCATCTTGCGCATCTTCTTTTAATTCTTTTGCAAGACTCTGTGCTTCGTTTACTTGATCTTCCGCTTCTTTTTTTTGCAGTTGCGCTTAAATCCTTCACTTTATCAACAACTTGTTGTGATTGGTCAGAAACATTTTTTGCTAACGTCGTTGATTTTTCTTTCGCAATGTCAACCCACTCGTTACCTTTTTCGTAAACATCATTTGTTAATTGAGCCGTTTTTTCTTTGGCTAAATGTGCTTGGTCGCTAATATCACTACGTAATTCTTTACCTGATTTTGGAGCTAGAAACAACGCAGTCGTTGCACCTACAATACCACCAATTAATGTTCCAATTAGAAAATCTTTTGTATTCATATCACCCATGTTAAATCTCCTCCTCCGTTGATTTTCGATCTAATTGCTGTTTACGTTGTTTAAACTTTGTATAGAAATCCAAAACAGCCTGACCCCATTGCACGGCCTGAGAAACTGTTTCGGCATTTCGACTAGTTTGATCACTCACCTTTGTTGATACCTGACGAACAGAGTGATTAAAAACTTTTACCGAATCACCAAGCTCCTTTGCTGATTCGAAAACCACATTAATAGAATCTGACTTACGCTGAATATCATCTGCGAGTGCATTGGTTTTTTTAAGCAATAACTCCGATTCTTCTGTGATCCCCTGAAGCTGCTTCTCAAGTGCTTCCACAGTAGAAGAAGTCCGCTCCAGTGTTTTTGACATTGATTTTAGCGTCTTTATTAGAAAAACGACTAAGACAACAAATGCAATCGCTGCAATCAATGCACTTATGTACAACAATATTTCCACCTATCATACCCCCTCTTTCTTAATTTACCCAAGTGTACAATTCTAAAACCATAAATTCAAATAAGGGTATAGCCTCACAAATTCGACATGATGGTAGAAAGTCCTTCTCTTCAATAAAAAAAAGCAGCATTAGCTGCTTCTTTTTATTTCCTGTTCATAGGATTGTTGATACTTTTGAATATCTCCAGCACCCATAAATAAAAGTACGGCATCTTGATGCTTTTTCAATTGACCAATTTCATCTTCCTGCAACAGTTCTGATCCATCTACAAGGCTTTGAAGTTGTTCAATTGTTAGAGACCCTTTTTCTTCCCGGCAGAACCAAAGATATCACATAAATAAACATAGTCTGCTTGACTTAGAGCATTCGCAAACTCTTGTAAGAACGTTTTCGTTCTTGTAAATGTGTGTGGTTGGAAAATCGCCACTACTTCACGTTCTTTGTATTTCTTTTTTGTTGCTTCGATCGTTGCTGCAATTTCCGTAGGATGATGTGCGTAATCATCAATCAAGATTTGTGTTCCTGACTTTTTCTCGCTAAATCTGCGCTTAACACCAGCAAAAGTCTTTAAGTGTTCTGCTACTTTTTCATAGCTAATGCCTTCGTAATGGCAAAGCGCAATAACAGAAAGAGCATTCCTTACGTTATGGTCTCCGTAACCAGGGATAAGAAATTCACCATACAAGTCGCCACGGACAAACACAGTGAATGACGTTCCTTCGTCTCCACTCTTAATTGCCTTTGCTTGAAAATCATTATCCTCACCAAGCCGTAAAAAACAATTGGTACATTCGCTTGTAGCTTCTGTAAATATTCATCGTCGCCGCACGCAATAATCGCTTTATTAACTTGTTTTGCCATTGATTGAAACGCACTAACCACATCATCCACACTTGTAAAGTAATCTGGATGATCAAAATCGATATTTGTCATCACACAGTAATCAGGTGAGTAGTTAAGGAAATGACGGCGGTATTCACAAGCCTCAAACACAAAATAAGAAGAATCCTGCGTTCCCTTTCCTGTTCCATCACCAATCAAATATGAAGTTGGACAAATAGAACCTAGTACATGAGACAGCAGTCCTGTTGTTGACGTTTTTCCGTGCGAACCGGTTATCGCAACACTTGTAAACCGTGAAATAAACTCTCCTAAAAACTGTGGGTATACATCTACTTTTAATCCAAGTTCGCGAGCGCGTTTAATTTCTTCATGTGTTTCGCCATAAGCAGCCGACATAATAACGTGCTGGCCTTCTTTAATATTCCCCGCAGCAAAAGGAAGCAAAGGAATGTGTTTTTTCTCCAATGGTTTTTGTGTAAAAATCGTTTCCTCGATATCCGAACCTTGTACGTCCTCATTTAAATCATCTAAGATCTGAGCTAATGCGCTCATTCCGGAGCCTTTAATGCCAGTAAAATGGTACGTTGTCAATGTGAAGCCTCCAATCATTAAACCTAGGTGCTTTTTTCTAGGTGTAGACCGAACCGCATGAACTCCATTGATTATCAATAGTATATGCCAAGACCTAGAAATGGTCCGGCAATTCTGTCTAAAAGCCTGTTCCACACGGTTTGTCCCTTTCATATCATATAGAATTTTTGCCTTTTTCTCAAGTTCCAGTTGTTTGGTTAGGTGAAGCAAATAGTTGATCAATTTCTTCAACAGCTACTAACACTTGCCTCGGCTTACTTCCCATCGCTCCAGAAACAATTCCTCTTGCTTCCATCATCTCAATTAAACGAGCGGCACGATTGTAACCAACCCGAAAGCGCCTTTGAATACTTGAAGCAGAGGTAGTGCCTTGTTCTACAGCAAAGTAACAGGCTTCTTCTAGTAACTCGTCTTCTTCCTCTTCTTGTTCAAAATTTTTCTGGATTGTTTCTGTATCAAAAGCATATTCTGGCTTTCCATACTGCTTTGCATAGTCAACGACGGCTTCAATTTCCTCATCTGATACAAATGTTCCTTGAACACGGACAGCTTTAGGGGCACCATTTTCATGAAACAACATGTCACCACGTCCTAAAAGGCGCTCTGCCCCTCCCATATCTAGAATCGTACGAGAATCCATCTGTGAAGCTACTGCAAATGCAATCCGCGTTGGGATGTTTGCTTTAATTAAGCCCGTAATAACATCAACTGACGGTCGTTGCGTTGCCACTAGTAAATGTATGCCACATGCTCGTGCTTTTTGGGCAATACGACAAATCGCATCTTCCACATCTTGAGGCGATACCATCATTAAGTCCGCAAGTTCATCAATTACTACAAGGATATACGGTAATGCTGGCTTTTCATCAGTTGAATAGCGCTCATTGTATTTACCAATATCACGGACACGATTTTTGCTAAACAACTCATAGCGTCGTTCCATTTCCTGAACAACCCACTTTAACGCCGCTGTAGCTTGCTTTGGATCTGTGATGACTGGAGCCAGCAAGTGAGGGACGTCATGATATGGAGCTAGTTCAACCATCTTAGGGTCAACAAGCAGTAGTTTTAATTCATCAGGTGAAGCTTTATATAACAAACTTACAAGGATTGAATTAATACATACGCTTTTACCAGATCCAGTCGCACCTGCTACAAGGCCATGCGGCATCTTCTTTAAATCCGTTACGATTGGTTGTCCTGAAATATCTAAACCAAGCGCTGCAGTTAGCGGCGAGTCTGGTTCGCGGAATACATCGCGGCGCAATATTTCACGCAACATAACTGGAGAAGAATGCAAGTTTGGGACTTCAATGCCAATCGCATTTTTCCCGGGTATTGGCGCCTCCATGCGAATATCCTTTGCAGCAAGCGCAAGCTTAATGTCATCGGTTAAATTGGTAATTTTATTGACTTTTACACCCCTTGCAGGCTGAATTTCGAACCTAGTTACTGCTGGTCCTTTCGTTCGGTCAACCACTTTTGCATCAACATGAAAGCTTGCAAGTGTTTCTTCTAATAGAGACGCTTGCTCGTCTAGCCAGGTTGAATCGTCCTCTGCTGTTTTTCAGGAATTGATAATAAGTGGATCGGCGGTGTGTCATAATTTGTACTCTTTCGCTTTGTTTGCTTTGGGCTGCTCTGTTTATCTTTTGGTAGCATTAAAACGTTAAAAGGAATTTCACCTTTTTTCGGTCCGACCTCTTGATTATCGCTTTTTTTGCGTTTTAAGATCGGGTTTTCCACTTGTTCTTTTTGCTTGTTTTCTCTATGGTTCGCATGTCTCAGTTGAACCTGACCGCTATCTGAAGGCACTTTTTCATCATTATTTAATTTCTCGTCAAAATCAGACTGCTCTTCTAAAACGACTTCATCATTCTCTGTAACTGCTTTTTCTTGATTAGTCGTTACGAAGTCAGTCTTTTGTTCCGGTTCGTTTAATTCCGTCGTCGTATATTCGGTATCATCATCAACAAAAAAAGAGCTGTTTTTTTCTATTTGCTCTTCTTCATATGTATGTTCTTTTTCAGATGTTACGCTTTTTGTTATCATTTCATCTTCGTTTCCATATTTCTCTGGAATACGAACGTCTTCTTCTAACTGCTGCGTATTTTTTCTCAAGTAAGCAGGTTCTGTAAAAACGTTTGTCTCTGACTTATGAAAAAGTCTTTCAACAAATTCTGCTTGTTGTTCTCTCGTTTGTGAAATTAGCCAATCATAATCACTGTTTTCTCTTTGTTTTTCTCGCTTTTGAATACCATGTATAGGTGAAGGAATAATACTTGGTTTAAAATGACCTTTAAAAAAGCTAGACTCTTCTTCAGGTACTCCTTCTTTTGGGCGACTGCCCCTTGCTTTGCTTTTGTTTTTTTAGGAGGACCTTCCGTTTTGTTTTCGTATTGTTTGTTTCGACCAATATCAAACTCTTGCTTTGCATATTGGTAGGTCATTCGAGCCTCTTCCAATTCAACTTCTGAGTTATTATTTCTTTTTACTTGAGTTTTTATTTCCGTCGGTTCTTGGAGCGTTTCATGGCTTTCATCTTCTCGTTTAAACCAATCTAGCCACTTATTCCATACGCTCATATGTTCACCACCTTGAAAGTTGAAAAGACTGGCTCGAAAAAAGTAAGCCAGCCCAATTCGGTATGTCTTTAGTTAATTGTTACCTTGAAATGCTGTACCTATTTCTGCTGTTTCTGGCAAAACTAAAATCCCTTTTTCCGTTGAAGCATTTTCAATTCCTAGTTCCTTAGCAGAACATATCATTCCACTTGAATCGACTCCGCGCAACTTAGCCTCTTTAATTGTTAAACCACTTGGCATAACTGCGCCAACTATTGCAACAACTACTTTTTGTCCCGCCTCAACATTTGGCGCACCACAAACGATTTGCAATTTGGTATCGCCAACATTCACTTGGCATACCGATAATTTATCTGCGTTTGGGTGCTTGTCTTTTGATTCGACAAAACCTATTACAAATGTTGGCATCTGCTCTAAATTAAATTCAAGTGCTTTCCCGCTCTTTTGGAACGCCGTTGAGACGAGTTGTTTCACTTCAGAATCCAAATCAATCGCACCACTGCCTGAAACCTTGCCATAGGTTGATGCGTTTAGAATATTTATGCCTGCTATTTCGCCATTTTCCTTATTAATAATTTGCACGACATCGCCGCTCTGATCCACTGTCCGTCTTTCACTAGACAGCTTTTCCTTCGCAAGCATTAGCACATCGCCAATTCCCTTTTCATTATAAAAAACGTTCATTTCGTTCTCTCCCCATTTGCAGTACAATTGGTACAACTCATTTAGTATAGCATAGATTGTTTGTTTTCTTATCAGCCTTTTGGCTTCTTTTGCGCTAAAATGAACACCGGTTCAAGTTCTCCTTTTTCTGCCACAAATGGTAGCGCCGTAACAGGAATTCTACCAGTCCCAAAAAATTGCAGAGCCATTTGCCCTAAGACATCATATCCAGTATCATTTTGTATATCAGCAAAGATGAGCGTATCTTGATGCGGGATTGCGACCGCAAGCTCACCTTTTACTTCCTGCTCCATTTTTTCAAGCAATGAATTATCCAAAATTCGGCTCGCATCATAGCCATCTTTTGCACTTAAGAAATAAAATACATTTCCAGCCACCGTATCAGACTTCAATGGTTGTGGTAAGGAACGAATATTAAAAAGCGCCATTTCTTTGAGCCTCGTCTTGCTCCATCCACTTACCTCTAATAAGTTTTGATCAATTAACGTATATGTCTCATCTAAGTCAATCGCATAATAAACACGAGTTTCTGCAGTATGGTCATCAAAAATTAACTTCCTACCATCCGCGGTTTCATCGGGAAAAGATGCCGCTCGAATGACTGGAAATATTTTCTTTTCATTTCCTATTAATTGGACTGCTTTTTTCATTGACTCTAAGCCAACTTTTACATGGCGAATGGCTTCTTCTACTGCGTCATACTCTTTCCGTTCCCACTTAGCTAATAACGGTTTAAGCGATAACGTAACTCCTTTTTGAATCGAATTGTCCTCAACTCTAAGAGTTCCTTCTTTATGATCATAACGAATGGTCCATCCATCTCGTTCCAATTTCTTTTCAATCTTCTTACGAAATGCTTGCAGCTCCACGAAAACAGCCTCCTTTTGCTTGAATATAGTTTAACATGGATTGGAGTGAACCCAAAGCAAGACAAATAAAAAGCTAAGGGTATACTCCCTTAGCCAATTGCTGCTTCTGCTTTTGTCAAAAAGGCTTCAATTTCTTCTTCAGTCTTTCGGTCTTTTGAAACAAACCGATCGACTTCTTTCCCATCTGCGTAAACAAAAAGCTTGGAATACCAAAAATGTCGTGAGCAATACACACGTCAATTAATTTATCACGGTCAACATAATAAAAAGAAAACGTTGGATAATCGACTTCAAGCGGGGTAAGATTGGTTCAATAACACGGCAATCTGGACACCAATCGGCAGAAAAAAGAAAGACTGCTGTTTCATTTTCTTTAATTTCATTAAACTGTTCTACTGTCTCAACATGTTCCATCGTCAACACCCCTATATTTCGCTAATCTTCATATCATTTATTTTAATCCAATTCTTGCTTCGCATCCACTCTGATAACGCGAGAGCAACAACCGCTGGAATCAAACAATAGCATAGAAACACTTGAATGAAAAGCATCCAAGAAAAATCCATCTCAGTAAAGGTCATAATTGGACCAACAAGACCACTAGTGCCCATACCAGAACCCGCGGCATTATTAATTAATCCAAACACAATCGTCCCTACCGGGGCAGCCACAAAACCCGCTATAGTCGGCGGTATAAGAATAAGTGGGTTTTTGATGATATTTGGAACTTGCAACATTGAAGTACCTATTCCCAGTGTCAACAGACCAGCGAAGCGATTTTCCCGAAAGCTCGCTACAGCAAACCCAACCATTTGACCAGCACAACCAATTGCCGCTGCTGCGGCAACACTCCCATCTAAACCAAGCATTAATCCAATTGCCGCACTAGATATTGGCGCTGTTAGTGCCCACCCCATTAGTATGGCCACAAATGAACTCATCAACAACGGTTGTTGTCCAGACGCCCACGAAATCGCATCACCAATAGCCGACATTGTTAAGGCAATTGGAGGCCCAATCAATACTGCCGTTACATAGCCTGAACAAATTGTTACTAATGGCGTTACAAGAATATCAATTTTTGTTTCACCGGCAACTAGTTTCCCCGCTTCCGCTCCAACGATGGCTGCAATGAGACTTCCCGCTGGTCCACCATATAATGCACCGGCAGCTCCACAAACGATAGTTGCAAGTAACACAAAAGATGGTGCGCCTAATGCTAGTGCAACAGCAGCTCCAATAGCAGCACCATAAAGATCCATGGCGAATTGACCAAGCTCTACGAATTGTGCAATCCCTAATTGCTCACCAATCGTGCGAATAATCATCCCCATAATGAGTGTCGCAAATAAGCCAAATGTCATTTGTCCCATTGCCTTAATAAAGTAAAGGCGCCAGGAAGGGCGTATTCCTTTTCTTTCCAAAAATGTTTTCACATCGCCACACACTCCATCATCTTATTACCACTGTATAAGAATACGACATGTAAACTCAAGTGACAAGACATAAACTAAAGTTTACTTTTAGAAAATCAGGCTATTCATTATAATAGTGATAAACCAATTAGAAGGAGTGTATGTACATGACATTAACAATTTATTTAGCAGGAGAAATCCACTCTGATTGGCGCAGCGAAATCAAACAGCTTGCCAACGAGCTTAAATTGCCACTTAGCTTTAAAGGTCCAATGGAAAATCACAGTAAAAGTGATAAAATTGGCCAACATATCAAAGGAGAACAACCAAATGCCATTCTTACGGATGAAGCAGCCTCCAGTTTTAATAACTTGAGGACACAAATATGGATGAAAAAAGCTGATGTTGTCATTGCTTTATTCGGAGAGGAGTACAAGCAGTGGAATACAGCGATGGATGCTTCACGGGCGATCGAAGCGGGATTCCTGTCATTTTAATTCGACCTGAAAAATTGCACCATGCTTTAAAAGAACTAGCGAATAAAGCGCAAGTCGTTGTTGAAACGCCTGAACAAGCAGTAAAAGCGTTGGAGTATGTATTTGCTGAAGAATAGAAAAAACACCGCTGTAGGGTAGTGATCCCTAGTAGCGGTGTTTTTCTTCAATTGGCTAATTAGTGCACATTACTTTTTCTTGCAATATATTGGCCATAGCACGCTTTTACAACTTCAGCAAACATGGCCTTTCGACTAATATAGTTACCCGTTAAATAGCCTACAGCTCCATTTGTTATTGCCAACTCTGGCTCAATGATCTGCAAAGCTTCTGAAAGCTCTAAGCCATCGTAGAGTTGATTGGCAATGGCATTCGGAAGAGGAAGGCGAAGACCGCTGGCGACATAGATCTCCTCGTTCTTCGTAATCAACGCGCCCCAATTGCATAAAAAAAGTTGCTCACCAAGTTTATATACGCCACCTTCAAGACCTATTCCAAAATCAGAGTTAGCAAGCTGAAGCGCTTCTTTGCTACGATTGATTGCTCCTTCACGCGTTTCTTCATCGGAAAATGGCTGGGCTGACACATGAGATTCGGCTTTAATCGAAATTACTTCTACTTTTTCTGCGATTAGAATATCTTGTACAGCATGCACTTTTGCAGGATTTTTTGAACCAACAGCAACTCGTTTCATTTTCATTGATTATACAGAAATGATGCTTTCATACATCGTCTTATCTGTTGATTTCACTAACTTAGTGACTAATTCTTTAGCAGCTGCATAATCATCAACGTGCAAAATCGATGAAGATGTATGAATGTAACGGGCACAGACGCCAATCACTGCTGACGGCACCCCACTACCTGATGTATGAATTCGCCCTGCATCCGTTCCACCAGGAGACAAGAAGAATTGATAAGGAATGTCATTTGATTCAGCCGTATCCAGAACAAACTCTCGCATGCCTTGATGTGTAATCATTGTCCGATCATAGATACGGACGAGGGCACCTTTGCCTAAATGACCGAATGCATCCTTTCCTCCTGTCGCGTCATTTGCCGGACTCGCATCCAAAACATAGCTCAAGTCAGGCTTGATCATATCCGCTGCTGTTGCCGCACCACGAAGGCCTACTTCCTCTTGTACGGTTGCCCCGGAATAAAGTATGTTTGGTAATTTTTCGCCTTTGAGTGCCTCAATAAGCTCAATCGCAAGACCAACACCATAGCGATTATCCCAAGCTTTCGCTAAGATTTTCTTTTCGTTCGCCATTGGAGTAAATGGACATTCAGGTACAACCGCTTGTCCAGGTTTAATTCCCAGAGCTAAACAGTTCTCTCTATCATCGGCACCAACATCAATATACATTTCAGTTATTGGCATTGGCTTTGTTCGTTGTGACTCTTGTAGCAAATGAGGTGGTGTTGAACCAATGACCCCAATAACTGGACCATTATCAGTCATAATTTGCACCCGTTGAGCAAGGAGTACTTGCGACCACCAACCACCAAGAGTTTGGAATTTAATTAACCCCTTTTCATTAATCGTAGTTACCATAAAGCCCACTTCATCCATATGACCAGCTACCATTACTCTCGGTCCTGTTTCATCACCACGCAAGACTCCAAAAATACTTCCTAATTTATCTTGTACGATTTCATTTGTATGCTTAGAAAGTTCACTTCTCACAAAAGAGCGAACGTCGTGCTCAAACCCTGGCGGTCCAGACAATTCTGTCAATGTTTTAAATAATGCTTTCGTATTCTCGTTCATAGTTACCTCCAGACAATTTCAAATGATTAATATGCTCTAATTCATTCTACAGAACTTCATCGTAAGAAGCTAGCGACAGTTTATCGTAGAATTTTTACACCAGTTTCGTTATACTACAAGTATGAATATTTAGGCGTTAAAGGGAGAGGAGCATTTTCAAATGAAACGTGTCTCACTAGGACTAGGTATTGGAATATTAATTGGTGTGCTTGCGAGCAGAGCATGCAAAGCGGACAAGCTTTCACCTGAACAAGTATTAAAAAAAAGTAAAAGCAACAGTGAAACAAGAATACATTATTAATGGTTCTTGGATTCATATGCAACCTGAATCTGTGGATCGTTTTGGCTTATCTTATACGGCATACCGTGGTGGATTAACTAGTTCAACTGTAGACGGTCCTGTCCAATATGAATTTATCGCCGATATTAAAACAGGTGTTTTACTTGATTTAACACAAGTTTAAAAAAGAAGCCAAGGGACCCCCCTTTGGCTTCTTTTTTCTATTTAAATGTCGCTTCTAACCTAAAAATCCTCATACCCTTGGCTGAAAATTTTTCTTCATACTCCGTCATAATATTGTTCTCCATTGCACTGTTATGAAGATCAAGACTAACATTTTTCAAAGACATCCCGTAGGTTGACATACTATGCAGAGAGTATTCAAATAAACCTTGATTATCTGTTTTAAAATGAATTTCTCCATCCTTTGTCAACAGTTGTCGATAAAGCCCAAGAAAATGTTCATGTGTGAGCCTTCTTTTTGCATGACGCTTTTTTGGCCAAGGGTCAGTAAAATTAATAAAGAGGCGATCAATTTCACCTTCAGCAAAAAAATCATTTAAATTTGCAACATCCTCACTTAAAAACTTCAAATTCTGTAAACCTGCTTGTTCTGCTCGTTCCATTGCAGTCAACAATACACTCTCATATCGTTCCACGCCAATAAAATTAATTTCTGGGTATAGTTGTGCCATCCCCGTCAGAAACTGGCCTTTGCCCGTACCCACTTCAACAAAAAGCGGCTGTGCTTTTTCAAACGGTTTTTCCCAGTTTCTTTTTAATTCACTTGGATTCTGAATAACGAGTCCTGGTTTTTTATTCAGTTCTTCTCTTGCCCATGGCTTATGTCGTAAACGCAACGCTCATCCCTCTTTCTAATCTATTCACAGTATATTTCTTAGCTTATTCGCTCAACATACAGCATAGGAGGTGTTGTATGCCTATAACAATCGAGCATAAACTAGGATTATTACACGATCTGCTGCAGAACCATGTCACCGAGCATTTTTTAACCGTAAATGAAACGGAGCAACTTCAACACCTGCTTGTAGCCCTTTCCAAAGACCCCGCACTTGATCCCAGTTTAACAAGCACAATAGCTGCAATATCAAGCGCAACAGAAACGAACACAATCGATGATGCGGCGGTGGATGAATGGCTTAATCAAATGTCTAGTCTCATTTGATTTCCCAGGAAA
Source organism: Bacillus sp. JCM 19041 (assembly GCA_001310375.1). Classification (GTDB taxonomy): domain Bacteria; phylum Bacillota; class Bacilli; order Bacillales; family Bacillaceae_D; genus Shouchella. The sequence goes on along the minus strand of BAXC01000025.1, from coordinate 1,826 downwards.
TAAGGCTTAAATCGACAAACAGATAGCTCATCTTTATCAAGATGAGCTATTAACAAGATACAAGATACGACAGCGCTTCTCTGTATTCTTCAACTTGGTTCAAATTATGCCGACTTTGATGCCATAACATTTCAGAAATCGTATGGGCTACCACATACCAGTGCATGCGTATCCGTAACGAAGATGTTAATTCTTGCCCATAATGTCCAAGCCAGTCTTCCCACTGTGATTCTGGGATATATGTGTATAAAAGCAGCCCCAAATCCAGTGCTGGATCAGCTACAGTCGCCCCGTCCCAATCAATTAGATAAAGGTTGTCCTGTTCATCTCTCATCCAATTGTTGTGATTAATATCGCCATGACAAACTGCGTATTCAGTCGACTCCAACTGCCCCATCGTCCTTTCTAGGAAGGTGAGTCCAGCATGAATTCGTTCATCTTCTATTTGATATAATGCCACTTGCATGTACATATTTTCTACCATGCTTGCTGGGTTTAATAGTTCATTACCCATTCGCTTAAACATATCCAATAATTCATTTGATCCGTGAATATTAGCAAGCATTGTTGCTGTACTAGCATTCATCATTTCCTTCGCTTTAAGCTCTCGGCCTTGTATCCAGCGCTGTGCCGTAATGACATCACCACTTTCAAGCCTTTTTGTCCATAATAATTTTGGGACAATTCCTTCAGCAGAAAGAACCGCAAGAAAAGGAGATGAATTTCGTTTTATGAATAATTGATAGTCGCCATGTCTGGCAACATATGCTTCGCCAGTCGCGCCGCCCGCAGGCAAGACGTCCCAGCCTTCTCCTAAAAACAATTCCACCCGGTTCACCTTCAATTCCCTTTTCTTTTCTTCCGCTTCCTTGCTGCTTGGTTTTCAGTATAACTCATTTTCCACTGAAAAAGAATCCACTAAAAGAAGCAGAGCACAGGTTTTGGCTCTGCCATTATAGATCCTGCACATATACGCTCGTTGAAAGCGGCTTAGCAGTAAGTTGATTTCCAATAGCTGAATACAATGGTACCAAAGAAGCATGAGTATCGTCAACGACATTCTTTAGATATCCATCATAATTAAATGGGAGTTTCCATGGACTCCGTGATCCATTATGAATAACGATTATACGCTTCCTTACATTACCTGCTTGAAAATGCCTTTCATAGGCGATTGTTTGTTTTTCCTCTGCAAGCCAACGGAAGTACCCACAGTTGTCCGATAAGTGGTATGTTTGACGAATTAGCAATAAGCCTCCAATATACGCCTCATAGGAGGAGTCACTTCCCCCTCCCCATTTAAGCTGATTCACCCAATCTGGCGAGAGGTAACTATCTCGTTCGCCCCATTTTGTCCGGTATTTTTCTTGACCGGCATGCAACATGGGCAACCCTTGTGCAAGCAGCAGAATCGATGTTGCCAGCCTGTGCCTTCGCTTAATAAGCCGGTCGCTTTCTTCAGGATAGCTCGCTTGTAGCTTATCAAACAACGTTTCGTTATCATGTGCCTCAATATACTGAATCAATTGACTAGATCGATTAGCTGGACTATAAATCCCCTCTTTTAATCCCTCTATATCTTCAAAGTAATCGCATCCGAAGCCTTTATCTGTTTTAGAAAAAAAACTGCCTCTTAATGCATCACGGAATACGTCTTGAAAAAACCAATATTCGGGAGTACCTTATGTTGTAGCGAAGTCGCCCGTTCACTTTCTGGAAGTGGTGAAGAAAGTCGCCACCCTTCTCCATATAGTAAGATTGGTCGTTCCACTTCATCTATATAAGCCTGGATTTGTTTCATTGTTTCTAAATCAAGGGCTCCCATC